>JBKKBD010000158.1:0-42655 GCA_046714315.1 Specibacter sp.
ACGCGGTTGACAACCTTGCGCGTCGCGTTCTTGATCTCCACGACTTCTTCCATGGGGACCTGGACTTCGAAGATGTAATCTTCCATGTTCAGCGACAGGCTGCGGGACTCAAGATTGACCTTGACGCGGTTTTCGTAACCTGCGTAGGAGTGAATGACGTACCAGTCACCCTCTTGGCGGCGCAGCTTGGCCTTGAATTCTTCGGCCGGGTCAACCTCGGGCTCGGCGTCTGCGGCCGGCTCTTCGGTAACTTCGGCGTCTACAACAGCTGCTTCTGTTTCAGCAACAGCTGCATCATCAACGGCATCAAGGTCGGCATTGATGGCAGCATCAGCAACCACAGTGTCCTGGTCCTGCTCACTGTATGTAGCCTCGGGCTCCAGCTCAGACACGAATTTCCTGCTTTCCTTGTGCGTTTCTTAAATGGCTCAAACCGACCCCGTGCCAAATGATTCGGCGGGGTCGGCCAAGTTGAGCTTCTTACTGCTCGATGTTTACGTTTCCACCAAAGACCCAAAGCACGGCTTGACCGAAGCCCAGATCCAAGACGGTAACAATAGCCATCACGATGACAACGAATACCAACACAACACCGGTGTAGTTGATCAACTCTTTACGAGTGGGGGTGACGACCTTCTTCAGCTCGCCGATTACCTGGCGGAGGAAGAGGGCAATCCGGCTAAAGATTCCGGGCTTGCCGGGCTTTGTAGCCTTCTTCACAGGGCCCTTGGAGCTGCTTGCCGCAGTTTCGGTCACCAGTGCCTCACTCATCATTAGTTGGAATACACGCTAATCCGGCTATCCGGACCGTGTGATGTGCAAACATTCGCTCAGACGAGGGTTTTTACACGTATAACAGTGTAAAAACCGCTACGACCATGCGCAGGGCAGACAGGACTCGAACCTGCAACCTGCGGTTTTGGAGACCGCTGCGCTACCAATTGCGCCACTACCCTTTGAAATTCACGCACAAACGAGAGAACATCTGTGCTCAAAGATCCGCTCGGTGTTTGTAAACCATGAATAACTTACAGTCTCAATGCCGTGATTCCAAACCGGCTTGAAGGCGTGAACCATCATGGTGCTTGAACACCGATTAACCATTCTACGCATTCAATACCGCGTTAGTCGAACCGAGCACCGTATGCGCCTAAAGTAGAAGGTGACGATGAAAGTATTTTGGGCCTCCCACCAAAGAAAGATTCCTGATGTCTGCCGACTTGACAGTTGACCAAGCCTCCGGGCGCCGCGTTTCCGCACGGATCTCCGCCATTGCCGAATCCGCAACCCTTGCCGTTGATGCCAAAGCCAAGGCCTTGAAGGCCGCCGGACGCCCGGTCATTGGCTTCGGGGCCGGTGAGCCGGATTTCCCTACCCCTGACTACATTGTTGAGGCAGCGATTGCCGCGGCCCGTCAGCCAAAGTTCCACCGCTACTCCCCCGCGGCCGGGTTGCCCGAGCTGCGCAGCGCCATTGCCGCCAAGACCCTGCGGGACTCGGGCTACGCCGTCGACCCTGCCCAGGTTCTCGTGACCAACGGCGGCAAGCAGGCCGTCTACGAATCCTTCGCCACGCTGTTGGATCCGGGAGATGAGGTCATTGTCCCGGCTCCCTTCTGGACCACCTACCCGGAGGCCATCCGTTTGGCTGGCGGCGTTCCCGTCGAGGTCTTCGCAGGTCCCGAACAGGGTTACATGGTCACCATCGAACAGCTCGAGGCAGCGGTGACGCCCCGAACCAAGGTGCTGCTGTTCGTCTCCCCGTCCAACCCCACCGGCGCCGTCTACTCCCCCGAGCAGACCCGCGAGATTGGTTTGTGGGCCGCAGCCAAGGGCCTCTGGGTCATCACGGATGAAATCTATGAGCACCTGACCTACGATGGCGTGCCCTTCACCTCGATTGCCACGGCAGCTCCCGAGCTGGGTGACAAGGTTGTCATCTTGAATGGCGTTGCCAAGACGTACGCCATGACCGGTTGGCGTGTGGGATGGATGATCGCACCCCTGGATGTGACCAAGGCCGCCACCAACCTGCAGTCGCACGCAACCTCAAACGTGTCGAACGTCTCGCAGATGGCTGCCCTTGCCGCCGTGGCCGGTCCGCTGACCGCCGTTGATGAGATGAAGGTTGCCTTTGACCGCCGCCGCAAGGCCATGGTCGCTGCCTTGAACTCCATCGACGGCGTTGAGTGCCCCACCCCGCACGGCGCGTTCTACGCCTATGCGGATGTCCGCGGCCTGCTCGGACGTGAAATTAGCGGTATCCGTCCGGCCACCTCGGCCGAACTGGCCGCGTTGATCCTGGAAAAGGCTGAAGTCGCAGTGGTTCCGGGCGAAGCCTTTGGCCCCAGCGGCTACCTGCGCCTGTCCTACGCGCTCGGCGACGACGATCTCGCTGTGGGCGTTGCCCGCCTGCAGGAATTCCTCGGCTCCGCCAAATAAACCAAGCAAACCCTGAACTTATGCGCACAACTCGTTTCGGGTTGTGCGCATAAGTGTTTATGCGCAGAACTTGCACTGGGCACCGCGCATACCGGCAGTCGGATGACGCTATGCGCAGAACTGGCGGCGGGTTCGGCGCATAATTTCACGGATCCCTCTAAAGCAGGCGGCGGTCTGCGGCCCAGCGGGTCAGTTCGTGCCGTGAGGACAGCTGCAACTTGCGAAGCACGGCAGAAACGTGGGTTTCCACCGTCTTGATCGAGATGAACAACGCCTTGGCCACTTCCTTGTAGGAGTAGCCGCGCGCAATCAGGCGCATGACCTCGAGTTCGCGTGCGGAGAGCCTGTCCAGCTCATCCTCCACGGCAACCTCGGCCGTTCCGAAGGCATCCAGTACGAATCCGGCCAGCCTAGGCGAGAACACGGCGTCACCGCCTGCCACACGACGGACGGCATCTGAAATTTCCGCCCCCGAAATGGACTTCGTGACGTAGCCCCGGGCGCCGGCCCGGATCACCGAGACCACGTCCTCGGCAGAATCTGAGACGCTCAGTGCCAGGAATTTGGTGGTCCCAAGCAACGCGGCGCAGCCGGCAATCACTTCACGCCCGCCCTGTCCGCGGCCGCCGGGCAGATGCACATCGAGTAGCACGACATCGGGTTGCTGTGCCGTGACAGCTGCGATGGCCTCCTCGACGGTGGCAGCCTCGGCCAGAACAGAAATATCCTGGGAAAGGTCGGCCTTGAGTCCCGACCGGAAGATGGCGTGGTCGTCAACTATTACAACCCTGATGGGCGTTGCCGGCATTGTCATTTAGCTTCCTCGGTTGCTGGTGTTTCGATGGGCAGGTGCAGCCGAACCTCGGTTCCTTCGGCTGAACTAATGATCTCAGCCGTCCCACCGTTGCGCTGCATACGGCCGACGACGGACTCCCGGACACCCAGCCTGTCCGCCGGCACCGCGGTGACATCAAAGCCCGGGCCGCGGTCCTTGACGAACACGTCCACGCCCTTGGGACCGGCTTCAACGTAAACCGAAACGGTGGTTCCACCGTGCCGTACGCCGTTCATGACGGCCTCGCGTACGGCCTGAATCAGGGCGTTTCCCTGTTCGGTCAGCTCGGCATCCCCCACGGCCACAACCTCCACGACCTGGCCATAGAGATCTTCCGCCTCGGCACAAACGGCCTTGACGCGCTCAACAAGGGCCCCGGAATTATGTTCATTGTCCTGATAGATCCACTCACGCAATTCCCGTTCCTGGGCCCGGGCCAACCGCGTAACGTCTGTGGCGGAGTTGGCGTTCTTTTGAATTAACGCCAACGTTTGCAGCACCGAATCATGCAGGTGTGCGGCGATTTCTGCCCTCTCGGATTCGCGGATGCGCCCTGCCCGTTCGTCTTGAAATTCGCGCCAGAACTTCAAGGCCCACGGCGCCAGGACAAGGGCCACCCCGGCCAGCACGGCCAGGGAGGCCACCACAGAGGCCCACATCAACTGCCACGACCCCGAGCCCGCAACGATCACAATGACACCGGTGATCACCAGCGCGATTCCACCGCCTAGCCGCAGCAGGGCCATGGGGGTGTTCATCTTGGCTGCGCTGAGCAGGCCAACCCTGCGCGTATTGTCCAACTGCATCCAGGCCAACACGGCACCGAGGACGATCACCAGCAGGGGAATCAGGTTGCCGAGGTGAAGGTTGCCGCTGGTCTGCTGGCCAAAGACAATGATGGCAGCTATGACAAGGCATCCGCCGATGAGTACATCCTTGAAACCAATCGAGAGTTTCTTGCGCCCGTTCTCTTCCGGCGGTGTTCCCTCGGTGACGGTTCCGGCAGCAGGGCGGAACAACTTGAGCTGGGGGTTCCCATCGGCGTCGAGCAAGATACTGCCCTCTGACCGCTTCTCGCCGGCCATGGGCACCAGGAGCCACAACCAGCCGTAGAACACCAGACCCGCTCCAAAGAAGAAGCTGGTACCAATCAAGATGGCGCGGACGAGTCCCACCTTCAGTCCAAGGTGTTCGGCCAGGCCACCGCATACCCCGGCGATAATTCGCTCTTGGGATCGGTACATCTTTGCGCTCATGATTCAATCCAAACACGAGAATGCCCCACCCGCAGTGCTTCCCGGGGGTCCTTCAGGGTTCTTTCAGGGTCACCCCCGATAGCGAGGCGTCCAGCCGGGCGACACCATTGAAGTATGAACAATTCCCCAGAAACCCCAGATCTCCCAGCCAGCCCCGCGGCGGCTCCGGAACCGGAAGCCCCGCTCCCCTCCCAGAACGGACCCGCAAGTGATGCGGATTCCGCCAAATTCTTCCAATGGCTTCGCGGCCTCGGCATCCAGCGCGGAAGCAACCGCTGGATAGGTGGCGTCTGTAGCGGCCTTGCCAACAAGTGGGGCATTGATCCCGTGATTGTGCGTGGCCTAGCCGTGGTCTTGACACTGTTCTTCGGCGTCGGGCTTCTCGCCTACGGCGTGGCTTGGGCTCTCCTGCCCGAACCCGACGGACGAATCCATGTTGAGGAAGTGGGCCGTGGGCGCTGGTCCACCGGAATGACGGGCTCGGCCATCTTGACCCTACTGGGGTTCGTCGGCCCGGGCCAGGGCTTCATCTTCGGTGGTGAGGACGGCTGGTTCCCCTGGCCGCTGTTCTTCATTGGCGGCATTGCGTGGCTCATTTACTGGGCCGTTAACCGAGGCAAGTCCGCAGAGGGAATTCCCACCCCGCCACAGCCCCGCCCGTACGTCGATGCCTCGGCACCGGACGCGCCCACCGCGTTCTCCCCTCCGGCGTTCTCCCATCCCGTGTTCTCCCCTTCAGGGGCGGGCTACGCTCCCGCACAGCCCTTTGCGCCCAATCCACAGATGTATGTCAAGCGCCAGCCGGTAAAGACAACGCCCCGACTGGGGGCCGCCGCCAGCCTGCTGACGCTGGGTCTGGCCGCAATCGTCGGTGCGACTGTGCTTCTTCTGGATGCAACAGCCGTGATCGATCTCCACGACTACCAGGCCAGCGTCGCCGCTGCGGCAGCCGCCATAACGGCAGGAATTGCGATCGTGGTAGCTGGTTTCATGGGCCGCGCCGCCGGTGGTCTGGGCACCTTTGCCGTCATTGCACTGGTCTTCGCTGGCCTGTTTAGTGTTCCGCCTCATGCCGGACCTCGCACCGCCTTCAACGACGTGAGCTGGACCCCGGCGTCGACCACGGCCGCGGAGGCCGGGCGGAGCGTGGCGTTTGGCAGTGCCACCTTTGACCTGACCCAGTTGGGGAGCGTTTCATCCCTCACCAACGACCTCCAGATCCCCATCCAGGCCTTCGCATCGAGCGTCATCCTCAAGGTTCCCGCTGACATCCCCGTAACGATCAAGAGCGAACTCGCCGCGGCATCACTGACCATCGATGGCAAGGACGACGGCGGCGCACTCGCCGAGGAGTCCACCACCGAGCTCAACCCGGACGCCACCGGGAAGGGGATTGTCATAACGCTGGAGGGTGCAGCTAGCAGCATCGACGTCACGACGGTGGCCGGGAAGTGACGGCCATGGACCCGCACCTAGCAGCCTCGGAATCAACGACCACCCCAACGGAGCAGATCATGAACATCACAGAACCCCTTCCCAACAGCGATCAAGACAACCGCGAAAATCGCGACAATCAAAATACAGCCGCCGAGGTTACCCCGACCAGGCACCCGGCGAGGGTTGGCACCATAGTCTGGGGCGCCGTCGTACTTGTCCTAGGTATTTTGATCATTGTCATCAACCAAGCAGGGCTGGATTTGGATGCCGGACAGACGGCCATGTGGCTCCTGCTGGGCGCAGGCGTGGCCATGGTTGCCGGTGGCGCCGTGAAGCTGCTGGGCAAAAAGCAGCCATAGCAGAGGAAGTCCACGGGTTGGGCGTAGAGTTGCCGGGATCACATGAGCGTCTAGAATGTTCTCTATGAGGAGCTCAATGGTGCGCTCAACCCCATTAGACACACCCTCGAAGGACCTAGATACACATGAAGATTGGAATTCTCACCAGCGGCGGCGACTGCCCGGGCCTGAACGCCGTTATCCGCGGAATCGTGCTCAAAGGCATCAAGAGCTACGGCCACGAATTTGTTGGCTTCCGTGACGGCTGGCGCGGCGTGGTGGAGGGCGATGTCATGGACCTGCCCCGCCAGATGGTTCGTGGTATCTCCAAGCAGGGCGGTACCATTCTGGGCACCTCCCGCACCAACCCTTTTGAGGGAAACGGTGGCCCCGAGGTCATCAAGGCCCACATGGAGCGCCTCGGCGTTGACGCGTTGATCGCCATCGGTGGCGAAGGAACCCTCGCCGCTGCCCGCCGACTGACGGACGCTGGCCTGAAGATCGTCGGCGTTCCCAAGACCGTTGACAACGATCTTGACGCCACGGATTACACCTTTGGTTTTGACACGGCCGTTCAGATCGCCACCGAGGCAATCGACCGCCTGCGCACCACCGGCGAATCGCACCATCGCTGCATGATCGCTGAGGTCATGGGCCGCCACGTTGGCTGGATCGCCCTGCACGCAGGCATGGCAACCGGCGCCCACGCCGTCCTGATCCCGGAGCAGAACACGAGCATGGATCAGATCGTTGAGTGGGTCAAGGAAGCTCACGATCGCGGACGTGCGCCGCTGGTCGTGGTTGCTGAGGGCTTTGTCCCCGACCACCAGGACTCGGCACACTCCGAGCGTGGCCTTGACACCTTTGGCCGTCCCCGCCTCGGCGGCATCTCGGAGCAGCTTGCCCCGGAGATCGAGGCCCGTACAGGCATCGAAACCCGTGCGACCATCCTTGGCCACATCCAGCGCGGAGGCGTCCCCTCCAGCTTTGACCGCGTGCTGGCCACCCGTCTTGGCATGGCAGCCGTTGACTCGGTTGTCGAAGAACGTTGGGGCACCATGGTTGCTCTCAGGGGCACGGAGATCGATCATGTTCCCTTCGAAGCCGCACTGGGCAACCTGAAGACCGTTCCACAGCACCGCTACGAGGAAGCCGCCATCCTCTTCGGCTAGGCCCACCCCAAGGCGCCCCTACAGCAACCTAGCTGTAGGGGCGTTACCGTTTAATGCATGACCTTTGATCTTGCCTCCGCGCCCATCGTGTTCCTGGCTTGGGAACGCGGACTCCAGCTGCCCACGGATTCTCTTCTTGCCGGGGCAGACGGAACCAGAATCACGCACGCAACAGAAACGGAAACACTCACTTTCCTGCGCCTGTGGGACAAGTCCGTGCTGACCGGACCGGCCAAGCTACTCGAGGCCGCGGAAGGTTTGGACGACGACGAACTCAGCGACCACGCCACCATGCTGCGTCTCGCGAGGGACTTTGGCGGCCGGGGCCTTGGCACAGAGGCCCTCTACTACGCCGATGATCTGGAGTTGCACCAGCCCGAACACACCGTTCACGTGGCCACGGGAGAGGCCCCGGTTGCCGCGCTGGAAGCCCTTTGCCCACCCGACGATGTCAACGATGTGGGTTTGGCCCGCCTGGCACATAAGTTCACCATCATGACATCTGGAGAGCCCGACGCCGGCCCCCTCGCCTGTAGCGCCTATGGCGAGTACCAAGGGCTGCTGGCGCACTTGGGAACCCTGGTTGCACCAGAGTTCCGGCGACAGGGAACGGGCCGGCTGGCGACAAGCATCGCAGCCCACGAAGCCCTGGCCGCCGGACTCATTGTGCAATTCCAGGCCGACATCAACAATGCCCCGGCCCATGCCCTGGCCACGTCCATGGGACTTAGTGTTGCTGGCCTGCAGACTCGGGTTTCTCTCCAACCCCATCAAAACCGGCATAAATAGCAGCCAGGGGGCGCGGCTTGGCAAACATGATGGCCACGGCCGCACCCACCAGGACCACCGCTGCCGGCAGCAATATCGACTGCGCCATGGCGGTCGAGAAACCTGCCCGCAGGGCCTCCGGCAACTGGCCGGCGACATCCTGCATGCCTGACCCTGCACCTGCAGGCATCTCGGCGGCCAGTCGGGCAGAGATCAAGGCGGCAATGGCCGCGCTACCCAGAACGGCACCAATCTGGCGTGTCGTGTTGTAGATGCCAGCACCCGCGCCGGCTTCGCGCGGGGCAAGGTTACGGGTGGCCGTAGTTGAAAGCGGTGCCCAAATGCCCGAACTTGCGATGCCGAGCAGGCCGCTGGGAAGCAGGAAGAGCCAGATGGCGGTCTCCGGGCTCATGAGTGCGGAGGTCCAGGCAAGGGATACAGCCATAAGGATGAACCCGGTGAAAGCTACGTATCGGGGATTGACCACATCCACCAGCTTGCCGACGAATGGCGCCAGAACACCTGAAGCCAGAGCCATGGGGATCATCATCAATGCGGACTGCGTTGGACTCATGCCGCGTACCAACTGGTAGTAGAAGAACAGCGGCAAACTCATGGCCGTGACACTAAAACCCATAGCCGTGATGGCGGTATTGGCAAGGGAGAAATTGCGCACCTTGAACAGATGCAGGGGCACCAACGGCTCGCCCTTGTTGATGGCCTGCCACCAAACGAAGGCGATCAGGAAGACGAGCCCGGCAATGATCATGCCCCAAACCGTTAGCGGACCCTTGATGGTTCCCCAATCGTAGGTGGCCCCTTCTTGGATGCCAAAGACCAAAAGGAACAGCCCCAGGGAACTCAAGAGGACACCCAGCAGGTCAAACTTGTGGGCATGGGTTTTGAGCTTGGGGACCAGCCGCCAGGCCAAAACGAACGCGATCACACCGACAGGAACGTTGACAAAGAAGATCCATTCCCAGCCGAGTCCGTCAACAAGGACGCCGCCAAGGATGGGGCCAACCAACATGGCAACGCCCGCAGTGGCACCCCACAGCCCCATGGCGGGTCCGCGCTTATCCGGGGCGAAGATGCGGGTGATGACGGCCATGGTCTGGGGCGTCATCAATGCTGCACCGAGTCCTTGCGCAACACGGGCCACGATCAGCATGCCGATGTTGTCGGAGAATCCACACCACAGGGAGGCAAGGGTAAAGACCGTCAGCCCAATGAGGTACAGGTTCTTGGGGCCATATTTGTCGCCAAGACGGCCGGTGACAAGCAACGGTACGGCGTAAGCCAACAGGTACGCGCTGGTGACCCAGATGACCGAGTTGATATCAGTATTCAGGCCCTCCATGATCTTGGGATTGGCCACCGAGACGATGGTGGAATCTACCAGGATCATAAAGAAACCCAGTACTAGCGCCCATAACGCGGGCCACGGTTTTTCCACGGTTTCCATGGACTTCCTTAATTTAGAGTCGTGTGTGGGAACGGTGCATTCACCAGGGCAAAGCACCGGAGGCAATATCGGTGCACAATTGGCCGACCCACTTTATTTCCGCGTTTAGCAAGGTCTGTTGATATTCGGCGTCGATCAAGAATCTAGGCTCAACGCCTTTGGCCACAGCTTTTGAAACAACCGTTTCCAACGCCGTCAGCTGCTCCTGCAGATGGGCCAACCGGCGCTCCAGGAGTCTCGTGACGGAATCGGCTGGCAGATTATGTGCCTCGTCGAGGGCTTGAGGGAAGCATGGATATTCATTGACCGGGGTGGACAGCAACTCCTCTACCCTGCTTTTGAGGGCATCCCTACCTGCAGGAAGGATTGCGTAGGTGGTCCGTTCGGGCCGGTTTCCGTCCCGTTCTGTTCCAATTGGCTCCACCAATCCATCAGCCGCCAGCCGAGCAACTGCGTGATAGAGCGTGCCCGGGCGGACTTTTACTATTCGGTCTTCATGGCGCTGCATGAGCACCTGGTACATCTCATACGGATGCATGGGCCGCTCAACAAGCAATCCCAGGGCCGATATGCCCAATGGTGTCAGCGGCGTATTTCGTGTCATGGCGAAGGACTCCCCTATCTATTCCACAAGAAGTATTCCATGTGGAATAACCGCGCACAAGGGAACTTCCTAGTGACGTGGAGCGCAGTTAGCGCGGAGTGCGCAAGAACCCTGACTGCCTGCCAACCACTTGGCCGGCGTCGGTGGCTACGATAATTTCCTGATTGGCCGGGTATAGCTCGCCGTCGTCATTTACACTGAGCACCGCGTCTGGATCCACCGAACGTTTGACCAAGGCCAGCGCAATAGGACCCATTTCAAAGTGCTGCGCCACGGAGGTGACGGTACCAACCACACGGTCCTCAAGTATGACCTCACTGCCAGGTGCTGGCAGCGTATGCAGGGAGCCATCCAATTGCAAAAACACAAGGCGGCGCGGAGGACGTCCCAAGTTATGCACGCGGGCAATGGTCTCCTGCCCTTTGTAGCATCCCTTGGTCAGGTGAACGGCAGTCCGCAGGAGGTCAAGCTCATGGGGAATGGTCTTCTCATCGGTCTCGGCGCCCCGGCGCGGCCGCCAGGCGGCCAGCCGTAGCGCTTCTGCGGCCCACACCCCGGCAAGCGGGCGATCTCCGACAACCTCCACCAACGAGGAGGCCGGGACCAGGTATTCACGCCATGGACGTTCAAGGCCTGGGTGTTCGGCTTCCGGAACTGCCGCATAGCTATAGCCACCGGCACCGACGTGCGGCCACGGATCGACCCACACCAGCAACTCGTTCCACTCCGGAACCTCGGTAACCGAACCGAGCACTGCCCAGTCAGCGGAAACATCTGCAATTTCTACGCGCAACATGAACTTCATGGAATTGAGCCACTTCGCGAGCGGCTCCGCCTCGGCGGTCTCCACGATCAACCACGTAGTCTCGCCGTCATCGACAACACGGGCATCGAACTCAATGCGACCCTGAATCGTCAGCAGCAGCAGCTCGGTGCCCACATGCGATGGGAGCGCCGTCACTGCTTGGGAGGACAAGGTGTTGAGCCAACTCAACCGGTCCGGACCTGTCACCGTAACAATTCCCCGATGGGAAAGATCGACGACGGCAGACCCCGGCTTCCCCAGGTACCCGGCCAGAAGGCGCTGCTCGCGGTTAGGATCACCATAGTGGGCGGCAACACCGGCATCAAGGCCGCCAGCTTGCACGGCACCGGAACGGTTTAACAGGGGACTCAAATAGCTCATAACGGTTCCAACGCCTTCTACTAGTGTGCTATTCCGAGCAAGGGTGCCGGACTGCAGCGTTGACCCGTCAGATAAGGCCGCTCTGAATATTCAGAGCGGCCTTATCTGACTGGTCAACGGACTTATGAAAGCTAGGAGGCAGCCTTACGGAGGGCAGCGGAGGCGTGGGCGGCGAGGGCCTTGCCGTGTGCGGCTACATCCCAGCGCCAGTAGAGATCGCCATTGACGAGCCCGAAGATGCGGGTTGCCGCGGTGTATTCCTTGGCTCCCGCTCCGCGCATGACAGCGTCGGTGGAGAGCTGGATCTGGGGGCCCTTGATGGTTCCGTAGTAGAGCTCCGAGATGCCTCCGGGGTGCACAATGTTGACCATGATGTCGAAGCCGCCGTCAGCGTTGCGCAGGACTTCGACGTCGTCCGCGGTGCGGAGGGCAGGAACAATATCGGCCGGGATCAGGCCGGGTCCGCCGTCGGAATCATTCAGGGTGCGATCCAGCTGCCAGAACCCGGTCTCGACCGACAAGGGACGCAGAACTGTTCCGTGCTCATCCGTCAGCCATGATTCGGCCGTGTACTGAAGGTACGGGAGGCCGTTGGCTGCAAAGGTGACCGTCTGGGTGAAGTATTCCGAGTCGTCTTCGCCAGCACCAAGGCGTCCGGCACCCGTCCAGGTGCCAAGCAGCCAGGACAGGGGAACAAGTTCCGGGGTCAGATCAGTGGGTATCTCAATAGGCATGGCAGGTTACTGCTGACCCTTGAAGAGACGCCACACCACCAGTCCGGCAAACCACGCCATGGTTACGCCGGCCAAAGCCAGAAGGCAGATGAAGAAAATTTCCAAGGCAAGTACGCTCATAGTGCCATCCTAACAATGTTCCGGCGGTGTTTTTCACGACTCGACGCCAACTGACGCGGAGCCTAGCGAAGAAGTATTTTTTCCACGAGGTACAGCAGGGACCCCAGGGGCAATAGCGGGGCGAGTGACGCTGCCGCAACGCCAATAAAACGCTCCGGTGCACCGGACAGGGTCCGCAGCCGATGGAACGCTGCGATCACGGCGCCGGCAAGGATACCCAGAACCATGGCGGGCAGAACACGAACATCTGAAATGAGCAGCGCGGCAAGGGGGCCGGCCAATCCGGCCAGACCAATGGCCAGCGGAGCTAAGACCCGGTCGGGCCACGGCAACATGCAGGCAAGTAGTGCAACGGCGGCACTAATTCCCACGATGAGGGTCATGCCCGGTTCGCCCAAGTACCTCAGCGATGCCACCCACCCGCAGGCAAATCCGGCGATGAGTACACCAGCTCCAGAGCCAAGTGTGGACTCCAACCTGTGCTTTTGACCCGTGCCTCGGATGATCTGAACAACCATGATGGCACCGAAGCCCAAAGCAATGTAGATGGGGGTCCACGTCAGGTACTCGGTTCCTTCGGCCAGCCCAACACTGAGCGAGGCCCCCGCACCAGTGAGGGCAATGATGGTGCCGAGGGTTTTCTTGGCTGGAATTCCCAAATAATGGGGCCACCCATACCCAAAGACGACTGAAAGGGCGATGCTGACTCCCACCGAGTATCCAAGTCCCAAGTAGTGCCCACACACGAATAGCGCAAGTGCGATGATTCCAATAAGTCCGGCTGTAGATGACTTCACACATCAATCCTGCCCTATTCTGCCGGTACACTGTGGAACAACCCTGCGGGCGGGGCGTCTTGGTTTCTGGGTATTCCTGCCATTGCAGGGCTTGAAGTTGGTTCGTCGCTCAAAGATGCGCGTTTTTAGTACTTTGTAAGGAAGTCATGTCGCAGATCTTAATGCTGACCAACAACCACGGCAGTTCCGTGGATGTTTTGCCTGCCCTGGAACTTTTGAGCCACACCGTCCACATTCTTCCCGCGGTCCCTACCGCCCTGCTTGACGCCAAGCCCTCGGATCTCATCATGGTTGATGCCCGAAAGGACCTGGCAAGCGCCCGTTCCTTGACGCAGCTGTTGCGTGCCACCGGAATCAACGTTCCTTTGGTGCTGGTCCTGACGGAGGGCGGCATGGCCGCCGTGACCGCATCATGGGCGGCCGACGACGTCATCCTTGAATCTGCCGGCCCTGCCGAGGTTGAAGCGCGGATCCGATTGGCGGTCACCCGTGCGGCCAACGCCGATGACGACACCAATCAAGAAATCCACGCCGCCGGCATCGTCATCGATGAGGACAGCTACACGGCCCGCGTCCACGGCACTCCGCTGAACCTTACGTATAAGGAATTCGAACTTCTCAAGTACCTGGCCCAGCATCCTGGCCGCGTTTTCACAAGGGCCCAACTGCTCAATGAGGTCTGGGGTTACGACTACTACGGAGGCACCCGCACGGTGGACGTTCATGTCCGCCGCCTGCGCGCCAAGCTTGGCTCAGAAAATGAGAACCTCATCAGCACGGTGCGCAACGTTGGCTACCGGCTCACCGTTTCCCAAATCAACGACGGCGCCCTCACCGACGCCTAAGTGCGTCGCAAAAACAGTAAGGCCCGAATCCATCATGGATTCGGGCCTTACTTGTTGGTGGAGGACATACGGGTCGAACGTATCGAGCACACCCCACTGGTGCATCCCCCTCGTAACAACACCCATGAGAACCGGGCGACGCTGCTCCCAAACTGTATGTCACCTCCGCACCCACACGCAAATTGCACCGTTTGATGCCGATGTTTGCGCTGTCCTTGACTCGATCGATGTCCACCGAGTCTCGCATTCGCGCATGCACCCCCACTAGGCTGTGCTTATGAGCCCCGCAAAGACTGACAGCTGGCCAGTGACCGTGATCCCGGGTGCACCCGGGCCCGAGCTCCTGCGTGAGATCCAGACGGTGATTGACGCGGCCGAGGACGCCGACGGCAACCCGCCGTTCTCGGAGCAGACGCTGGTGGAACTCAAAGCCACCGTGTCGGGACCCCACTCGGTTCTCACACTGCTCACCTACGCCCCTGAAGACGCCTCACCTACTCTCGGCGAGGATCTGGCTGGGGTGGCCGTTGTGGTGCTGAACGGCAGCGAAGGCGTGCTGGAAATTGCAGTTCACCCCTCCTACCGCAACGAAGGTGTTGGCGCCATCCTCGCCGACAAGCTTGTTGAGGTCAGAGGCTTGCAAGGAATCAAGGCCTGGTCACACGGCGACCATGAGGCCGCCGCCGACCTCGCTGCCAGCTACGGGTACCGGGCCATCCGCGAACTGTGGCGCATGCGCCTGGCCCGGCAATCGCCGTCGTCCGCTGGCACGGGCGCCGGCACTGTGACGACTGACTACCCAACGCCCGACGGCGTGACGTTGCGCACGTTCATCCCCCACCAAGACGAGGAAGCGTGGTTGGCCGCCAATGCGGCGGCTTTTGCGCACCACCCCGAACAGGGTTCCATGACCTTGGCCGATCTACAGGCCCGCATGGCCGAGGACTGGTTTGATCCGGCAGGGTTCTTCCTCGCCGTTGGCGCCAATGACGAGATCTTGGGCTTCCACTGGACCAAGGTCCACCATGCACGTTCAGGCCAGGCGGCCATCGGCGAGGTCTATGTCGTGGGCGTGACTCCGGCTGCGCAGGGACTGGGTCTAGGCAAGATGTTGACCCGTCAAGGAATCGACCACCTGCATAAAGCGGGGCTGAGCGCCATTATGCTTTACGTTGACGCGGACAATGAAGCTGCTGTGGCGCTGTACCGCAAACTGGGATTCACCAAGTGGGATTCCGACGTCATGTACGGCCCCATGTCGGCATAATTTGAGCACCTGCGGCTTGCGGGTTGATGCAAATTTTGATGCAAATGCAGTACCAACCATGAGGACTTGTTGATGAAGCGCGATTACAAGGGAACAGCGAACCTGGCGGTGACCAACGGCCGGGAACGATTTAGTGCCGGCGAGGTTCCAGCGTCCCGAGCCACCCAAGACCGAATTGAGATCCCCGAGTTTGAGCCAACGCTCATTCCTGAGGGCGATATCAGCCCCGACCGGTTCCTTGACCGCGAGCTGAGCTGGCTGGCATTCAACTCCCGCGTGCTCGAACTGGCTGAAGATCCAGATCTGCAGCTGCTGGAACGGGTGAATTTCCTGTCCATCTTCGCCTCCAACCTTGATGAGTTCTTCATGGTGCGCGTGGCCGGCCTCAAGCGCCGCATCGCCGCAGGATTGGCGGTGCCATCACCGGCCGGCCTGAGCCCGCTGGAGGTTTTGGAGCAGATCAGCGACGCCGCCCACGAGCTGCAATCACGGCACGCCCACGTTTTTGCCAGCCAGATCCGCCCTGCCTTGGCCTACGAGCACATTCATCTGGTGCACTGGGAAGAGCTGGATGACCCTTCCAAGGTCCAGTTGTCCAAGATGTTTGCCGAGAAGATGTTCCCGGTACTGACGCCTCTGGCCGTCGACCCCGCGCACCCCTTCCCTTACATCTCCGGGCTCTCCCTGAACCTTGCCGTAGTAGTTCGCAACCCCGTTAGCGACAAGGAACTCTTCGCCCGCCTGAAGGTCCCGGATCTGCTGCCGCGCCTTGTATCCCTCGACGGCGCCCGCGCCGGCACCGTCCCCGGCAGGGTTGCCCGCTTCATCCCCCTGGAAGAAGTCATTGCCCAACACCTCGACCAGCTGTTCCCCGGCATGGAGATCGTGGAACACCACACTTTCCGCGTAACACGCAACGAAGACCTCGAGGTAGAAGAGGACGACGCCGAGAACCTTCTGCAAGCGCTGGAGAAGGAACTGCTGCGCCGTAAGTTTGGCCCGCCTGTTCGTCTCGAAGTGGCTACAGACATCAACCCGAGCATCCTTGAGCTGCTGGTGCGAGAGCTCGACGTTGAAGAATCCGAGGTTTATTTCCTCCCTGCGCCCCTTGATCTGCGTGGATTGTCCATCATCGGCGGCATCGACCGGCCGGATCTGCGTTACCCCAAGCATGTAGCGCACACGTCCCGGGACCTGAATGCTTCGGAAACGTCCAAGGCGGCCAACGTCTTTGCGGCCATGCGCCGTCGGGACATTCTGCTCCACCACCCCTACGATGCCTTCTCCACCTCGGTTCAGGCATTTCTGGAACAGGCCGCTGCCGATCCCAAGGTCCGCGCCATCAAGCAGACCCTGTACCGGACCTCGGGTGACTCACCCATTGTTGACGCACTCGTTGATGCCGCGGAGGCCGGCAAGCAGGTTCTGGCTCTAGTTGAAATCAAGGCCCGCTTTGATGAGCAGGCCAACATCTCCTGGGCGCGCAAGCTTGAGCAGGCCGGCGTGCACGTGGTGTACGGCATCGTGGGACTGAAAACCCACTGCAAGCTTTCTCTCGTGGTGCGTCAGGAACAGGACGGACTCCGCCGCTACTGCCACATTGGTACCGGAAACTACCACCCGCGCACGGCGAGGTACTACGAAGATCTAGGCCTGCTGACTGCCGACAACCAGGTGGGTGAGGACCTTTCGAAGCTGTTCAACCAGCTGTCCGGTTACGCACCCAAGACATCCTTTGACAGGTTGCTGGTGGCTCCGCGCTCGGTCCGTTCAGGTTTGATCGATCGCATCGACGCCGAGATTGCCAACAAGAAGGCCGGGCTGCCTGCCAAGGTTCGCATCAAGGTCAACTCAATGGTGGATGAGGCCATCATTGACTCCCTCTACCGGGCGTCCCAGGCCGGCGTGGACGTCGGCGTGATTGTGCGTGGCATTTGTTCGCTGCGTCCGGGTGTTCCCGGACTGAGCGAGAACATCACGGTCCGCTCCGTCCTTGGCCGTTTCCTTGAACATTCGCGTGTGTTTACCTTCGCCAATGGCGGAGATCCCGTGGTTTACATTGGTTCAGCAGACATGATGCACCGCAATCTTGACCGCCGGGTTGAGGCGCTCGTGAAGCTCTCCAACAAGGACGACATCGCAGACGTGAACTCGTTGCTGACCCGCTACCTTGATCCCGGGACCGCCAGTTGGCACCTGGACAACGAGGGCGAGTGGCAACGCCACCACCAAGACGCTGAAGGAAAGCCGCTACTGGATGTCCAGTCGTGGTTGCTCGCCAACCGTTCACGTCCGCGATCCACACTGCACCGGTAATGCGCACCACGGAACACCTAGAGGACGATATCAACGCAGGCTCCACCGCCTCCGTTTACGCTGCCGGCGCGCTGTGTTGGCGGGTCAAGAAGAAGAAGTTGGAAGTTCTTCTGATTCATCGCCAACGCTATGACGACTGGTCATGGCCCAAGGGCAAGCTGGACAAAGGCGAGACGCTGCCCGAATGCGCTGTACGGGAAGTTTTTGAGGAGGTGGGCCTGCCCATCACTTTGGGCATACCGCTGCCCTCCATTCGTTATGCCGTAAAGCCGGGCTTGAAGGAAGTTCATTACTGGGCCTCTTTGGCCGATGACTTGCCGGCCATCGCCGACGGGAAGGAAGTGGACTCCGTCATTTGGTGCAGCCCCAACAAGGCGCGTGGCTTGCTTTCCAACCCCTCTGATGTGGAACCTCTGGAAGCACTGGTAGCCGCCCACCAAACCGGATCACTGGACACGTGGCCGCTGTTGATCGTCAGGCATGCAAAGGCCAAGCCCCGGTCCGCATGGACCCGTGCCGAAGGTGAACGGCCCCTGGCTGCAACCGGTAAGCGCCAGGCCTTGTACCTGCAGCGATTGATGATGTCGTGGCATCCAGGGCGGATCTATACGAGCGGTTGGATGCGCTGCATCTCCACCATTTCCCCTTACGCCCAGGCAACGAAGGCCAAGGTGAAGGTGGTGTCTTGGCTAACCGAGGCTGATCACAAGCGTCACCCTGCCAAGGTTGAGGCTGTGGTTGAAAAGCTCCTGACCCGTAACAGCGCAACGGCTCTGTGCACCCATAGACCGGTGCTGCCCACCGTTCTTGCGACGCTCGCCAAACGCATGCCCCAAGACATGGCTGATTTGTTGCCGATTCACGATCCGCATTTGGCCCCCGGCGAGGTGCTTCTCGTCCACGTGTCACACGCAGATCCCGGGCGAATTGTTGCCCTGGAGCAGCACAAACCCTTTGAGGATTAGTCCCGGTTTAAGTTCTAACGGAGAGGCCCGGAACGCTGCATAATGCAGCATTCCGGGCCTCTTGCATGCTCTCGACGTAGCATTTCGACATTTTCTTCCCCGTTCACGGAGTTCGGTACGTAACATTAGAGCGAATAGAGGATTTCGCTTGCCAACGTCGCCGCAAAGGATATATAGCATGCCGTCACTGGATTCACTGCCCGTCCTGGATTTCTCCCGCCTCAATGCGGGTCCGGAAGAAGCCACCGCATTTAGGAATGACCTGCGCGATGCCATGCACGAGGTCGGGTTCCTGTATTTGGCTGGCCACGGCATTCCGCAGGAACTCACGGACTCCATGCTTGATATTTCCCGCCGGTTCTTTGACCTCCCCGACGATCTCAAGCTCGCGGTGGAAAACGTTCACAGCCCGCAATTCCGCGGCTACACCCGTGTAGGTGGTGAACTCACCGATGGTGCCATCGACTGGCGCGAACAAATCGACATCGGCGTGGAGCGTGACACGGTTGAGCCCGGCGACGGCGTTCCCAACTATTGGCGCCTGGAAGGGCCCAATCTGTGGCCCGAAGGACTACCGGAGATGCGCGCCGTGGTTTCCGAATGGACCGAACGACTCAGCGCCATCTCACTTGATCTCCTGCGAGCGCTTGCCGTTTCCCTCGGTGCCCCGGAAGACACCTTTGACGCCGCATTTGCCTCCAGAGCCTTCCCCATGCTGAAGATCGTCCGGTACCCAGGTGAGTCCAACCCGGATCCCGTGCAGGGCGTTGGCTCCCACCGCGACGGCGGAGTCCTGACACTCCTGCTCGTTGAGCCCGAAAAGGGTGGCCTCCAGGTTGAATACCAGGGCAAGTGGATCGACGCACCGCAGGTACCCGGAACGTTCGTGGTCAATATTGGCGAGATGCTGGAGCTGGCAACCAACGGCTATCTCAAGGCGACCCTGCACCGCGTAATTTCGCCCTTGCGTGGAACGGACAGGATCTCTCTTCCGTTCTTCTACAACCCTGCGCTGGATGCGACCATGCCCCAGCTCGCCGTGAATCCGGAGTTTCAAGCCAAGGCCCGGGGGCTTTCCGCCGACCCGGGCAACAGTCCCATTTTGGAAACCTACGGTGACAATGCCCTCCGGTACCGGTTGCGCGCGCATCCCAACGTTGTGGACGCTCACCACACGGACCTACTGAAGGGCTAGTCGCCATCCTTCCCTCACGGGTCTTTGTACCGTACATTTGATACAAAGATTCTCAGGGGGAAGTAATGCTTGGCGCCAACTGGATGGAAGTGCTCGTCCTCGTGGGGACGATCGGGGTCGGCGCCGCCGTGGTGGTCTATCTGGCCCTGCGGCTGTTCGTCTGGAGCAAGGCTGAATCAAGGTCACTTGAGCATATCCGCAAGCACGCGCTGTGGACCGGCATCATTGCATGGGCGTTCAGTGGTCTCACGGGCGCCGGCAGCGCCGGTGTTTTCGCCCCCGATCAATTTCACGCAGCGCAGGATCCGTGGTCAATCATGCCGTGGACCTCACTCCTCATCCCGGCAACAGCCGTCGTTGCTGTTCATGCGATCGGGCAAGCAACGTGGCCAGCACCCAAATCTGCCCAGCGAATGGCCGTCCTGGAATTCCGGCGTACCCGAGACTACGTCCAACCACTCCTCGGCTGGACCGTCCTTGGCGTCTTCATTTTCAGCGCCGCAATTCTCGCAATAACGTTTTTTGCCCCCGGGTTCGATCCGTCGACGCCAGCCACAGCAACCGAAAGCCACCAATCCAGCGCCAACATCATGGGCCGCGTTCCAGGATATGTTCTTGCCACCGCACTGACGACGGCGTTTGCCATCCTGACCGCCGGAACCGTGCTGGTAATGCGGCTCATTGCCAGACGCAGATCGCTGGAGTCGCTAACACTCGAGCAAAACAAGTCACTGCGGTCAATTGGCATGAACCGGCTCCTGCGCGTTTCGGCCACGGTAGCGGCCGGCCTGGCCAGCATCGCCGGCGAGTTTCTGGCACGGCCTGCGCCAACCTCAGGCATCACGTCATGGACTAACTGGGCCGGGCTGGTCAACATGGCAGTGCTCGTCGTCATGCTGTTCTGGAAGCCAGCGTTCCTCGATTCCCCCACGGACGACGCCGGATATAACGTTTTGCATGTCCCGGGCGCTTCCGCTCCGCCTAACGCGGGAGACGGGCCCGCTGCCGCCAAACTCAACAATTCTGCTGGCGCTGCCCTCTTTCTGGCCGCCATCGTCGGTGCTGCTGCGGGCTATGCGATGCATGGCTGGTTTGGCCTGACGGGAATTGTGGCTGCGTCAGCTGTCTTCGCCCTGCTGGCCCATCTGGCGCTGGAATTCGTCCTTCGGCGCAACTACTCAACCCCAGGCGCACCCCACGCCAGCTTGGGTGTTTTGCTGCCTTGGCCGATGTACTTTGCCTTTGCAGTCGCCACCGTAGGAATGGTGTTGGCACTCATCGGTGCCCATGGAGTTGCCGCGTCCAATGGCCCCAACACATGGGATGGGCTGGACGCCCCCGCGGCCCTCTACCTGGTTCCAGGCATTGCGGCGTTGGCGATCCTGACAATTGGACTCGCCGCCATGCGCTTTGTCCTGGTCCGGCCAGTGCTGAACAACGTACCTGCCTCTCTGGATCGCACCCTGCGCCGCCGTTCCTTGTTCCGAATCGCCCGGACCGTTACCGGCAGTTGGTACGCCATTCTTGGGATTCTCTTGGTCATGGTTCCTGTGGCACCAGATGCCAATCCACTGATGCCGCAATTTGAATCAGGCGTTTTGGGTCTCCTCTGCATTGTCATTGCCTTACTTATTGCCTTCTATCCCCTGCGTGCTTTCACCCCTTCCGATTTCATGCCGGCGGCAAAAAACCACACGAGCCTGAGCAAGTAGCCCTCCCGTGGAAGCGCACATCGTCATTGATCTGGCGACGGCCACCCCGCCGTATGAACAAGTTCAGACCCAGATTCGCTCGCTCATCGCCGTGGGTGAGCTACCTCCGGGCACCCGGTTGCCCACTGTCCGCAGTCTCGCCGGCGATCTTGGCATCGCAGCCGGCACAGTGGCCCGTGCTTACAAGGAACTTGAGGCTGCCGGTCTCGTCACTACAAACCGTCGGCAGGGAACCGTGGTCGCCGAATCCACCGACTACGTCGACACTCCCGGGGAGGTGACGGCCGCCGTCGAACATCTCATAGCAGAGGGGAAACGGGCCGGGCTGGACGACGCAACACTTCTCACACTCCTCCACGGTCGACTGAACCAGCGCGGCAAGTAGACTAAACGCGTGACTATTGAGACCCCGTACGAAGACATGCTCCGCGACGTTTTAGCCAATGGCACCGCGAAATCGGACCGCACCGGCACCGGCACGCGCAGCGTTTTTGGCCGCCAGCTGCGCTTTGACCTGAGCGAAAGCTTCCCGCTGATCACCACCAAGCGGGTGCACTTCAAGTCGGTCGCCATGGAGCTGCTGTGGTTCCTGCGCGGAGACTCGAACGTGAGCTGGCTGCAGGAGAACGGCGTCAAGATTTGGAATGAATGGGCGGACGACGCCGGCGAGCTGGGTCCCGTCTATGGCGTCCAGTGGCGCTCCTGGCCCACACCTGACGGCGAACACATTGATCAGATCGCCCAGGTCATGGAGTCCTTGGCGAGCAACCCGGATTCCCGCCGCCACATTGTCTCGGCATGGAATGTAGGCGAACTAAAGAACATGGCGTTGCCGCCATGCCACGCGTTCTTCCAGTTCTACGTTGCCCCCACAGAGGACGGCCGCGGAAAGCTCAGCTGCCAGCTGTACCAACGCTCCGCCGACACGTTCCTGGGTGTCCCCTTCAACATTGCCTCCTACGCGCTGCTGACCATGATGGTGGCCCAGCAGCTGGACATGGAGCCGGGCGAATTTATCTGGACCGGCGGCGACGTGCACATCTACGACGACCATCTGGAACAGGTCGCCGAGCAACTCACCCGTGAACCATACGCGTACCCGAAGCTGCGTTTCACGCGCACACCCGAGTCAATCTTTGACTACACTTTTGAAGACTTTGAACTGGTTGACTACCAGCACCACCCGACGATTAAGGCACCGATCGCCGTATGAGCACCCCCACCAGCTACCGTTTCAGCCAACCCATCGTTGGCATGATCTGGGCCCAGACCAATCAGGGCATCATCGGGGCCGACGGCGGCATGCCTTGGCACCTGCCCGAGGACATGGCCCACTTCAAGCGCGTCACCACCGGCCACCCTGTGGTCATGGGCCGCAAGACCTGGGAGTCGTTCCCGGACAAGTACCGGCCGCTGGTTGACCGCACCAACATTGTAGTGACCCGCCAGGAGGGCTGGGGCTCGACGCCCGAGGCGAGTGGCGCCGTCGCGCTTGGCTCGGTGGAGGAGGCCCTCGTGGAGGCGCAGTTCTCCCCCGGCGGCAGCGAAGTCTGGGTCATTGGTGGCGGGGAAATCTATGCCCAGGTCGCCGAGCACTGCAATGTGGCGGTGGTGACAGTCATCAACTCGGACGTATCCGGCGACACCCAAGCGCCTGCCCTGGGTCAGGAGTGGTCGTTCCGCGGGGCCACACCTGCGGAGGGTTGGCACACCGCCAAGAACGGCACCGAGTACCGGATCACCCTGTGGGCCAAGGGCGACACGGAGTTTGAGGCGCCGGCGTAAACCGCCATGGGGACTTCGCCCCATCGCCGGGACGCTTGGCTGTGGCTAGGATCGTCTTGGATTTACAACGCTTCCCTGTCCCCCTCACCCTCCGGAGTCACTATGTCTGAAATGCTGGGCGCTGATGTTGAAGAACTGCGCGCGTTAGCCAGGGACTTCGCTGGCAGCTCTCAAAAGCTTGCTCAAGCGCAGCGAACGCTCGACGGCGCCGTCAACCAGCTGCCACGCTATTGGCAGGGTCCGGATGCGCAACGCTTTGCTTCGCAGTGGCGAGGCCAGCACCGGGGTGTCATTTCCCGTACGGCGGCCATGCTCGATGACGCCGCCGATCTTCTCAAGAAGAACGCTGCGGAACAGGAACAGACGAGTTCTGTTGCCAGCTTGAGCGGGCCATCCGGCGTCCCTGGAACGGGAACCGGCGGGGCTGGTGGCCCGAACCCATGGGGGCCTGATTGGCTGTCGAAGGGATCCCCATTCAGGGATGCATGGCAGAACTATGGCAGCCTCAAGAATGCCTTCTCCCTCCCCAAGAATGTGTTTGGACTCAGCCATATGGCGGCCAAGGGCTGGGACGTGTTCAAGGACGCCTCCCAATGGGGCAAACTGGCCAGCCGCAGCGCGCCCTATAACCTCATGGACTCCGCCACCGATCTCTTGGGGTTGAAGAACCTCAACAAGTACTTTCCCCAGCTGAACTCGATGAAGGGATTCTTCGCCGAAACGCCGCAACTGTTCAAGGGCGGCAACCTGGAGTGGCTAGGAAAGGGCGGGTTGGGACGTGGTCTTGGCTGGCTTGGCGTGGGACTGAGCGGCTACGACACGATTGCGGGCATTGCCGAAGGCGATATGAACAAGGCCGCCATTTCCGGTGCCAAAACGGCACTGGGTGTGGCCTGCTTCCTCCCTCCGCCGGCAGGCACGGTGGCCCAAGTGATCAGCGTGGGGTGGGCGATTTATGACATCCCTGTCGTGAAGGACTTCGTGAACAATGGAGTGAAAGCCATCGGTGACGGGATTGCCTCGGCGGTCACGGACCCGGGCAAGTTTGCCAGCGACGTCGGCGACGGCATCAAGGATCTTGGCAAAGGTGCTGCAAACTTCCTCGGTTTCGGGTAAATTCCCGCCCATATTCCAGACACTTTAAAAGTCAAAGAACGGATTGCACGAGCCATGGACCTAACGTCTACATCCCAGCCTGAATCTGCCGAATCCTATGGATTCGGTTTCGCCGAAGTTGCCTATCTCCTGAGATCATCGTCAACGGTACAAGCCCGCAAGAGCGCAGCAGTCCTCCGATTGACCGAGGAACTGGATTCGGACCAGCTGTGCATCGCCGGGGCATCATCGCTGCTGGCGAGGGGCTTCGCGTCAGCCAAGGGCGAAGACATTGAGCTGGAGGGTCCTGCGGTGGTCTTGGCTTACGCCATGGGCCAGGCAACTCGGTGGACTGAGATCAGCCTCATGACCGGTGAATCCATCGACACTGTTGTCCATGTTGAATCGGACAAGGTCAAGGTGCTGCTCCAGCCCCGCACCCTTTCCACCTGGTTTGCGTTCGCCCAGGATCCTACGATCGACGGCGCAGTAGCGGAGATGGACATCATTGAGGAGCATGTCCGTCAGACAAAGACCGGAACTGCCTATGTGCTGAGCCGGACACAGGACGCGGAGGACCACTTGATGATCCGCCCCGACGCTGGGGCGTGGGCCGTGGGGCAGGCAAAGGATCCGACAGCGGATGTTGTGGAACACACGGGATTGAATGCCGAAGGCGTGCTGGAATCACTATCCGGGCTGCGTGCCGCACTTCTCTCATGAGCAACCGTTCTCAGAAACCTACAGGCTCCCATGCCGCCGACCCGGGGCAGCCCGGCTACGGCTCCTCCGGACGGCCGGGCAAGGGCTACTACAGGTCCCAAGTTGAGCGAGAAGCGTTCCGGCAAGGCATGAGCGTTGAGGAATACGGCGTCTACAAGGGATCCGCGGGCAGCGCCGTCAAGCCGGTCAACAGCGCGGTTGGACTCTTGGTGATTTCCCTCATCATTTCCATCTTCTCCGGCATCTCGGCCGTTGCCTTTGTCATTCTGTGGGTCCAAGAAGGATTCAGCGCTGCGGCCGGTGTCCTAGTTCCGATGCTCTTGGCTGCAGCGTTTGCCGCTTGGAGCTGGATCTACTATGCCCGCGAACGTAAGGCCGAGAAGTTGCGCAAGGCCCGCGGCATCGATCTGATCCGGCCGGAGTAACGCCGCCGTACCTGTTCATCAGATGAAACGAACTACAACCGATTTGCCCCTCCCCCGTAAACTTGGGACATGACCAATAACAGTGTTCCTTCCGTCGGCCTCGTTGGCTGGCGCGGCATGGTCGGTTCCGTTCTGCTGCAGCGAATGCAGGACGAAGGCGACTTCGGCGACATCAACCCCGTCTTCTTCTCCACCTCGAACGCTGGCGGCAACGCCCCCACGATTACAGGTGCCGGCGATGCCGGCAAGCTCGAAGACGCCTTTGATATTGACACTCTGGCCAAACTTCCCATTATTGTCACCGCACAGGGCGGCGATTACACCAGCCGCGTGCACAGCGAACTGCGCGGCCGCGGCTGGGACGGCCTCTGGCTCGATGCCGCCTCCACGCTGCGCATGAACAACGATTCCATCATCGTCCTTGACCCCGTCAACCGCGCCGTCATCGACCAGGGTCTGGCGTCCGGTGTGAAGGACTATGTGGGCGGCAATTGCACCGTTTCCTGCATGCTCATGGGCCTAGGCGGACTGTTCAAGAACGGTCTCGTCGAGTGGGGCACCTCCATGACGTACCAGGCTGCTTCCGGCGGCGGCGCGCGGCACATGCGCGAGCTCCTGAACCAGTTCGGCACGCTCAACTCCGAGGTTTCCTCCGAACTGGATAACCCGGCGTCGGCCATCCTAGAAATCGACCGCAAGGTCCTAGCCCACCAGCGCGAAGGTGTTGATGCCAGCCAGTTCGGCGTGCCGCTGGCCGGCTCCTTGATCCCCTGGATTGACGCCGATTTGGGCAATGGCCAGTCCAAGGAAGAATGGAAGGCTGGGGTCGAGACCAACAAGATCCTTGGCACCACTTCTGAGAACCGCGTGATCATGGACGGTCTCTGCGTGCGCATTGGCGCCATGCGCTCCCACTCGCAGGCCCTGACGTTGAAGCTCCGCGAGGACCTGTCCGTGGCCGAGATCGAAACCCTGCTGGCCAACGACAACGAGTGGGCCAAGGTGGTTCCCAACACCAAGGAAGCATCCATGGCTGACCTCACCCCTGTGGCCGCCTCCGGCACGCTGGAAGTCCCCGTGGGCCGTATCCGGAAAATGGACATGGGCCCCGAGTACATCAGCG
Organism: Specibacter sp.; assembly: GCA_046714315.1. Lineage (GTDB taxonomy): Bacteria > Actinomycetota > Actinomycetes > Actinomycetales > Micrococcaceae > Specibacter. The sequence continues at coordinate 26,605 of JBKKBD010000158.1, forward strand.
CGTTCACGGTGGGCGATCAGCTCCTCTGGGGTGCCGCCGAGCCACTGCGCCGCATGCTGAAGATCGCCGTCGGCACGCTGTAACTTTAACCCTTCACATCTGTGTGGCAGTTGTTGGACTGGATAGCGCTTCCCTGCGCGTTTTTCGTCCAATAACTGCCACACAGATGTTTAAGGGGTCAGGAATGCGGCATATTTCTTTGACGCCTGCTCCAACGCCTTGTGCTGGTTGGGGCTCAGTTCGCCAAAAAACTCCGGAAGCACGACGCCGGCGAGCTGCCTTTGTTTTTCAGCCGCGCCTTGCGCCTTGCGCCAGGTCCCGGCCACTTTGCCGCCGGTAACGACCGTCGCCTTGAACATTCCATTGTTGCCCGGCACCGTCAGGGGCGCGTGCTCCGGAGCCAGCGCCGCGCTGCGGTCCGTGTAGCCGAGCAGGTATTCATCAAATCCTGGGAGCAGGAGCACGGAGCGGGCACCTGGAATGGTGCCATCGAGCAGGACCGCAGTTTCCGGCGCCAGCCAATAGATCTCCCCGTTGCACTCCACTGATTCGAGCTCACTCGACACCTGGGCGAGCCCTGACTTGATGTCTTTCAGCGGTAGCTTGGACCACCACTGAAAATCCTTGAGCGTAGCGGGGCCATGACTGCGAAAGTAGCGCAGGCACAACTCGGCCAGGGCTTGCTCCCGCTCAAGCACACGAGGATTCTTAACCCATTGTTCGCTGTGAACGAAGAACTGGGTGTTGCCATTGCCTGCTGCCGTATTCATGGGCCCCTGCAGCAGTGTTCCTTGCAGGCACAGCATGAAGAGAAGGTGAATCCCGCGCTGGGCCTTGACCGGCTGCCCTGCCCGATCAAACTCGATCAAGAGGGCATCGCGCGAGGCTCGGCCGCCGCTCTGTTCCAACAGCGAAATGGCAAGCTCGCGCACCTTCTCGACGTCCGGCGTCGTAATATCCAACTCCCGGTGACGAGATGCCAGGGCGGAGATCATTCGCTCGCGAGTTATGGAGAGTATCCAGCCCAGATCCTGGGCGAGGGTGACGTGCAAGGTTCCGCGCATGGGCCACGAGCGGACAAGTTCACCGCGATTGAAGGCCTCCTCGACCGCGGCCCGGGTACTGCCGGGTGCCCGCAGGCCAATTGACCACAGTGCACCCGGGAAATCCTGCCCCTGCAGGGCCGTCAGCCGACGCACAACGTCCACCGGCCCCTGTGCGGGGCCGATGGACGTTGGGAGAATCAACTGCGCGGCGAGGCGGAGCCGAGCCAGAACAGGTGGGGTGACTCTAGTTCTCATGCCCCAAATCTATCCGCAACAGAACTGGCCCGCAGTAGTGGTCAAAAAACACCGCGAAATCACGATTTTTCGACCACTACTGCGGGCCAGTTGGAAAAGTTGTTAGCGGGCGGTGCGCATGTTGGCCGTGATGGGGCACTCGAAGGGATCGCGCTGGCCCAAGCCAACACGGTTCAGGTAGCGCATCACGATCATGTAAGACTGGCCAAGCGTGGTCTCCGTGTAGGCGATGTTGCGCTCTGCGCAGTACTCGCGAACCATGGGCTGGACGGCCTTCAGGTTCTTGGAGGACATCGTGGGGAACAGGTGGTGTTCGATCTGGTAGTTCAAGCCACCCATGCCAACATCAACCCACCAACCGCCTGAGATGTTGCGGCTCATGAGCGTCTGGCGGCGCATGAAGTCAATCTTGACGTCCTTGGGGACCAGCGGCATGCCCTTGTGGTTCGGGGCGAACGCACAGCCCATGTACAGGCCCAATCCCATGATCTGCACGGCAACGAATGCCAGGCCGATGCCCCAACCGAGGAACCAAACAGTGAATGCGGGGAGCAGTACCAGGCGGACTACGAGCAAGGCGATCTCCGCTGTGCGCTCGGGTACAACCTGCTTGCGGTCCAGGACGCGCTTCACGGCTGCGATGTGCAGATCAAGGGCGGCGAGAGTCAACAGCGGGAAGAAGAAGGCACCCTGGCGGCGCGCAAACCATTTGGCAAAGCCTGTGCGCTTGGCGGCGTTCTCGGGATCAAACACGAGTGCACCGGGGTCAATGTCGCCGTCAACGCCGATCTTGTTCGGGTTGAGGTGGTGCTTACCGTGCTTGTTCATCCACCAGCCGTAGGACAGGCCCACGAACAGGTTGCCGGCAATGCGGGCCAGCCAGGCGTTCTTCTTGGCTGAGGCGAACACCTGACGGTGCGCCGCGTCGTGTGAAATGAATGCGGTCTGGGTACACATGAAAGCAAACAGCACGGCGGTGACCATCTGCCACCAGCTCTGACCCAGGGTCAGGAACAGTGCCAGCACGGCCAGGTAACCAATGCTCTGGCGGACGATCCGCAACACGTACCACTTGATGTCGCGCTCCATGTAGCCAGCTGCACGGACCTGCTCGGTCAGCGCAATGAAGTCTGTGACATGGCGATCACGGGCAGGACGTTTCCGCGCGGCCTTTTCGGCCGGCGTCTCGTTCAATAGATCGATCGAGTCGAGCGTTGCGGATGACATTGTGCTCCTCTTGGTGCCTCACGGATGCCCAATCATCACGTAAACGAAAAAGTCTGAATCTACCTACTACGTTACGTAGGGCAGCTGCAGCGCACATCACACCCGGGAGCCGTCTTGCCCCCTACCGGGGTATGGGGCGGGACTCGACAGGCTCGACCGTCGGTTAGAGGGAGCAGCCCACCAGCACGGGTTCTGGCACCAAAGTGATACCGAATTGGCGTACGACGCCGTCCCGCACCTCCCGCGCAACCGCCAGGATGTCCTCGGCGCGGGCCCCGCCACGGTTCGTGATGGCGAGCGTGTGCTTGGTGGAGAGCGAGGCGGTGGGGGTGCCATCCTGCACCTCACCGGCAAGGCCGTAGCCCTTGGCAAATCCGGCGTTTTCAATGAGCCACGCGGCGCTGAGTTTCACGAGCTCGCCAGCAGGCCAGCTTGGGGCGTCCTCGGGCAAAGTCGCAGCGGTCTCGGCCGTCACAATGGGGTTGGTGAAGAAGGAACCGGTGGAGAAGGTGTCGCGGTCGGCGGGGTCCAGGACCATGCCCTTGGAGGCCCGCAGGGCTAGGACCGTGCGGCGCAGTTCCAGCGAGTTTGCACGTTGGCCGGGCTCCACACCCAGGCGGCGGGCCAACTCTGCGTACTTCACGGGGGCGCTCATCCGGCCCAACAGAAGCTGGAATTCAACCGTGAGGACCACGTAGCGCGGCGAACCGTTGACTGTGGCGGCTTTGAGCAGTGATTCCCGGTATCCGAACTTGAGCTCGGAATTGGTGAACGTGCGGATGGCATTGTTCTCCCTGTCCCAGGTGCGCACGGACGCAAGGGTCTGGGCAACTTCGCAGCCGTAGGCGCCAACGTTTTGCACGGGTGTGGCCCCGGCGCTGCCCGGAATACCGGAGAGAGCTTCAAGTCCACTCCACGCATGGAGCACTGTTTGGTGGACAAAGTCATCCCAGTTGTGACCGGCCTGAACCACCACGGAGGCTCCCCCGCAGCTGTCCTGTGACTGGGCGGAATAGCCCTGGCTGGCAATCTGTAGGACGGTTCCGGCAAAGCCCTCATCCGCGACAATCAGGTTAGAGCCACCGCCGATGATCAACAGCGGCTCGCCGGCGCCGTCGGCATCCCGGACAGCGGCAATGATTTCCGCCTCCGTCGACGCGACGATGAATTTCCGGGCAGGTCCGCCCACGGCAAGGGTTGTCAGGGAACTAAGGAATTTTTGCTCATTCACGAGTCCAGACTATCCCTTGAGTGAGCGCTCTTCGACGTCCATGCGCACGGGCGCACGCACCACTGGCGTAAGAAGGAATGCGATGACAATCATGACAAGAACGGCAAGGAGCGAATGCAGCACACCAACATGCTCGGCCAGCAGACCCAGCAGCGGCGGGCCGCCAAGGAAAGCACCGTAGCCCACAGTGGAGACGACCGACACGCGGGCGGCCGCGTGTTCCGGATCGTCTGAGGCGGCCGACATGGCCACGGGGAAGCCCAGTGCTACGCCCAGGCCCCAGAGGAGCAATGCTGGCATGGCAACCGCTACCGAAGGCGCGAAGACAAAGACCCCAAGACCCACGACGGCCAGGACCGCACCAACGCGCAGCACGATCACCCGGCCATATTTAGCCAGAAGCACTGTTCCGGCGAAGCGCCCCATGGTCATGGCCGAGACAAAGACACCGTAACCCACGGCGCCGAGGGCCGCCGTCGACTTGTGTCCATCAACCATGGCGAGGGCCACCCAGTCCCCTGCCGCACCTTCGGCCAAGCCAAATCCCAGCGCCAGGGCGCCGAGCAACAGCGTGCGCGGATCGCGCCACGCGGCGGCAAGCTTGGCCTTACCGGTGGGCTCGCTCGACGGTTCCACCCTGTCGGCGCCTTGACGCTCGATGACAGGGATGGGGCCCGTCCCCGGCACGGCACTTGCCTCGCTCACGTCCACGAATACTCCAGTGGCACCAAGTTTGTCCGCCTGATAGTGGCCCGTAGCGATCATCACGGAGACGCACACGGCAAGGGCAATGACGGACAAGTGAATAGCCACGGGCAGGTGGAGGTATGCCGCCAGCGCACCAAGTCCGGCGCCCACCACGGTGCCGATGCTGAAGGTGCCATGAAGCCGCGGCATGATGTGCCGGCCCAGCGCACGTTCAACCGCGGCCCCTTCAATATTTGAGGAGGTATGCCAGCTGCCTGTGCCAAGTCCCACCAGGACAAGCCCGACCGCCACCACGAGCGAATCAGAAAATACGGTGGCGCCCAAGCCCATGACAATAACGCCCAGCGTCTGAATGAGGCTGCAAACCCGGGACGTCATCTTTGAGCCAAGACGCAGCACAAGGAGGCCGGAGGCCGCCACCGAAATGAACGACCCCAGCGACATGCACAGCAGCATCAAGCCCACCTGTCCCGGAGTCAGGCCCAAACTGTCACGAATGGCCGGAATGCGGGAAACCCAGGTTGCAAAGATCAACCCGGAACCGGCGTACGCGATGACTACCCCGTTGCGCCAGGCGTTGACTTGGTTCACGCCACGCGAACTGTGGCTTGGGCCTTGACCAAGACTTTCTGACCATCCAAGGTGACAGTCAAATCGATCCGGGCGGTCCCGGCGTCGGAGTTAAGGGCACCAATCACGCCAACAACGTTGACGACGGCGCCCGGCTCACCATCCAGATCGGCCACAGGAACGGGCTTGGTGAAGCGCGTTCCGTAGGAGACGACGGCGCCGGGGTCGCCAATCCAGTCGGTCACCAACTGCACGGCCGCTCCCATGGTGAACATGCCGTGGGCAATCACGCCGGGCAGTTCGACGTCGCGGGCAAAGCGTTCGTTCCAGTGGATGGGGTTGAAGTCCCCGGAAGCCCCGGCGTACTTGACCAGGTCGGAGCGGGAGATCTCGATGGTGCGTGAGCCAATTTCGGTGCCCACGGACAATTCTGCAATGTTCATGCTCATTACTGTCCCTCCCCGCGGACCAGGATGGCCGAGACTGTGGTGGCGACAGCAACGCCGTCGACCGTTGAAATTTCTGCGCGGGTGGTAATCATGGCCCCGCCTCCCATTCCGCGGACGGTGTCCACATGGAGTTCTGCGACGAGCTCGTCGCCGGCGACGATGGCCTTGTGGTGGGTGAAGCGCTGCTCCGCGTGGACCACGCGGGAGAAGTCGATGCCGGAATCGGAATCGTTGATCAGCAGGGCGTCCGCCCGCTGGGCCACGATGATGGCGTAGGTGGGTGGAGCCACCAGATCGGCGTGGCCCAAAGCCTGTGCCGCGGCAACATCAAAGTGAGCCGTGTGGCTGGCCTTGACGGCCCTAGCGAAATCACGGATGGACTCTCGGCCCACACTGTAAATGTCGCTTAATTGGTAGCTGCGCCCCTGCAGTTCGGGATTGATACTCATGCCTTCAAGCCTATAGCCCGGACGGGGCCCGGCGCATACTACGACCGTGTGCCGGACTTCATTCTGGCCACCACTTCCAGGAGGGAGGCAACGTCAACACGTTCTTGCGGGTTGACGGCACTTCCCACACCGGTTTGGAAGCCAAAAAGTGTTGCGTTGAAGTAGAGCCCGTCCCCCAACAACATGACGGCGCGGGCCACGGCAGCATCGGTGATATCGCTCTGGATCAGCTCAAACCAGCGCGAGTGAATTTCGGAGAAGACCAGGCGAACCACGTCCTCGTCGCTCTGAATGAGGCGGTGGGCAGCAACAATGGCCCGATCAAAGGGAGTATCGCCAAAGACGCTGGTGCGTACGTAATAGCTTGCGCACCCCTCCGGGTCCGCGGCCATCGCGGCGAAATCCAGTTCAGCGTACTCCCGCAGCTTTACGAGCAATCCCTCGGTCAGCGCTTCCTTGCTCTTGAAGTGATAGAGGAGACCGCCCTTTGAAACGCCAGCAGCCGCCGCAACAGCATCCAAGGTAGCGGCCCGGGGGCCGTCGTCGATGAGTAAATCCTCATAAGCACCAAGGATTCGCTCGCGCGTGGATGTCTGTGTAGTCATGAGTCCACCCTACAAGAGGTGATGGACTGCACCGTCCAGACGGTTTACTGTACCGGCTGGACGGTATAGGCTGACTATATGGCGTCAACAACTCTTCCCACAGCACCCGTCCAAACTCCGCAGCGCGCAGGAATCCGCACCTGGATTGCCCTGATCGTTTTGATGCTGCCTGTTTTGTTGGTTTCGGTTGACAACACGGTACTGAGCTTCGCGATCCCCTCGATCTCGCTGGCCCTGGTGCCGTCCGCCTCGGAATTGTTGTGGATCATTGACGTCTACCCACTGGTTCTGGCCGCCCTGCTGGTTCCCATGGGCAGCATGGCCGATCGATTTGGTCGTCTCCGGATGCTGATGATCGGTAGCATCGGCTTCGCGCTGGTCTCGGTTTTTGCGGCGTTTGCCCCCAACGCCGGGGCGCTCATCGGCTACCGCGCTCTGCTTGGCCTCTTCGGCGCCATGCTGATGCCCTCAACCCTGTCCCTGATCCGTAACCTGTTCCTGGACCCGGCCCAGCGGCGCACGGCTATTGCCATCTGGGCCGCGGGCTTCTCCGGAGGCGCCGCTTTGGGACCCATTGTGGGTGGCTTCATCCTGGAGCACTTCTGGTGGGGCGCCGTATTCCTGATGTCGGTACCGGTGCTTGTTCCGTTCCTTATTCTGGCCCCAATCTTTGTCCCTGAGTCCAAGGACCCCAAGCCGGGAAAAATTGATGTGCTGAGTATCCTGCTGACTTTTGGCGCCATGGTCCCGACAATCTTCGGCATCAAGGAAATGGCTCAGTCAGGCTTCTCGGTCATGAACGTCGCGCTCATCGCGGCCGGTATTGTGCTCGGCGTGGTGTTTGTGCGCCGCCAGCTGCACCGCGCAAATCCGATGATGGACGTGACGTTGTTTAGGAATCCGGTCTTTAGCGGCAGCGTGAGCGCCAACCTGCTGAGCATCTTTGCGCTGGTGGGATTCTTGTACTTTGTCACGCAACATCTGCAGTTAGTGGTGGGGCTCTCCCCCACGCATGCCGCCTACGTTTTGGTGCCTGGCTTGGCCATCACCATCGTCTCGGGACTCCTGGCCGCTTCCTTGGCCGGCCGTTTCAAGCCGATGTACCTTGTAGCCGGTGGTCTGCTCCTGAACGCCACGGGATTCCTGATTGTGTGGCTGAATACGGATGGCTCGGTGCTTGGCATCATCGTCGCATTCGCCGTGCTCGGAGCCGGTGTTGGCATGTCTGAGACCATTTCCAACGACCTGATCCTGGCGGCGGCTCCCCCGGCAAAGGCCGGTGCCGCCTCGGCTATCTCGGAAACGGCCTACGAGGTGGGCTCAGTTCTGGGTACAGCCATCTTGGGCAGCGTTCTGGCCGCGGCCTATAGGTTGAACGTTGCCGTTCCGGCGGGCTTGGCCGCGGAGGACACCGATGCGGCTTCCCAGACCCTTGGTGGCGCCGTCGACGTTGCCGCGAAGCTCCCCGAGCAGCAGGGCGCCGCGTTGTTGGAATCGGCCAAGCATGCCTTCGATTCAGGTCAGGGAACCGTGGCTCTGGTCAGCGTGGGCCTCATGCTCGGTGCGGCACTGATCTGCCTGTGGGCCCTGCGGGGTGCCGTGGCCAACCCGGAGCCTGTGGAGCACTAACGCGCAACGGCGTTTGTTGTAATTGCGGCCCGGCTACTTTCCGTCGCGCTCCGCGGCGCGCTTTTCAGCAGCTTTCAATTCCTTGCGGATATTGTGACCGCGCAGGCCCAGTGATGCCATGTGGGCCAGCAGCCCCACGCCGACGAACGGCAGGGCAATAAACGTCATGGACGCGGTGGAGGTGATGGCACCAATCAAGATGATGACAATACCTATAAAGGTCAGCCCCATGCCGCCGAAAACGGCGTATTTGTAGGCCGGCGGTGCGGTTTCCCAGAAGTCGTTAATCACAGGATCAAGTCTACCGGCCGAGGGCCCCGAAGCGAGCGAAGCGAGTTTTGGGAGGCCGGGAGACGCTAAAAGAGTGATTCCTGCAGCGCCGGGACATCCGTGGTGAACGCGCCAAAGGTGATCCTCCGCCCCTTGAGCCTGCCAAGGTCAACAACGAACGCGGCCTCGGCATCGTCGAGGGACACCAGTGCGTTGGCGCCAAGCATTGAATCGAGCCGCATGCCATGCCTGCCCGAGTCCAGCGGCTGTGGATAGGCGATCCTTGGTCCGCCGTCGCTGATGGCGCGGGCGAACTCGCTGCCTTGCCATTGCTCCTCGATGGTTTCAAAGCCGGCGAGGGGGTACTGCCCAAGAAATTCACGCACGACGCCGGACACCTCCCGGTTGCGCTGCTCCAGTTCCGCCGTGGTGCGGGGTGTCAGAAGGGACGCCGTTTTGCTCGCCGCGCGCACAAACTGTGTGAGCCCAAGTTCCTTGGTGACGGAGTCCTCGAGCAACCGCACAATGGCTCCGTCCTGCGCCAGAGCAACATACCGGGCCACAAGCGCACCCTGTTCGGCCAGACGACGCCACTTGCTAAGATTCGAGGCCGTGCCAACCTTTGTGGTTCCGTCGGCAAACGTTGCGATGTAAAGCCAATGCTGTTGTGCCAAATAGCGGCGCATCCCGGGCGGGGCTTGGCCGCTGCGGTGAAAATCGTGCATGTGCCGCAAGTCGTCCCGGGCAAAGCAGGCACCGCATTGGAATCCGCGCTCGGCCGGCTGCCCGCTGGGACAGCGAATATGAGCTGACTCCTCCGGGCCCTGCACGCTGGTATACCCAAGGCAGTAACGGGCCTCAATCCCATCCCCGGACAGCACCTCAAACCTCAGCCACTGCCCAGCCACCATAGGCAGCCGCGCATCGGCGTCGTCCGTGATGAGCGACAGCGCTGGTCCGGAGGAACTCCAGGAGATGCCCCGGACCAGGCCGCCGTCGGACATGGGTTAGAGCGAGGGCTGGACGCCGTAGGCGATGGCCAGCTTCATGATCTTCTCGGCGCGGCCCAGGCGGGGCAGGTCGGAGCCGTCGCGGATGACGCCGCCGCGGGCGTTGAAGTCGTTCATGAAATCGGTGGCCCACGCGACGTCAGAAGGCGTGGGGCTGATGACCTCGTTGATGATGGTGGTTTGGTCCGTGGCCAGGCACAGCTTGCCTGTCATGCCCATGGAGACCGTGATGGCCGACTGTTCGCGCAGGATGGGGTGGTTGGTGCCAACGGTAGGTCCGTCAATGGGGCCCGGCAGGTTGCCGACGCGGCTGGCAACAACGAGCTTGGCGCGCGGGTAGGCCATGGCTTCACGGTCCGCGGCCATGCCGGTGTCGCGGCGGAAATCGCCGGATCCGAAGGCCAGACGGAAGGCTCCCTCGGCACGGGCAATGTTGTTGGCTTCCTCGATGCCAACGGCAGATTCGACGAGTGCCAGGACCCGGGTCTTGCCATCGAGGCGGTGATAGGTTTCCTTGACCTGCTCGGCATTCTCGGTCTTGGCCAGCATGACGCCGAGCAGGCCGGGGACGTTGCGCAGGTTGGCGACGTCGTCGGCCCAGAAGGCTGACTGGACATCGTTAATGCGAACCCAGGCCTGACCGCCGTTGCGCAGCCAGGAGATGACGTCGGCGCGGGCAGCGTCCTTCTTCTTGGGATCTACTGCGTCTTCGATGTCCAGGACAACTGCGTCAGCACGCGAGTTGGCAGACTCGTCAAAGATCTCAGGGCGTGTTGCCGGAACCAGAAGCCACGAGCGGGCAATTTCTGCGGGAATGTTGCGAGTGCGGACAGGTGCGGTAGCGGCTTCATTGCCAACGGAGCTAGACATACCTCTACCGTATACGGGTGGGCAAAAAGTTGCTTTGTGGCCTGCAACAAAGCAACGCAACTTTTACTGGCGGATTGCACCAGAATCCCTAGTTTCGAAGGTACGCGAGCAGCTTTGCGAAGGATTGCATGTGAGCGTCATCGCTTGTCACGAGCGCCTCCTCGTCCATGGCCTTTTCAAGCTGATGTTGGCTCATGTCCGACAGTGACCAGCCAAGGGGCGCCGCAAGGGCCGGCACACTGTTGGTGGCCACCACGACGACGGAACGGTTGCCTAACGCTGCCCTCACCTCTGCCGTCGCCAACACGCAGTCACTACTCTCCGCCGTCGAAGGACAGACGTTGGCACCGGCTTCCAGCCTTTGGATCCAAGCGGCCGATCCGATCTGCAGTTTCGCAGCCTTCAGGCCCGCCAAGGGAACTGCCAACTCACCCGCGGCTTGGGGAGGCTGGCCAACAATGTCCGCGCCCGGTGAGTTTTGCAGGAACAGGAACACGGGAACAACAAGGTCACCTGTGGCATCAGCCCCGGCACAGGGATCATCGCGGCCTTGTTCCTGCCCTGGCGGCAGGGCGGCGGCTGCCAAGACGCACGCGTTGTGGTTCAGGACCTCATCTTGCAATCTGGTCCACAAGTCGCTGACGGTCCCCAGCGCAGACCCTTCGGAATAGCCGCCGTCGATGAGCTGGAAACCGGACTTCATTTGGCACTTTATGGCCCCGGTCGAGTCAGCCGCCATCACCGGCGCCCGCCCTGCCGGGGAGATGATGGGGAATCGAGCCGAAAGCAGCGTAGCCGTGGACCATCGCAACCGGAGAGGGCATTGTGCCTGTTGATCGAAGAGATCCACAGATAAGGGAAATCCTTCTCCGGCGGTGCAGGACAACCCGCTCGCCGGGCCTGCGGTTTGGCTTGCACTGTCACTGGGAAGGTCCATTTGGCTTATGACCACCCTGCAGCCAGTTCCGGTATCTGTTGAATTCAGCATCAGCGCGCCGGTAGGGCCACCAATCTCGGTATCGAAAGGTGCGGCCAGCTTCCCGGCTGACCCCTCCCACAATGACTCAACCAGACCGGCTCTGTCATTCCAGGCCACGGCTTCATGGCCCGTGGCTGGATCCTCGAACCGTGTGGGGATCATGAGCCCGGTTCCGGAACCCACCATGTCACCGGCCAGGGCTCCGGTAACGGCGGCCCCCAGCGGCCCCGGTTGGGCCAATGCCTTCATCGTTGCTACCGCGTCCTTCCCGTAGAGCCTGCTCAGGGTCAATCCCAGGGATCCACCACTCACGCCGGAGGACACCATCACCGAATCGCTGCCACAATCTCCAACGCTGGACAGCTTTTCAAGGGCCCTTACCGTCCAGCTGGCGGCGCGAATTCCACCACCTTCAGCGGCAACAAGAATCATGGGACGCACCTGATGCGCTATTGGTGCCTCGTCGGTGGAGGTGACATCAAGCCCGCAAGTAGAACTCCGCTCCAGCCACGCGTCAAAAACCTTCGCCACACCGGGCCGGTCCATCAAACCCGCTGCAACAGCCGGGGAAAGTTCAGTCTCCCGCACATGGTGAAGGGCAGGATTTCCGCCATTCAACGACCCCACCGCCAGCACCACGGCAAGCAAGGTGATGACAGGGTTTGCCCGAAGACCCATTCGTTTGAACAGTTGTAGCGGTACTTGCCGTTGGAGTGCCACAACGCTGAGCCCGATGACCATGGCCCACGCCCCCAGGGTGAGAAGCGCGGTTCCAGGAACTCCTACAAACCCACTGAAGGCTGTGGGGCTCACGGCAAAGGCGAAGCCCAAGCCCGCGAAAGCAAGACTAAGGATCACGGTGACAGCATGTGTGCGGGGTCCTGCCATCACCCGCGGGTTCAGGACACCGTCCCAGAGGAACCTCACCACGAATGCGCCAGCAGGAAAGGCCAGCGCCACGGTTAACACGCCCACCACGAAATATCCGACGCCGGCCCAGAGGGACGCGTCGAAGTCCAGGGCTCCGGCCACACCCAGGGCGAGAGGGGCCGCAAACGCTCTCACAAGTGCCGTTCCTGAAACTGCCAACAGCACCATCGCCAGCACATCCCCACAACGCCAAGCATCCACTGCCCGGAGCGGATCGGAGGGCCTCGGTTCGATCGGCAACCCGGGTCCGAGGAGACGGACCAGACCGAGGCTCAGTCCTGCAGCTGCCAATGGCACTCCCGCGGCCACCAAAGTTTGCCAGCTCAGTGGGACAGTGAGTCCCGTTGTCACGAGAACGAAGGCTATGGCCAGTCCCAGCAGCAAAGGCGGCAACGCCCACATCCAGTATTTGGGTGCTTCGTTCGGGGAATCAGGGACGGCAAAATACAGCGACCACGCCAACTCGCTGCGACGGCGCCCAAGATAAAACAATCCCCCTGAAATCAGCAAGGCCGCAAGACTCGTGACGACAAACTTCGACGAACCTGCATCGACCCAAGCCCGCTGGGTATCAGGCATCTGGTCGTTCACGCCGGGGATGGGAACCAGCGCCAACGATCCAATCACAACGATGACCACAACGGAGATCCGGTGAAAGAACAACGCGTTCCAAACACGCCGCAAACCACTGGCCACCGAGGCCCGGAAATCGCCATAAACAAAAACAGACAACACCAGCAGGGCGAGGCCCGCCCATTTCACGCCGGAGGCAATCAAGGTGGAGGCCAGAATCTCCGGAAGCGTCTCTGACCGCAAGTGCTGGATACCTTGGACTTGCAAAATCAGTTCCGCCAGCTCCCCCGCGGCAACGGCACCAACTGCCAGAGTCGCCATGAATTTTGACGAGAAGAACCCAAACAGCAACTTGATGTACAAAATCGCGAAGATGGCATCAAGGCCGGTATAGATACCCAGCAGCGTACAGACCTGTTGACGGATTTCCTCCGGCAGGCCCAGCCAAAGGCCCCAATTTTCCTGGCCCAGGCGGGGGTCGAGCGCCTGCAACGAACTGGCCGACGCGCTCCTGCCGGTGGAGGTGGCCGAGTCGGCTATCAGCCTGTCCACCTCCGCCATGGCGATCCACAAGGTTACGGCAAGGGCAGCCACCGTCCCCGTGCGCCATTGCGTCAGTCGAGCCTGCTGGGCCTGCCCGGCGCCGTCAACCGGCGAAGGCGGAATGAGGCCGCGGAACCACACGAGAAGTGAATTCATGACGGCCTCCAGACACCGACGCGCAGCACAACACAACACGATGTTTACATTCGACGCCTGTCCCAGCGGCACGTCAAGGGAGCTTGAAGTGAAAATCGTTTCTCAAGCCATGAGCACCGGCCCGGTCAAGCCTTTTGTCACATCAGGAAATCCCCCGTCACAAGCGAAATGTGACACAGCGTTGCCCTTCTTTGCACCAGGTTTCCCACCGTTTCCCGCCGCGTCAATCATGATTGCGCCGGTCCGGAAAGTCCGTTTACATCGTTCACACCACCAATGAGAAACCGCACCCGAAGCCTCAACCGAGGCGCAGGGCCAACAACAGGACTGGACACCATGAAACGCTTCCTCCCATTCATCACCGCAGCGACCGCCGTCGTCCTTTCCATGGCAGTAGCCGGTTGCGGTGGGCCGGCAACAGCCAGCGGCGGCGCGGAGGTCACCACGTTGAAGTACCAAGGATCCGCAAATTCGGTCACGTTGCCCGAGCTCGCCGCGGATCTGGGGTACCTCGACGGCCTCACGCTGGAGTGGGTAGGAAACACCATCAGCGGACCGCAGGATATTCAGTCCGCCGCCACCAACCAGACCGACTTTGGTGGCGCATTTACCGGAGCGGTGGTCAAACTTGCCGACGCCGGTGCCCAGATCACGGGTGTTGTGAACTACTACGGTTCAGATGAGCAGACCTTCACCGGATTTTACGTGCTGAAGGACAGCCCCATCCGAACGGCCAAGGACCTCATCGGCAAAAAGATCGGCGTCAACACCTTGGGTGGCCAGTCAGAAGCTGTCATCCACACTTATCTCGCCAACAACGGTCTCAGCGAGGCCGAGATAAAACAGGTACAGCTGGTGGTGCTGCCTCCCAATGACACCGAACAGGCCATCCGCCGAGGCCAGGTCGACGCCGGGTCCCTCGGCTCCGTCCTGCAGGACAAGGCCCTAGCCACAGGCGGTCTCCGTGCACTCTTCACCGATGTGGAATTCTTCGGTTCCTTCCCTGGCGGCCAATATGTGTTCCGGGATGACTTCATCAAGGAAAACCCCACCACTGTACGAACCTTCACAACCGGTGTTGCCAAGGCCATCGAGTGGGAAAGCACCACGCCGCGTGCAGACGTCATAGCCCGTTTCACCAAGATCATTCAGTCCCGAGGTCGCAGCGAAAGCACCGATGCTCTGCAGTACTGGAAGAGCGTTGGCGTCCCCAACGCCGGAATCATCGAGGACAAGCACTTCACGCTCTGGGCCGGCTATCTCAAGGACGCCGGGCTCATCAGCGGGGAACTCCAGCCGAGCAAGTACTACACAAACGAATTCAACGAGCTGGCCGCCGACTCTCCCACCTCTCCTAAAACCGCGGAATCGAAGGGATAACCATGAGCGCGAAAATCAGCCTCCGCCATGTCCGCCAGGAGTTCGCGGTACGCCCCACGAAAAGCAGCACCAGCTCCCTGGTGGTCCTGGATGACTTCAACCTCGATGTCCGCCCTGGTGAATTCCTGACGATCGTTGGCCCTAGCGGCTCCGGCAAGACAACGCTCCTTGACCTGTTGGCAGGGCTCACCCGTCCAACCGCCGGAAAAGTTTTGGTGGACGGCAAGGAGGTCACAGGCCCTGGCCAGGACCGGGCTGTGGTCTTCCAGCAATATGCCCTGTTCCCTTGGCGCACGGCAGCAACGAACGTTTCCATTGGCCTCGAAGGGTCCGGCCTGAACCGGCGCCAGCGCGCCGCGAAGGCCCGCGACTACCTTGATTTGGTGGGCCTGACCGGCTTTGCCGAGAGGTACCCGCACGAGCTCTCCGGTGGCATGAAACAACGCGTCGCGATTGCCCGCAGCCTCGCCTACGAACCAGACATCCTACTGATGGACGAACCTTTCGCGGCGCTCGATGCCCAAACACGCGAACAGCTACAGGATGAATTGCTGCGGATCTGGAAGGAGACCGGAAAAACGATCGTCTTCATCACCCATGGGATCGACGAGGCCGTCTACCTTGGCCAGCGCGTTGCCGTCCTGAGCTCCCGTCCCGGCCGGCTCAAGGCCATCGTCGACATCAATCTGGGCCAGCGGGACGATGAGGCCGACATCCGCTCCACTACACCGTTCATTGAACACCGGCACAAGGTCTGGTCCCTGCTCCATGACGAAGTTCAGGCCGCCCGGAACGCCGGCCACCGCAAGGTCCTCCCAGACGGCACCGCCCCTGACGAACTCCCCGCAAGCCAGCCCTTGCCCAGCCAAAGGAGCGCCGCCTGATGAGTACCCTGACAACACAACGACCCGCCCCTACGGCTGCGGTACCGTCCGGCGCAAATATCCCCACCCAGGATCAGCCTGAAAAGACCCGGACGACGGCGGCACGGCCGTGGCGCCTAGTTGTCACCACCGCCGGCTCCTGGCTATGGAAATCTGCGGCAGTACTCCTCTTCCTGGCCTTCTGGGAGGTGGGACCACGCTATCTGTCCAGCGATTCCACCCGCGTGTTCCTGCCTCCGCTGCATGAGGTCTTGCTTGCTGGCGCCGAGCTCCTCGCCACGGGATCG
>JBKKBD010000159.1:0-10185 GCA_046714315.1 Specibacter sp.
CAATGCGGGCGACGACGGCGGCACGCTCGGTGATGGGGACCTGGCGCCAGCTGTTGAATGCCTGCTCGGACAAGGCTAGGGCATCCTGGATCTGAGCATCCGTGGCTGTGGGGAACTCTTCGACGACGGCGCCAGTGGTCGGATTGATGACCCGGTAGCGCAGGGAAGAGCTGTTGCTGGGAGCTGAAGCTTGGGGCACGGTTCGTCCTCTTCTTTGAAGATGGTGGTGGGGCTGCTACACGCCTGTGGCGCAGGTTACTTCAAAGCATGCCCCATGGGCAAGCATTTGAAACATCCCACGCCACTGGCCGGCACAACACTGGTGAAAAAATTACTGACCGGCAATCTTGGGGTACCAGACGCGGTCGCCGTCGGGAGCTAGGGAGTAGTCGGGCCAGGCGAATTCCGTGGGTGGCATGAAGTCAACCGGAAGGAGCGCCGGCATGGGATCCTGCGCAACACGGCGGTCAAATTCGCCCTTGGCCGCTGCCGCAATTTCGGGTCGGGTCAGCAGGTCAATAAAGGTGCCGGCAATGGTCTTGCCCGCCACCTCGATGGTGGGGTCAATGGTTGCCGCAATGCCACCCAATGCGTTCATGACCCAGCCGGGGTAGGCGCCCTGGCCAGGAGCAGGCTTGAGCGCCGGCCGGGACACATAGAAGCGGACTGTGGGGGCGTAGTGGGTCATCTCCACATAGTCATCACTGGTCCAGTTCTTTTGCCACGGGGCCAAGTGCTCACGCAACGCAGCCTCGGCGTCTTGGGGGCTGATGAGTGACTCGCACTCGTCCAGGAACGGCTTGTCCATGGGCTCCACGCCAAGGGTTGTCTGGATCTGCTGGGCCGCGGCAATGGCGTCGGCCCCATACTGCGGGGCGCCCACCTGCTCCAGGTTTGCATACAGCGCCTCGGCGAGCACATGGTTGGTGCGGCCCGGGCGGTTGCGGGCGACCCAGGTGGTTTCCATCCGGCAGTGGGCCATGGCGGCTGCATGCTCGGCGTTGCGGTCGAGCACCGCCAGCACGTGCTCGGCCATTTCCAGGGTGGGGCAGCGCCAGGAGTACTGGATCTGCGCAATGCGTGCCGGCAGGTTGTCCGCTGTGGCCTGGCCCTGGGTGAAAATGGCATCGGAGAGTGACCAGCCGCCAAAGCTGGGCAGCATGGCATCCTGCATGATCCGAGTGGAGGTGTACATGCTCATCAAGGCAACATTGGCACCCGGGGCGCGGGCAGCCGAGTGCGACGCCGGGATGGGGGGGTTCGGGTTGGCGGACAGCTGCCACGTCTCCGGTTCGTCGCACACAAACGTGTAGACCTTGCTGTAGTAGCTGCCGCACTGGGTGTCCCAGCGGGCAGTGTTGCACAGCGGCAGCATGTAGAACGGGTGGAAGCTGACAATCGCATCGACGCCGTCGTAATAGCCGCGCAGGCCGTGGACCACCTTGGAGCCCTGGACCTTCTCGGCCGGCTCGCCCGTGTACTTCAAGGTGCCGACAATGCCGTGCGCCTCCATGGCATGCTTGGTGCCGAGCAAACCGGCGAGCGTGGAGATGCCCAGGGCGGAGTGGGGATCTGTGTGCCCGGGGGCGTAGGGGCTCAGGCCGTTACGGGGTGCGGGCTCGGTCCCGGCAGACTGGCAGTTACCGGGCACGGCGTCGTACTCGGCATACGTGAGCAGCACGGGGCCGCCGCTGCCCAATGACCATTCCGCGCTGAAGGCCGTGGGCATGCTGGCACTGCCGGCCTCCACGGTGAAGCCCTCGGCCCGCAGCAAGTCCACGTACCACTGGGCGGACTTGTATTCGCGCCAGGCGGGCTCGGCCAGATCCCAAATGTGCTTGTGCCACACGGACAGCTTGTCCATGTTGTCATCGATCCACGCCTGGGCGGTGGCCTTGGCTGCCCCGGTCAGGGCGGTGCCAGCGTCGAGCTCTGTTGAAGAAAGGGTCATGGCGGCTTCCTAGTTCCCTTCGGCGTGGGAGTTTACGACGGCGCTGAACAGTTCCACGGGGACGTGCAGCAGCTGCAGCCCACGCGCCTGGACCGCCTGCTGCAGGGTGGGGGCAAAGCTGGCAGCGTCGGTGATGCGGTGTCCGGTGCCGCCAAACGCCGTGGCCAGGGCGGCCCAGTCGGGCTGGACCAGATCCACGCCCACGGCCGGGATGCCGCGATCGGCCTCATTGGAGCGGATCTCCGCATAGCCGCCGTTGTCAACGCACACCACCACCAGGTCAAGGCGCTGCTCCACGGCAGTGATCAGCTCCTGCACGGCGAACATGAGCGCGCCGTCGCCCAGGATGCAGGCCACGGGGCGGTCGGGGGAGGCGATCTTGGCACCGATCGACGCCGGCAGGCCGTAGCCCAGCGTGGCATAGGCAGGGGTGTACAGGAACGAGTGCGGGTGTTCCTGCGGGATGAACGACGCCGTCCCCAGGTACGTGATCTGGGAGGAGTCGCCGCCCACAATGGTGTTGGCGGGCAGCACCGATGCAGCTTCTTCGGCAATGCGGCTCAGCTCCGGGGACAGCGACCGTGCCTGTCGTCGCAGAGCTGTCCGCACTGCATCGAGGTCAGCGGCGGGGCGGTCCTGGCTGCCAATTTCCTCAAGCAGCTGCTCAACAACTGTTGCCGAGTCGCCAATCAAGGCAACATCGGAGCTGACGTTCTTGTTGGCCTGGGAGGCCAGGATGTCCACGCGGATCACAGTGCCGCGGGGGGCCAGCTTGCCACCCCACATTTCGGACTCGCCCACCTTGGAGCCGATGATCACCAGGACGTCGGCGTCGTCGCACAGCTCCTGCGCGGCTGGCAGGCGGATGTCCGAACCCAGGGACAACGGGTGGGTCTCCGGCAGGCTGCCCTTGCCGTTGAGGGTTGTCACCACGGGTGCCTGCAACAGCTGCGCCAGGGCAGCCAGGTGGGCGCCGGCGCGAATGGAGCCGCCGCCGGCCAAAATGACGGGCTTGGTGGACTCCCGCAGCAGCTTTGCCGCCGTGGCCAGTGCCTCGGAGTCGGCGCCCTGGCCAGCACGGCGCGGCTTGGCCTCGAGCAGCTCGGCGGCGCAGTCGGATGCGCTTTCCAGGATGTTCAGCGGCACCTCAATGTGCACGGGGCGCGGGCGGCCGTAGCGGAACATTTCAAAGGCGTCGTGGATGGCTTTGACGGCGTCGGTGGCCGAGTGGACGCGCCGGCTCCACTCCACAATGGCTCCGGCGGCAGCCGTGGAATCCTTGGTTTCATGCAGCGAGCCAATGTCGGCAAACTCTTCACCCTCGGGCACGCCGGGGGAGAGGATGATCAGCGGCCGGGACTCGCAGTATGCGGTTCCCGCGGCGGAGAGGGCGTTCAGGAGACCGGGGCCGGAGGTGGTGATGACAACACCCGGCAACCCCGTCTGCTGGGCCCAGCCGTCGGCACCATATCCGGCGCCCTGCTCATGACGGGTGGTGACGGGGCGCATGCCCAAGGGGGCAAGGTGGCGGTAGAACTCAAGGTTGTGGGTGCCGGGGATCCCAAAGATGGTGTCAACGCCGTAGTTGCGCAGCGTCTTCAGGATGGAGTACCCGGCGTTGTTGGTGATGGGCGTGCTCTCAACGGCGGTGTTGAGTGCGGTGGCGGTGAGCTCTGTGGCTTGGGTCTGCATGGGATTCTCCTGTCAGGAATTCACTGCGTAAAGGGCGGAAGCGGGGCGTGCCGGGGCTTGCGGATCAAGGGAGGAGGGCTGCTCGGCGGTGTACTGGCAGGCCCCGTCGATCCAGGTAGCCAGCACGCCGATGGAGGCGATCTGGTCTGCGGCGAAGGTGAGTGGATCGTTGGCCAGCACGGCGAAGTCGGCCTTCTTGCCGACGGCGAGCGAGCCCAGATCGTCCTCGCGCCCCAAAACCTTGGCGGCGTTGATGGTGTGAGCGGCCAGTGCGTCGGCGGCCGTGATGCACAAGTTGTTGGCACCGAGCTTGTGGCCATTGCGGGTCACCCGGGTCACTGCGGCCTGGATGGCTTCCAGGGGGCGGGGCTCGGCCACGGGGGCGTCGGAGCTGATGGTGACGGGGACACCGGCGGCAAGGAACTCGCCGAGCGGGTTGAACCGTTCACCAGGGGTGCCGATGGCCTGTTGCACGCCCTCGCCCCAGTTGTAGTAGTGCTGCGGCTGGTTGACGGGGTAGATGCCCGCGGCAGCCATGCGGTCAATCTGCTCCAGGGTGGGCAGGCCGCAGTGCTCAATCCTGTGGCGGGCGTCGGCGTCGGGGTGCTCCGCCAGCGCTGCTTCAATGGAGCCGATGACCATCTCAATGGCCGTGGGCGACTGCGCATGCGTTGCTGTCTGCAGCCCCGCAGCGTGAGCCTTGCTGATGAGCTCCTTGTACGCCGTCGGCTCGTGGTACAGCTGGCCCGTGCGGCAGGGATCGCCCACATAGCCGTCGGGGAAGTAGGCCGTCCAGCCGCCAAGGGTGCCGTCGGCGTAGAACTTGATGCCGGCAAAGCTCAGGTGTGCGTTGCCAAACTGGCCGTGCAGGCCCATGTCCAGGGCGTCGTCGAGCAGGTGCGAGAGCAGGTACATACTGACGCGGATCTTGAGCTGGTTTTCCGCGGCCAGGCGCAGGTACATGTCGAACTCGCGGCGGGACACCTGGGCGTCACCAACGCTCGTCACGCCCCCGGCCAGGAAGCTCTCCTGGGCCACGCCGAGCTGGCGCAGGTGCTCGGCGGGCTCGTCGGCCAGGTGGAAGTTGGGTCCGTGGTGGCCAATCTTGACCCCGTCAACGCCCGTGAGGATGTTGCAGGCGGCGTCGGACAGCTCACCCGTCAGCTCGCCGTTGCCGTCACGGAAGAATTCGCCGCCGTCGGGGTTGGGGGTCTCGGCGGTGATGCCGTTGAGCTCAAAGGTGTAGGAGTTGACCACGCCGCCATGACCGGAGGCGTTCATCAGGTACACCTCACGGTCAAGCGCGACGGCGTCCAGCTCAAAGCGGGTGGGGTGGCGCTCCTCCAGCAGGTTTCGGTGCTCATAGCCGTAGCCGCGCACGGGCAGGCCGTTGGGGATCTTCTCGGCCGCCTCCTGGAGCAAGGCAACAATTTCGCCAATGGTGGCGGCCTTGTCAGGTCCGCAGTCCACCCAGCTCATCATCTGCCCATACATCAGCGGATGGGCGTGCGCGTCAATGAATCCGGGCACAATGGTGGCCCCGGGGAAGTCACGGAAATCGGGGTGCTGGCTGCCGTGTTCCGCGGCTGCCTCGCTGCAGTGCGCCAAACTTCCGACGGCGACGATCTCCGGCCCGATCATCAAGAACGCCTCGGCAGTGGGCGTGGCGGGGTCCATGGTGTGGATTGTGCCGGCCGTGACAATGGTGGGGCGGTGGCCGAACGGGCGGCTTTCAAAGGCTGTGAGTTTACGCAAGAACTGCGCGCCGGGGAATGGGAGGGTGGGTGAATGGTTTAGGGGAGCTCGACGACGGGCGAGTCCGGGCGTCCTGTGGCATTCCACGACGCAACGTTTTGAGCTTGTTGGCGGATATACTCGGCCTCGGTGAAGTCGGAGAGGTACGCCACGTGCGGTGTGATGAGGATGCGGGAGTTGCGCAGCAAGGGGTGTTCGCCCATGGCGGGCGGCTCAACATCGAGCACGTCAAGGCCGGCACCGGCAAGGTGCCCGGCGTCGATCGAGTCACGCAGTGCCTGCGAATCAACCAGTGCACCGCGGCTGACATTGATCAGGAAGGAGCCCCGTGGCATCTTTGCCAGGAACTGCGCGTTGATCATGTCAGCGGTGTCGTCCGTCAGGGGCATGTGCAGCGAAAGCACAGTGGAGGTGTCGCGGACCTCTTCCAAGGTGGTGCGCCTGATGCCGGCTTCTGCCAGCCGCTGGCGAACCTCGGGCGTGTCAGGAAGTACCGGGTCGTAGCCCACCACATCGCCAAACACTCCCGCCGCCATTTCGGCGAAGCGGGTGCCAATCCGGCCCAGGCCCAGAA
This sequence comes from Specibacter sp., assembly GCA_046714315.1. GTDB lineage: Bacteria > Actinomycetota > Actinomycetes > Actinomycetales > Micrococcaceae > Specibacter. The sequence continues at coordinate 5,973 of JBKKBD010000159.1, forward strand.
TGCCCAAACGGGTCTGGCTCAGCCGCGGCGGAACCACTGTGTCCCGTGCATTCCACTGCCCGGACTGCACAGTGCCGCTGTAGAAAGGCAAGCCGCGCGTCACGGCCAACGTCAGGGCCAGGGCGTGGCTGGCCACTTCCTCTGTGGCTGCGCCGGGGATGTTGGTGACCCAGATGCCGCGCTCGCGGGCCGCCGCAACGTCAATGTTGTTGAAGCCCATGGAGAGCAGTGCGATGACCTTCAGGGACGGCATGGCGTCCATGATTTCGGCCGTGATGGTGGCATAGCCCACCAACAGTGCCGTGGCATCGTGGGCCTCGGCGGCGATGCGTGCCGGATCTTGGGTGTCCAGGTAGTCAACGCTGAACCCGGATTCCACCAGCAACGCCATTCCGGCGCCGAATTCGACGTCGTCCATGTCCGTATAGACGGCGCGGAGGGTCTTCGCGGGAGCCTCGGTGGTGGTGTTAGTGGACATGGCTGAGGAACTTCCTGGTGCGTTCGTGCTGCGGATTTTCAAAGAACTGCTCGGGTTCGGCCTGCTCAACAATGACGCCGCCGTCGAACAGGGTGACCTCGTTGGCCACGCGGCGCGCAAAGCGGACCTCGTGGGTGACAACGATCATGGTCATGCCGGACTCGGCCAGGTTCTCCATGACCTCAAGGACCTCGCCCACCAGCTCCGGATCCAGAGCGGAGGTGGGCTCGTCGAAGAGCATCACGGAGGGGTTCATGACCAGGGCGCGTGCAATCGCCACACGCTGCTGCTGTCCACCGGAAAGCTCCGAGGGGTAGTGCTCGGCCCGGTTGTCCAGGCCCACCTTTTGCAGCATTTCCCGGGCTTGGGCGCGGGCCTCGTGGTGCGAGATGCCCTTGACGCTTGTGAGGCCCAGCATCACATTGCGGACGGCACTCAGATGCGGGAACAGGTTGAAACGCTGGAACACCATGCCAACCTCCTGGCGTTGGATGGCCAGGGCGCGTTCGGGCAGATGCAGGGAGCGTCCCTTGTGCTCCCGGCTGCCGATCCGGCTGCCCTTGAGCAGGATCTCCCCGGAGTCGGCAGGTTCCAGCAGTGCCATGAGGCGTAGCATGGTGGACTTGCCCGAGCCGGAGGGGCCCAGGACTGCCTTGACCTGGCCCTTGTTGATGTCAAACTCCACACCCTTGAGGACCTGGTTGCCGTTGTAAGTTTTGTGGAGATCCCGCACTTGCAGAACTGCTTGCTGTGTCATGGTGGGCTCCTGGGTAGGGCTGGCTACGGTGTTCATGAGATACCTACCTGGGTGGCGACGAGCGGGTCAGCTGTTTTCTTGAGCTTTGCTGTTTTTGAAGTCCAGGCGAACTTCTTCTCCACCATGTTTTGGATGAGGGAGAGGATGGAGACGATCACCAGGTAGTAGACGATTGCCGCTGCGTAGTATTCGGCGTAGCGGAACGTGATGTTCACGCCCACCTGGGCCGTGGTGAGCAGTTCACGAAGCGAGATCACGGAGGCCAGTGAGGAGTACTTGACGAGGCCGATGAACTCGTTGCCGGTGGGCGGAAGGGCGATCCGGATGGCCTGCGGGAGTACCACCTTGAACATGACCTTGGCAGGGGACATACCCAGGGCGCGGCCAGCCAGCGCCTGTCCGTCGTCAACGCTCAGCAGCGCTGAACGGATGATCTCGGACATGAAGGCCGCTTCCACAAGGCCCAGGCCCACGGAAGCTGCAATGAACGGCGAGAACCAGTCGGCCCGCAGCGCCGGGAACATCTGCGGCAGCGCGTTCCACATGATCAACAGGACCAGCAGCGCCGGGATGGCGCGGAAGAACCATACGTAGAAGTGGGCAGGTGCCCGCAGGTAGGGCTGCTTGGCCGTGCGGCCAATGGCCATGAAGAAGCCGATGACGGTGGCCAGGATCAGCGAGACGATGGCGACGGCCACGGACAGGCCTGCGCCCTTGATGTAATCGGCGCTGACCAGCTGCGCGAAGAAGATATTGGGGTCAAAAAGCATTATCTATGCCCTCTCAAGGAAAATGGTGGACGGCGCGGATGCGGCTACTTGACCTCGAGGATGGAAGTGTCGAGGTTGTACTTCTCGGCAATCTTGCCGAGCGAGCCGTCGTCCTTGAGTGCCTTGAAAGCGGCGGCGATGGCGGGCGTCATGGTGCTGCCCTTCTTGCTGAAAACGCCAAAGGTGGTGTCCGGGTCAAAGACCTGGCCGGCCATTTCCAGCTTTCCCGCATTTTGCGTCACCATGTAGGCGGCAGCCACGTTGGTTTCCACCAGGACGTCGGCCTTGCCGTTGAGTACAGCCAGAACGGTGTCCGAGGTCTTGGGGTATTCGGTCAGTGCCGGGGCGTCCTTGCCCGCAGCCTTGCACTCCTCGCCCATGGCCGTGACGGTGGCGGCGTTGCTGGAGGCGGCCTGGGCCACCACCTTGCGTCCGCACAGATCCAGCTTGCTCTTGAGCTCACCGACCACGCCGGGTGCGGCCAGGGCGGCCGGGCCAGCGTTCATGATGGGGGCCGCATCGGCAACCTCCAGGCGGGCCGGGCTCGTGTAGAGGCCGCCCAAGATCATGTCGCAGCGCCCACTCTGCAGCCCGGGCATGAGGCCATCAAAGGAGGTGACCTCGAACTTGACCTTCACTCCCCAGTATTCGGCCAATGCGCGTCCGGCGTCGGCATCGAAGCCCACGATGTCTCCGCCTGAACCGTCCGCGTAATACTCCAGCGGAGGGTACTCCGGGTCGATGCACAAGGTGACCTGTCCTGCATTGACCAGGTCCTTGGGTGTATTGCTGTTTCCGGTTGCAGCCTCGTCCCCCGAGGCAGCTGAACAGCCGGAAAGTGCCAGCAGGCCGATGGAGGCTGCGGCAGCAAGTTTGAAGAAGTTCGCCATTGTATTTCTCCTGTGAAGGGTGGAGCGGCACGGTTGCCGTTCCGGTGGGGGTGTCTAGATGATTGTGTGACACGGCACACGCCGTGTCAACAAATTTTCAGAGTATGAGACGAATTGCCTTAATTTTGTACGTTTGATTACTGATTTTGGCCGCAACATTTCAGAAAGAAATGAATCGAAGGAAATATCTGAACGAAACGTCCGATGTTCTGGTATAAAGATTGAATGAACCAACTGGACAGATTGCTGGTGCACCAGCTGCAGGCCGACGGACGGGCCTCCTATAGCGACCTGGCCAAGTCCGTGGGAAGTAACCGCGCCATGGTTGCCTCGCACGTGAATGAATTGCTGTCCTCGGGCAAGGTGAAGGTCATTGCGGCCGTGCACCCGCGCGTCCTGGGGCTGGAGGTTTTGGCACACCTTTCGGTGCAGCTGTCCGGGCCCAGCGAGGCGGTGCTGCGCGGCATAGAAACCCTTGACTCCGCCGTCTATATCTCCGAAACCACGGGCTCGCACCAGGTGGTGGTGGAAATCCGGCTGGGCACCATGGGCCAGCTCTACGAAACCGTGGCGTTCATCAGTGGCCTGCCCAATGTGTCCACCGTCAACGTGCTGCTGTACGAGCGGGTCATCCGCAGCCTGTTCCTGGGCGAGGAACCCATCCTGGAGCGGCTGTCGCTGGACCAGACTGACATTGACATCATGCGCATTCTCCAGCAGGACGGGCGCCGGGGCTTCGCCGAGATTGGCGAGGCGATCGGCGTTTCCATGAGCACCTGCCGGTCCCGGGCGTTGCGGCTACTGGATGCAAACATCATGCAGATCGGCGCCATCACCCGCCGGGAGGGGACTAACGACGCCATTGTCTTTGGCTGCGGCATTTCCCTGGCCGGCAACGCCTCGCAGGAGGTCGTGGACCTGCTTGCCGAGGTGGAGGGTGTGGAATTCGTTGCACGCACGATTGGCCGCTACGCCATGGTGTGCACCATCGCCACCGGCTCGCAGCTGGATTACAACGAGGTGGTCAGCCGGATCAGGTCGCTGCCGGGAGTCCGGCACGTGGAGACGTGGCTGCACACCAGGATCGTCCAGGAACGCTATGAAAACACCCTCGACCAGCTGGAGACGCTGGTGGGGCGCTAGCCGCTTTTTTGCTTAAAGTACGACGGCGGTGGGCGCCTTTTCGTGAGAAAGGCGCCCACCGCCGTCGTGCTTGGGAAAATCAGTCCTGTTCGGGTAACTCCAGCGCGTCGGCACCGGGGCCGGTGGCGTTGATGGTGAAGTCGTCCTTGAGCAGGTCGAAGACATCGGGGCGCCA
>JBKKBD010000160.1:0-3847 GCA_046714315.1 Specibacter sp.
GACTTTAGACGAAATCGGCAAGGTCTACGGAGTTACGCGTGAGCGCATCCGTCAGATCGAATCAAAGACCATGTCCAAGCTGCGCCACCCGTCGCGTTCACAGGTTCTGCGCGACTACCTGGACTAATACCCCACGGCCTAGTCTTTACAAGTAACCCGCAGTTGTGGTCGAAAAAACTCCTTTTGAGGCGTGTTTTCGACCACAACTGCGGGTTACTTTGTTTTTGGGCTCGTTAAGGGCAACGCCTGGGAAAAGGGCAAAAAAAGTAGGGCCCCGGACGAATTCAGGGCCCAACGATTGGTCTTGCATGTAACCCGCAGTTGCTGACGATGTTCACTCCATTTGGGGTGAACATCGTCTACGACTGCGGGTTGTTCTTGTTTCTGGCGTAGTTGACAGCCTCCGTGCGGCTCGAGGCGTCAAACTTGCGCATGATCGATGAGACATGAACGCTGACGGTCTTGGCGCTGATAAAGAGCTGCGCGCCGATTTGTTTGTTGCTCAGGCCATCGGCCACCAGGGCCAGCACCTGGGTGTCACGAGCCGTCAGCTCGGCGGTATTGGGCCGTGGACTGGGACCAGAGAGATTCAGGCCCGTCCTGATGGCGAAGTCTTTCCCTAACGAGGCCACCATGCCGGCGCCAAGTTTTTCGGAACCTTCGACGGCCTCTCGGAGTAGGAGAATCGCCTCCGCCCTGTTGCCTGCACCTTGCTCGGCCTGAGCCGTACGCAGGGAAACATAACACCGCAGGTGGGCCGGAAGCGCCGGGCACAGTTCTAGGGCGCCGTGCCACGCCGCCGGATCTGTGCCAGTTCCTGTATCGCCGCCAAGTTCTGCCTGAAAGAGAGCCGTCCATGCTGGGTAGGTGGCCCAAAAGTCATCCCGGGACAGGATCTCCCGCAACTGGTCCTCGGCTTGGCCCTCGAAGTCTTCACCCGCGGTGCGCCGGGCAGCAAGGATCCGGGCCGCGACAACAAGAAGCGGCAGGTCATAGCCCGGAAGCGAACGGAACTCCTCACTGATGAGGAAGGACGCCTCCCCCCACGCAGCATCAAGGTCGCCACGCATCCATGCCAGTTCCGCGGCGAGCATTGCCAAGGGGATGCGTGATTGCATCTCCACCCTTGCCAGCTCACGCAATAGCGGCTGCCATTGCCGGAACAGCGACTCTGCTCCGGCCGTATCTCCGCCCCAAAGGGTCGACCAGATCTTCGAACGCAACAGATAGGCATGGAAAGAGCTCGGTGGTGACAGGGACAAATTGCGTTCAAGGAGGGTGCTGGCCTTGGCCCAGTCACCTCGGGCAAAGAGGGGTTCGACGGCGTTGGAGGACAAAATGGCCCCACTGGTCCGCTCCGCACCCAACTCACGCGCCTGGCTAATTCCTTCCTCGGCTATCCGAATGGACTCGTCATACAGCCCCAGGTGGTGGAGAGTGTCAGAATAGTTGATGCGGAAACGCAGGAGGGCACCGGTGTCGCCTTGCGCGAGCATCTTGGCCGCCGCCAAGTCTGCCCTCCAGCCTTCCACGTCACCTGCCATGGCCCTTGAACTGCCACGTAGATTAGAGGCGATGGATTGCTCGGTGCGATCACCGACGATTGTTGACAGCTCGAGGGCTTCCGTAGCAACGCTGACAGCCTCGTCCAGCCGGGCCTCGAGCATGTACCGGGCTGCCAGATGGTTCAACAGCGTTGCACGGAGCGTGTCGTCGCTGCCACGCGGGGTGAGGTCCAGGGCGCGCAGCAAGAGTTCAGCAGAACCAAATTGCGCGTTAAAGCCGAGATATCTGGCTTGGTCTGCAAGCAACCGGGCCAGATCCGTCCCACCAACACCGGGTTCGGCGGCAGCCAAGCGAATAACGGCAAGGGAACGTTCGCCGTCGCCCGCTTGATTGTGTGCGGCGGCAGTTCGGGCCATTAAGGCGTACCGGGGCATGCCCGCGGAAGCTTCGGCGTCTTCCATCCGATCCCAGAGTTCCAGTGCGCGCTCTCCCATCCGGGCCGCAGTTGAATAGGCGTAGCTGCGTTCGGCCTCGGCAACAGCTGCGATGGATGCCTTGAACGTTTTCTCCTGGGCGTTGGCGGCATGCCAGTGATAGGCAATTTCGACGGCGTTGTGCTGACCCGAGTCCGCGGCCTCCAAGGCTTGGGCATAGCGGGTGTGGAAGCGGGTGCGTTCCCCGGGGAGTAGGTCGGCATGGATAGCCTCCCGGACCAGGGCATGGCGAAAGGTGTAAGAGCGCCCCTCCAAGACCAAGAGGTTGGCCCGCTGTGCCGCGCGGGCACTGGTTTCAAATTCCTCGATGGATCTGTCGTAGGCGGCGATTGCCTGTGTGTGCGCCACACAAACACCGCCGGCTGCCAAGACGCGCAGGAAATACTGGACTGATTCGATCATGCGCTCATACCGGGCCAGCAGGAGATCTGTCAGTGTGGCCGGCAGCTCGCCCGCGGCGTCGCAGTCCCCGAGGCCTAGTAGCTCTTCGACAAAGAAGGGGATCCCTTCGCTGCGGGCAAAAACGTTTTCAATGAGTTCATACCCTGCATCCTGGCCCGTGATGGCCTCCACTTGGCAACGAATCTGGTCCTTCGTGAGCCGCCCCAGCCTTATGACCTTTGCATAGCGGCCGCGCTCGGATTCGGTCAGGAAATCCCGTAGCGGATGTCCACGGTGAATGTCGTCGCTGCGGTAACTGGTGACGAGAAGGAACTTCCCTCCGTTGAAGGCACGGAGGATGAAACGCAGAACCGCCAGCGTCGCGTCGTCGGCCCAGTGCAGGTCCTCGACGACGACGACGATTGGCTGGGTTGCGCTGGCTCGTTCGAAGACGGTGCTGACTGCTTCGAGGACGCGGTTAGCGGTGGGGAGCGCATCCAGCTCCGCGGCGGCCTCGGGCAGCAACAGCGCCAAGGCGTCGCGCCCGGGTCCGGCAAGCTCTAGCACAGCATCCAAGCCAATCTGGGATGCCAGGGACCGCAATACACCTGTCAACGGCGCATATGGCGGGGCCAGTTGGCCAAGATCAACGCATTGGCCGGTGATAATCCGGGCACGGCTGGAGATGCCGGCCAGAAACTCATCAAGCAGCCGGGTCTTGCCGAGCCCGGCCTCGCCACCGATGATGACGGCCTGGGGCTTGCTGTCCGCAGCGTCGTCGAAGGACGCCATTAGCGCTTGTAGTTCGGCGTCGCGCCCAATCATTTGCGTGCTCACCGCGGTCATCTGCATGGTCCAATCCTGCCACGACCGAGCGGCAGCCGTCAGTGACGTCGGCCCTCGTAGTTCCTTAGCTCGGACGGACAAGGTGGCCGACTGCCTTACCCGGACGCACTGCCTTCCCCGGACGCATCGTTAGAGTCCAGAGATGGTGCCACCGGCCGGGCGTGCGCAGGGTCGGAACCTGGGCGGCCTCGGCTTCGCGTTGTAGCCGGCGGCGTTCCAAGGCAGTTGTGAGCTCTCGTTCATTTTGGTGCGATATCAACAGCGCCATGAAGTCTGACATGGTCATCCTTTATTCGTGAAGGTTTCTGCGTCAACGAAACCTTCTTGATGACTCAATTCTTCCGCCGCGGAGCCTCTCGAACATTGGGTGGATGACCTATCTTTACCCAATTCCCTCCGGACTAAGGCGGCTAAGGCACCTTAGCTGCGCTACTGGGAAGCGAGGTAGAAAAGGGCAAAAAAGTAGGGCCCCGGACGAATCCGGGGCCCAACTTATTCAAAAATATTTAGTCCACTGGGACCGGGGCCTTTTCGGTGAGACGGCTTGTCTCGTCATGCCACTCCGAAGAGAGAGGCTTCAGGTTGGCCTCCACCGAGCGGGCGTGGTGTCCGCAGAAGAG
>JBKKBD010000161.1:0-38774 GCA_046714315.1 Specibacter sp.
TTTGGCCGGAATGGTTCTTGGTGTTGAGTGTGAAGACCCCTGCCGGGCCAATGACCACATGGTCGATGTCCGTGTCCGCTTTGCCCACGGGCACGGCGTGCAGCACCTGCCATTCCGGCCCCAGCCGCGTCAGGATCCGCCCAACCTCAATCTCTCCCAATGCGCCCTTGTACCAAGAGTCCGACTCCGAACCCAGGGGACTGGTGCCAAACACTCGTGCCAAGAAGCGCTGCGGTGGCAACTTTGCCTGTTCGTCCAGGAGCTTGGCCATGACAGACTGTCCTGCAATCCGCCCGCGCAAGTCCCCACCCGGGTCCGGAGCCAAATTCCCGCGCCCGCTACTATCCGTGTCCACGCCCGCCACCTGCCCGGCCGGGGACTGTGCGTCACACCGTTGTGACGTGTTGGCCGTGCCTGGTTCCCAGAGCCTACGGCATGGGAGTCGCATCACGTGGTGGCGTGTTTCTGCCAACAAAACGGGTGCAAGCGGCCAAAAACACAGATACATTGGCAACCATGAACAGCCGCGGCATTACCTTTCACACCCGCAAGTGGGTCCGCCCCGAAGACCTGAACGCCAATGGCACGCTGTTTGGTGGTAGCCTGCTGCGGTGGATCGACGAGGAAGCGGCCATTTACGCGATCGTGCAGCTCGGCAACCGGCGCGCCGTGACGAAGTACATGTCCGAGATCAACTTCGTTTCCTCTGCCGTCCTCGGGGACCTCATCGAGATGGGACTGACGGCAACACGCTTTGGCCGCACCTCGTTGACCATGCGCGCCGAGGTCCGCAACATGTTCACGCGCGAACCCATTCTCACGATTGACCAGGTGGTCTTCGTGAACCTCGGTCTGGACGGCAAGCCGGAACCCCACGGCCACACAACCATCACCTACGAGCGCGACCGCATTCCCTCCACGACCACAGAGCCCAACTAACTCTCCGGCGCACGCCGGCCTGCGCCTCATGCGTTGGCCGGGGTGCCGCCATATGGGGGCGGTGTCGCCACTTAGTATCGACGGTCCAGCCAGTCCCCATGGCCTTCCAGCAAGGCATACCTGCGCCAGATCCACAGTTCGCATGGCTGGGTGGATCCTTTTCTGACGCCGAGACAATCAGGCGCCCCCACGGGAACACCGCAATCGGGGCAGCGTTGCACCTCCCAGATGGAGGAATTGGCTACGACACCTGCCTGGAGCAGCTGGGCGTCACCGTAGATGCCCAGCTGCTCCAGCCGGGCGCCGAGACTCGTGGCACGCGGAGCATTGGTTTCCCGGAACAGGCGGGTCATGGCGAAGCCCGCGGGTTCCAGCATGGGCACGGCGCGCACTAAAAAGCACACGAGGCATTCGTTGTAGTGCGGGCCCGCCAGCGCGCTCGTCAGCTGCCAAAACTGTCGATCCACCCCATCTTCTTCTGCGGTTCCGTCCCAGTTGGGTTCGATAAATTCATCCATGGGTTTTCCTTTCCATGGACCAACCTTGGCAATCCACAGGCACCGGCAAAAGGGGCCGCCCGGACAATGTGGAGCAACCGCCCCACTCCCCCGACTGTGGAGGAACGGGCGGGCAACGTCACCCAGCCTGAGCGGCCTGAAACCGTTCGATCCGCACCAGGGCCTCGCGGACGGCGTCGTACCCAGCGGCGAAGCTAAACCGGACGGTGGCATGGCCGCTGGCCTTGTCAAAATCCGGGCCGGGCACTAGGGCCACGGCTTCGCGTTCCAGCAGCTCGGTGCAGTATTCGCGGGAGTCGGCAAAGCCGGCGAGCGCGGGGCCCAGCTTGGCGTAGAAGTAGAAGGCGCCGTCGGCCGGGGCGGCATCAAGCCACCCCAACCCAGCCACCTTGTCCAGCACCAATGCCCGGGTGCGGGCGAATTCGGCCACTGACGCGTCAGCCTCGGAGTAGGAAGCTTCGGTGAACGCCTCTAGGGCCGCCATCTGGGCCGGCGCCGGCGGGCACAGGGCCACGTTTCCGGCCAGCGCGGCAACGCCCGGCAGCAAGTCGTCGGGCACAATTGCCCAGCCCAGCCGCCAACCCGTCATGCCCCAGTACTTGGAGAAGCTGGACACCACCACGCCGGAGCGCTCTAGCTCCCAGGCGCACACGCCTCGCGGATCGGGGTCGCCCGGTGCGGGGAAGGTGATGCCGTGGTAGATCTCATCGCTGACCATCCGAACGCCGTTCTCCGCGCACCAAGAAGTGAGTGCGGCAAGTTCTTCGCGCGTCACCATGGTTCCGGTGGGGTTAGCGGGGGAGGCCAGGACCAATCCAGCCAGCGGCCCATGTTCGGAAACTGCCGTCTCGAGCAGTGCGGGGGTGGGCTGGAAGCGGGTGTCGGCGCCGGCGTCGAACTCCACCACCTCGATACCCAAGGCCGTGAGGATGTTCTTGTACGCGGGGTAGCCGGGCCGGGCCAGAGCCACCCTGTCGCCGGGGTTGAAGGCGGCCAGGAAAACAAGCATGAAGGCCCCGGAGGAACCGGTGGTCACCGCAACGTTCTCTGCAGGAACCTCGATTCCATACCAGCGCTTGTAGTGCCCGGCAATGGCCTGACGCAGTTCCGATGTGCCCAACGGGGGCGTGTAGCCCAGCGCGGCCCCTGATATGTGGAGCTCGGCCGCCCGGGCAGACACCGCGCGTGGGGCACCGCCGCCGGGCTCCCCCGCACACAGCGAGATGACGTCGCGGCCGGCGGCACGAAGATCGGAAACGCGCTGGAGTATGTCCATGACGGCGAAGGGCTCAACGTGGGAGCGGCCGGCAACGGTGAGGGGCTTGTGCATGGGAACTCCTAAACAAAAGCGTGTGCGGCTGAAGTGACCGGACTCCAGCTTGTCACACGGTGGCGCCGATACCCCTACGCTTAATGGGTGAGTGAATACACCGAACGCAGCACGCAGGAACTCGTCCAACCCATCATTTTGCTTGTTGACCGGGAGGAACCTGCCAGCGAGCAGCACGGCATCGCCGCCTCGGCGTTAGCCTCCGCCCAGGCATTCCTGCGCGATCCCGCGAACCCGGATTGGCAGCAGTGGGCGGCCGGCGCCTTCGCCAAGTCGGTCAGGCGAGCCGATGCCAAGATGTTCGCCAAGGTCCTCACGGCCTTCCCGGACCACGTCTTTTCAGTAGTTGGTGAGGCGAGCGCCGTTGGCCTTCCGCCGATGCCCGCGGCCGCTTTGCCCAAGCTGCTGGCCAAGCTGCAAGTTTCAGGCACCCAGCTGCCGGCGGGTCCCCCGTTGCCCCTGCAGCCGCTGACCATCGTCTTGAACGCGTCCCTGGACATGTCTACGGGGAAAGCTGCAGCGCAGGCCGCCCACGCCCTCCTTGCATGGGTTCTGGATTCCAAGGTGGCGACTGTTGCCGACTGGGCGTCATCGGGCTTCCCCGTGGGCATTGTGGAATTGCCGGCCAAGGAGTTTCGCAAGGGCGCCCGCAAATCCAGTGGGCCGGTCATTCAGGATGCTGGCAGGACTGAGATCGAGCCGGGTTCAACAACGGCGTACGTGATTGTTGAGAAGTCACGGTAGGCCCATTCCGCAAGCAAGCCACCGCTTAACGCAAGAACGACGCCGGAACTTTCGTTCCGGCGTCGTTCTTTAAGTTAAGCGCTACTCGGCGGCGGCGAGCTGACCGCAGGCGCCGTCAATTTCCTTGCCGCGGGTGTCGCGCAGAGTGGTGGGAATGCCATTGTCGATGAGCGTGTCAATGAATTCCTGCATCACTTCGGGCTCCGAGGAGGTCCAGATGGAGCCGGGAGTCGGGTTCAGCGGAATCGGGTTCACGTGCACCCAGCCGCGGCCGCGCTGGTTCAGCTTCTTCGCCAACAGCTCGGCACGCCACGGGTGATCGTTCATGTCCTTGATCAGCGCGTACTCAATAGACACGCGACGGCCGGTGACCTTGTAGTAGTTGTAGGCCGCATCAAGTGCGTCATCCACCTTCCACTTGTCATTGACCGGGATCAGCTCATCGCGCAGCTCGTCATCCGGGGCGTGCAGGGACAGCGCGAAGGTAACGGCCACGCCTTCTTCAGCCAGCTTATTGATGCCCGGGACCAGACCTACGGTGGAAACCGTGATGCCACGAGCTGACATCCCCAGACCCTCGGGCGCCTCGGCGACCATGCGGTGCACGGCGTTCATGACGCGCTTGTAGTTGGCCAGAGGCTCACCCATGCCCATGAAAACAATGTTGGTGACGCGCTCGGCGTCGTGCCCGCCATCGCGGCGAAGATGGCCCAGCCCGCCCTCGGCGATGACCCGGTTGGCCTGAACAATCTGGTCAAGGATCTCCGCGGTGGACATATTGCGGGTCAGTCCGGCCTGGCCCGTGGCGCAGAACGGGCAGTTCATGCCGCAGCCGCACTGGCTGGACACGCAGAGGGTCACGCGGCCCGTGTATCGCATCAGCACAGACTCCACGAGCGAGCCGTCAAAGAGGCGCCACAGGAACTTGATGGTGTCGCCGTTGTCCGTGGTGAGGCGCTTGACCTCGGTCAGGAGCTTGGGGAACATGGTGTCCACAATCTCGGCGCGGCGGTCCTTGGGGAGGTCGCTCATGCGTTCGGGATCGGTGGTGTAGTGCTGGAAGTAGTGCACGGAGAGCTGCTTGGCGCGGAATGCCGGCAAGCCCATCTCCTTGAACTTCGCCTCACGCTCGGGCAGCGTCATGTCCGCCAAGTGCACCGGCGGCTGGGATACCCGCGGGGACTTGAACTGCAGCAGCGGCCGGCCCGCCGGGTCCTTCGCCTGCTTCCAGCCCTCGGTGGCAGGCATAACCTGCGCAACGCGGCGGGCAGGCCGAATCTTCGGGGCTGTCGCCTCGGTTGCGGCTGCTGCAGTGGTTGCGGCGGGGCTGGGGGTGTTTTTGGGGGAAGTCATCCTTTCCATTGTCTCTCACTTACCCCCAGCTGTCCCGTGTTCGCCGCTAAGATCACATTTCTGCCTTTTCGGCAGGCAAGTACGACGGCGGCTCCCGCCGTTGCGCCGCCCTCCCGCCTGCCACCGTGGTTGCGCAACGCCGACGCGGTTCTCCTCCTACAGCAGCATGCGGACATCGCTGCCCAGCACGTAGGCTGGCAGCATGATTTCCCTGATTTTGGCCATCGTTCTGGGCTGCGTTTACGTTTACCTGCGCCGCAAGGACGCCCGCATGCTCCGAAACGGGATCGTCCTGGTGGCCGCCTGCTGGTTCGCGCTACTGGGAACTACGGAAATTTTGGCGCAGTGGTTCCCTTGGACCAACTGGATTGCCCTAGCCATAGTGGCGCTCTCCCCCTTTGCCATTGTGGTGTTGGCCGGATTCCTGATCAGCAACGGCGCCACCATGATGCGCAACGAAGGGCGCAGCCTCGGCAACCTGCTCTCGCTTCTGGCCGGCGTGGCCCTGCTGGGACTTCCCGTGTTCGCCCTACTGCTGGTGATGACACTCAATCCGGTAGCCATTGGCCTGGCAGCATTGCTGTTTTTCTTGTGCAGCTATTTCGGCGTGGTTTTTGTGGTCTTTCTGGCCTATGCGGTGGCCTACGGGAAAATGAAGCACACCATGGCGCCGGCTGCCGTGGTCATTCTTGGCTCGCAAATCATCAATGGAAAAGTGCCACCGCTGCTGCGCTCACGGCTGGACAAGGGTCTGGAGATTTACCGGGAATCATCCACGGGAACCTCGCCACTGCTGATTCCGTCCGGCGGACAGGGCGCGGATGAAACCCGCCCGGAGGGCGTCGCCATGGCCGAGTATCTGGTGGCCGCGGGCGCACCTCAGCACCATGTCGTGGCGGAGGACCGAGCGGTCAACACGGCACAGAACCTGAAATTCTCTGCAGCCGTGGCCCGCGAAGAAGGCCGCGACGGCGCCTTGGTTGTTGTCACCAATAACTACCACGTGCTCCGCGCAGCCCTATTGTCGCGCAAGCTAGGGATAGACGCCCAGGTGGTGGGTTCGCCCACAGCCCGCTACTTTCTGCCTAGCGCTTTCCTGCGCGAGTTCGTCGCCATCCTTAAGGAACACAAGCGGTTACATGCCGTCATGTGCATACCTTTTGTGGCCCTGACGGCGCTCCTGACCGCAGCCATCATCGCAGCCTCGCAATAACGGCCAGGTGGCGTAATACATCGCGCCACCAACAGCTTTAGTCAACAAATTCCGACTGGGTCACGATGAAATCCCACTCGCGCTGCGTCAGCGTTCCGCCGCTCAAGCTGCCACCGGCCGCAGCCACGGCCTCCGCAACACTTTCAGGTACTTCTGTCGCACCGGTATTCTCACGGAACCACTGCTTGGCTCGCAGCTCGAGCTCAAGCCACCACAGATGAATTTCCACTTTAGCCACCCCCTCGGATGTACCTCAACGCTATGCCCCTTGCCGCAGCCCTTCAATGGCTGGCACCACGAAATCATGTTGCATTTATCAATGTATTTATCAGCTAGAATGAATGCATGGCAACAACCACGCACATCAGCCGCCATTGGTCCTGGCACCCCGAACCACTCCAAGCCAAGACGGCGGTGGAGCGCGTCTACGGAAGTGTCAGCTCCGACATTGTCGGCGGCCTCCTGCCCGGCGGAACACTCATCACCGAGGGCGAAGTAGCCGAGCAGTTCAGTGTCAGCCGGACCCCCGTGCGCGAGGCGTTTCTGCTCATGGAATCGCAGGGACTACTGCGTTTGTTCCCTAAAAAAGGTGCCGTCGTCACCTCTCCCAATCCCTTGGAGACGGCGCACCTGTTGCAGGTCCGGGTCATGCTCGAATCCCGTGCCGTGGAGCTCCAAACGACCGGGGCTGCAAGCCATCCGGCGAGGAACTCCGAGAGCCAGGCCATCACGGCCGATCTCGCTGCCCTAATCGCTGTGCAGCGCGACGCGGCACAGCGTGCCGATCTGCCGGCCTTCGCCCGTGCGGATCACCAATTCCATGCCCGGGTGGTCGCCGGTTCCGGCAATCCGATCATCGATGACTTTTATGCCCAGCTGGGTCCGCGATTGGCCCGTCTCACCTGCCTGACCGTCCGCGCGAACACCGCAGAACTACAGCGCCTCGTGGACGAGCACGCCCAGTTGGCGGCTTTCCTGGCCTCTGCCAATCACCGCGACTACGAATCCTTGTTGCAACGCCACATCAAAGCGGACTGACCGCCAGCGCCACGACGACAAGCACCTAACAAAAGCAACCCCCAAGGATAGTGATTTTCATGCGCGCCGCCCGCGCTGCATTCTGGCTTCGCGCCGCCCCAGCAGTTTTCATCTTGGCTTGGGGAGGGAACCATTTCACCCCGCTTCTGAGCCTGTACCGCGACATTGGTCATTACTCCGTCGTGAGCGTGGATTTGTTCCTGGCAACCTATGTTCTGGGCCTTATCCCCGGACTGCTGGTCTCCGGACCCTTGTCCGATCGGTACGGTCGGAAGCCACTGACCATCATCGGCGTTATTCTAGGCATCGCCGCCAGCGTGATCCTGGCACTGTGTTTCCGAAGCGAAGTCCTGATGTGCGCCGGGCGCATGCTGGCCGGAATCGGCGTCGGCATTGGTATGGCCGTGGGCACGAGCTGGCTCAAGGAACTATCCATGGCACCGTTCGATAAGAGCGCTGACGCCACCGCCGGCGCCCGTCGGCCGTCCTTGACGTTGACGCTGGGCTTTGGTCTCGGCGCCGGCGCATCCGGGGTTCTTGCCCAATGGGGCCCCTGGCCCACAATTACTCCCTATGCGCTGCACATCATTTTGAGTACCGCCGCATTGTTAGCCTTGTGGAAGGCCCCGGAAACGGTCGTGCCGGAGACCACGCATTCCGGTCAACGAGCCACCTCCCTACTGGACGATCTCCGCGTCCCTTTGGCGAGCCATCTGCGCTTCCGCCGGGTCATCCTGCCGGCCGCCCCCTGGATTTTTGCGACGGCCGGTGTCGCCTACGCCGTCATTCCTATGCTTGAAGGCGAGCGCCTCGGTACCATGCAGCTTGGTTATGCCACGCTGTTAACGGTCCTTACCTTGGGAACGGGCGCCCTCATTCAGCCCTTTACGGCGCGGATCAACGCGGCAACAGGTGGCCGGGCTCTCTTGGTGGGTATGACGACCATGATCGCCGGGCTCATCGTCGCGGCCATCAATGCGTACTATCTTTCCTTGGTGGCCGGAGCAGTGTCAGCAGTATTGCTCGGCGCCTCGTACGGAATCGCCCTGGTTTCGGGATTGGTGGAGATCCAACGCATCGCCACCGGCCGGGATCTCGCCGGACTGACGGGAGTGTTCTACAGCCTCAGCTACATCGGCTTCCTACTCCCTATGGCGTTGGCCGGACTGGCAGGCTTCGCCACCTATACGGTTTTGCTAGGTGCCTGCGCTGTGGTGTGCCTGGCCTGCCTGGCCCTCGTATCGAGTGGTTTGCGCCGGACTGCTTTCTAAACAGCTAGCGACACCATAACAAGGACGACGGCGAGCAACGGAAACGCGAGCTGCACCAGGGCCGCTTTTGCTTTCGAAGGCGATGAAATGAGCAAGACCAGCCCGGCGGCAAGCATGGAGCCCGCCCCGGCCAGTACCAGCGCGGCGCCCACCCCATGGTGGCCTGCCGCGGCAGCGACGATTCCGGCCACGGCCACGATGGCAAGGAACAGGTTATAGAAACCCTGGTTGAAGGCCATTTCCTTGGTGGCATTCGCCTCCGCAACGGACGTCCCAAACGTCTTCCTGGTGCTTTCCGCCGTCCAGCGCAGGGATTCGAGTACAAAGATATAGACGTGCAATAGGGCGGCCAGGCCTGCGAAAATGAGTGCTGCGGTGAACATGGGGATCCTTTGTTGTGGGGTGCGGGTTAACCGCGGGGAATGTTGCGGAGGTTGGAACGGGCCATGCTGACAGCCTCACCGGCACCCTTGTTCAGTACGATCTTGGACATGGCCGTGGCGAAGCCAATCACTTGCCCACCCTTGATTTTCGGCGGAATGGACAGGGCATTGGGATCGGTGATCAATTCCACCAAGGAGGGCCCATCATGGGCAAAGGCAGCCCTGTAGGCGTCTGCGATATCGGCCGGATCGGTGACACGGACGGCATGGAAGCCCATCGCTGCAGCAATGGCGGCGTAGTTGGCGTCTGGAACGTCCACGCCAAAGTCCTGCAGTCCGTCGACTAACATTTCAAGCTTCACCATGCCCAGGGTGGAGTTATTGAAGACCACCACGTTGATGGGCAGCTTGTGGGCCGCGGCCGTGATCAATTCACCCAGCAGCATGGACAGTCCGCCGTCGCCGGAGACGGAGATGACCTGCCGGTCGGGATAGGCCGCCTGCACACCGATGGCCTGGGGCAGCGCATTGGCCATGGAGCCGTGAAGATAGGAACCAATCAGCCTGCGTGTGCCTAGGGGATTGATGTAACGAGCCGTCCAAACATTGCACATGCCCGTGTCGGCCGTGAAGATCGCATCGTCGGCGGCAAGCTCGTCAAGTATCGACGCCGCGTATTCCGGGTGGATGGGCACCAATTTGTCGGCCTTGCGGGTATAGGCGCCGACTGCCTTATTCATGAGGCGATCATGTTTTTTCAAGATTGCATCCAGGAATTTGGAATTTTCCTTCGCCTCTATCAAGGGGAGGAGCGCCTGCAGGGTTGGCAGCACGTCTCCGTGGACGGCAATGTCGACGTCTGTGCGCCTGCCTAGATGCTCCGGAGCCCTGTCCACCTGGGCTGTGCGGGTGCCGGGCAGGAACTGGTCATAGGGGAAGTCCGTGCCGAGCATGATCAGCAGGTCAGCGTCCTCAATGCCCTCCGCCGCGGCCCCGTATCCCAGCAGCCCGGTCATGCCGATGTCGTACGGGTTGTTGTATTGGATGAAATCCTTGCCGCGCAGGCTATGCCCAATGGGCGCGTTGATCAGTTCCGCCAGCGCAATGACTTCGTCATGAGCCCCCTGCACCCCAGCGCCAGCAAAGATGGCAACCTTGTCCGCTTGGTTGATGGCTTCAGCAAGCTCTGCCACACTTTGGGCTGCTGGCATCAGGGCAGCTGGATGAAAGGGGCGCTGCAGTGGCGAGGGCGCGGTGGCCGGCAAACTAGCGATGTCACCAGGCAGCGTCACCACAGCCACACCTCGCAAGCCCACGGCATGTTGAATGGCATTGTGGAGCACCCTTGGAGCCTGGTCAGAGGTACTGATGAGCTCCGAGTACACCGAGCACTCGCCAAACAGTCGGTCAGGGTGGGTCTCCTGAAAAAATCCGCTGCCGATTTGTACGCTGGGGAGATGGGACGCGATGGCCAACACCGGCGCACCCGTGCGATTGGCGTCATACAGCCCGTTCATCAGGTGCAGATTTCCCGGACCACAGGAACCGGCGCACACGGCCAATTCCCCGGTGAGCTGCGCCTCGGCACCGGCCGCGAACGCGGCGGCTTCCTCGTGGCGGACATGGATCCAGTCGATCCCGCCTTTGGCGGAACCACCGGTTTTCCGCACCGCATCCACCAGTGGGTTCAGGCTGTCCCCCACTATCCCGTAAATGCGCCGCACACCCGCTGCCTGCAATTGTTCAATGAGCTGACTGGCAAGTTCCTTGGCCACGTGGCCCTCCTGCTGCAAATAGTCCTGCGTCGGATACTGGCCAATATAGCCCCCCAGCACTACGGTCCGCAGCACAGAACCGCCCAGACCCCGCTACGCCGCGATATCCAAACCTTGCTCATTTGAGTGGACACAGAGTGCTCATTTGTTATAGTGGGACGAAGATCACGTCACCAAAGGAGCGCAACCGTGCCGCAACTCAATGCTGAGAGCCTCACCCATTTACCGGAGTCGGTGGCCGTTCCGGCGTACGACCGCACCAAGGTCACCACTGGAATCGTGCACTTTGGCGTTGGCGGTTTCCACCGAGCACATCAGGCCATGTACCTTGACCGCCTCATGAACGCCGGGAAAGCACTTGAATGGGGCATTTGCGGCGTAGGGGTGCTGGAGCACGATGCGAAGATGGCCCAGGTCATGGCCGAGCAGGACTGCCTCTACACAATGCTCGTGAAGCACCCGGACGGTCGCCGCGAGGCTAGGGTGATCGGCTCCATCACCGAGTACCTGTTTGCGCCCGCGGACCCTGAAGCCGTCATCGAGAAGATGGCCTCACCGGACACCCGCATCGTCTCACTCACGGTGACCGAGGGCGGCTACAATTTCCATCACGTGACAGGCGATTTCGACGCCGAGAACCCGGACGTCGTCCACGACCTCGCGCCCAACGCGGCCCCGCGCACAACGTTCGGTCTCGTTGTGGAGGCGCTATCCCGCCGTCGTTCCCGCGGCATTGCCCCGTTCACTCTCATGTCCTGCGACAACATCCAGGGCAATGGCGACGTGGCAAAGAAGATGTTCACGGCCTTTGCCGAGCTTCGGGACCCGGATTTGGCCGCTTGGATGCGCACCAATGTACTGTTCCCGAACTCCATGGTTGACCGAATCACCCCCGTCACCGCCGACGTGGACCGTGCCGCGATTGCCACCGAGTTTGGCATCACGGACCAGTGGCCGGTGGTTTGCGAGCCGTTCGAACAGTGGGTGCTGGAGGATCACTTCACACTGGGCCGTCCGCCACTCGAGGACGCCGGCGTTCAGGTGGTTGATGACGTGGAGCCGTACGAACTCATGAAGCTGCGGCTTCTCAACGCCAGCCACCAGGCACTGTGCTACTTCGGCACACTGGCCGGATACACGTACGCGCATGAGGTCTGCCAGGATCCGCTATTTGTGCAATTCCTGCTTGATTACATGGATCTTGAAGGCACACCCGCGCTCTCACCCCTGCCCGGCGTAGACCTGCCGCTCTACAAGCACACGCTCATCGAGCGCTTTGCCAACGAGCATGTCCGCGACACCCTCGCCCGCCTTTGCGCCGAAAGTTCCGACCGGATCCCCAAATGGCTAGTCCCGGTCATCTGGATCAACCTTGGCAACGACAAGCTGACGAACGACGGCGGGATCGCCCGTTCCGCGGGCATCGTCGCCTCATGGGCGCGGTACGCCGAGGGGACGGACGAATCCGGCGCACCCTTGGACGTCGTCGACCGCCTGAAGGAGCCACTCATGGCAGCGGCCGCCTTGCAACACGAGGACAAGCTGGCGTTCCTGCGCAACCGCGACGTCTTTGGTGACCTCGTGGATAACGCCCGCTTCACGGACGCCTACCTGCGCGCCCTGGACACCCTGCATACCCGCGGTGCTCGTGCAGCCGTAGCGGAATTGGTGGCGCTGGGCCGGTAACTGCGGTTCGCAACTACGCTGCCGCAGGGCCCTGAAGCTCAAGCGCCAGCGCCTCGTCGACCACGAGGGTGCTGACAATTCCCGCGGCGATGCAAGCACGTACGGCATCGCCGCGCCCCGCACCCTGCGCCACGGCAATGACCTTGGGCGTGCCTTTCAGCTGTTCAACCTTGACGGAGAGAATCCGGGCATCCAATTCGGCCGCGACCACCGATCCATCCTTGGCGATCAACCGACCGGAGCACTCGGCCACGGCGCCTTTGTTAATACCGTCTTGGCGCACGGCATTATCAACGCGATCCCAGACGGTTGAAAGGTTCGGCGCCCAAGCCCCGATGGCCACGATAGCCAGATCCAGCGAATCGGCCTTGCTCATGGCATCGGCAATCTCAGGTTGACGGCGCAAGCCCGTGGCCGTCGCTGCACTGTCTACTACCAGCGGGGCCCACATTGGCCACGTTCGCCCGCCACCTATGCCGCCAAGACGCTGGATGATTTCCAGGGGGTTGCCACCTCCCAAGGAGGGAAGGGCACCCGCCAGTTGCACGACGTCGCATTTGGGCAGTTCCTTCACGTGGCGCGCCGCCAGGTTCAAGGTCCGCGACCACGAGATGCCGATGGTCATGCCCGTTCGAGCCTCATTCATGAGCTCTTGTGCCACGGCCTGCGCCTGAATATCTCGCTGGGCAAAGTCGTCGTCAATGGTCTTGACCACCACAACGCGTCGCAGGCCCAGTGCGGCGGCGAGCGCTTCGGCGTCGATCTCTGCCGTGACACCGGGGCGCCGGATTTCAATATGGACGATGCCTTCGGCACGGGCCTCGTCGAGGAATCGTGCAACCTGAAACCGCGAAATTCCGTGTTCCGTGGCTATTTCAACCTTGGACTGGTTGTCCAAGTAATACGCCTGCCCAATACGGGCAAGTAGCTCCTCATGGGAAATTTCCGGCACGGTGCACCTTCCTCAATTAAAACATTTGAGCCTCTGCTCTTGCTCAAATGAGTATATATGACTAGAGTCACTTAACAAATGAGCAGGAATAACTTCTCAAATGAGCAACCAGATTGAGAGCGACCAATGAAGTTCCCCCAATTTCGTGCCAAACAGGCACCCAAGCCCGGTTCGCGTGCCGGCACGTGGCTTGCCATTGCCGCAGCCGCCACGCTGGCCCTGAGTGGCTGCACACCAGCC
This sequence comes from Specibacter sp., assembly GCA_046714315.1. Lineage (GTDB taxonomy): Bacteria > Actinomycetota > Actinomycetes > Actinomycetales > Micrococcaceae > Specibacter. The sequence continues at coordinate 13,443 of JBKKBD010000161.1, forward strand.
GGCGATCAGGACACCATCGTGGTGGCCATTGTTGCGAACCCGCAGATGAAGGATGCGGTCTCCCTTCAGGACGATTTCAAGGCCAAGCACCCCAATGTCAACGTCAAGTTCGTGACGCTGCCGGAGAATGAAGCCCGTGCCAAGATCACCGCCTCGGTGGCCACCGGCGGCGGCGAGTTCGATGTTGTCATGATCTCCAACTACGAGACGGAGATGTGGGCAAAGAACGGCTGGATTGAGAATCTCCAACCCTTGGCCGACGCCACTGAAGGTTACGACACCGACGATTTCATCCCCACGATCAAGGATGCGCTCAGCTACAAGGGCGATATGCATTCGGTGCCGTTCTATGGCGAATCGTCGTTCCTGGTGTACCGCGAGGATCTCTTCAAGGAGGCTGGAATTACCATGCCGGCACACCCCACGTGGGCCGAGATTGGCGAGATTGCCCGCAAACTCAACGACCCCACCAAGGACTTCGCCGGGATCTGCATGCGCGGACTCGCCGGCTGGGGTGAGGTCATGGCCCCACTGGACACGGTCATCAACACCTACGGCGGCCAATGGTTTGACACGGACTGGAACGCGAAGCTGGACTCCCCCGAGGTCAAGGCGGCTGTCACCGACTACGTTGACCTGCTGCACGACGCCGGCCAGCCGGGCGCAGCGACCAGCGGTTACGGCGACTGCATCACCCGCTACAGCCAGGGCAAGGCGGCCATGTGGTACGACGCCACGGCCATGGTTTCCAGCATCGAAGACCCTGCCTCCTCGCTGGTTGCCGGTAAGTCGCAGTACGCCCCAGCGCCCGTGCAGAACACGGAGTCGGCAGGCTGGCTATACAGCTGGTCGTTGGCCATTCCGACCACCAGCAAGCACAAGACCGCCGCCTGGGACTTTGTCTCTTGGATGACCAACAAGGATTACATCAAATTGGTGGGCAACAAGATCGGCTGGGAGCGAGTCCCGCCCGGCAGCCGCAAATCCACCTACGAAATCCCCGAATACGCCGCAGTCGCCAAGGCCTACGCCAAGCCAACCCTTGACGCGATGTACGGCGCCAAGCAGGAATCCAGCATGGTCAATTCCGTTCCGTACCCGGGCCTGCAATTTGTGGGGATTCCGGAATTCCAGGACCTGGGCACCCGGGTCAGCCAGCAAATCTCGGCCGCTATTGCCGGGCAGAAAACAGTCGACGAAGCACTCAAGCAGGCCCAGCTGTACGCCGAGCCCATTGCCAAGTCATACCAAGAAGGAGGCAAGTAGTGGCTACCACGCTGGTTGATCGACACAACCTTAAACAACACACCCTCAAAAGCGCCAAGAAGGCGAATGATGGATCCGGCATCTCCAAGGCTGAGGGTTGGCGCCGCCGCGGGCCCCTCCTGCCGGCCTTGATCTTCACGATCGTCATCACGCAGCTGCCGTTCCTTGTCACCATCTGGTACTCGCTGCGGAACTGGAACCTGCTGCGCCCCGATGGCAACCAATTCACGGGATTGCAAAACTATGTGGACATCTTCATGGACTCCACCTTCCGCAGCTCGGCCCTGAACAGCATTGTCATCACCCTTGGCTGCGTCTTCTTGGCCATGATCCTTGGCATCATCTTCGCCCTCCTGCTTGACCGCAAGTTCCGCGGCCAAGGCGTTGTGCGCACCATGCTCATCACGCCATTTTTGATCATGCCGGTCGCCGGGGCCACGCTGTGGAGCATCTCCATGCTGAACCCGAGCTTCGGCTTGGTGAATTGGGTGATCTCCTTGGTGGGCATCCCGCCCGTCGATTGGACGGCGTCGCACCCCATCGTCTCCATCCTCATGGCGCTTGTCTGGCAGTGGACCCCGTTCACCATGTTGCTGGTGCTGGCCGGCCTGCAGTCCCAACCCAAGGATGTCCTCGAGGCCGCGCAGATCGACGGCGCTGGCTGGACCAAGACGTTCTTGTGGGTCACGCTGCCCCAACTGCGCCGCTACATTGAGCTGGGCGTACTGCTGGGCACCATCTACGTTGTCAACACCTTTGACCAGATTTACCTCATGACGGCCGGTGGCCCCGGGACAGCCAGCGCCAATCTGCCGTTTTACATCTACCAGCGGGCCTTCCTGGGCTTCGACATTGGCCAGGCGGCCGCGATGGGTGTTGTGGTGGTCATTGCCACCATTGTCATTGCCACGTTCGCCCTGCGCCTGATCTTCCGCAGCTTTGACGCAAAGGACTAAGCCGTGACTACTATCATCACTCCCCCTGCTCCCATTTCCGCTGAGCGGAAGTCTCGTGAGGCACGACGGCGTTTCTCCGGTTCCGCCATCACCACCGTTACGTGGCTGCTCGCGTTTGTGTTCTTCGCACCCGTGATCTGGCTTGTCATGACGGCGTTCAAGCCCGAATCGGCCGCCGCCTCCAACCCTCCCGTGTTCTTCTTTGTTCCCACCTTTGAACAGTTTGAGGCCGTGCTCAGCAACGGTGCGGGTGCTTACTTCCTCAATTCGCTGATCGCCACCGGTGTCTCCACAATTCTTGTGGTCCTGCTGGCTGTGCCGGCCGCCTATGCCGTGAGTATCCGGCCCGTTGAGAAGACCCAGGACGTGCTGTTCTTCTTCATCTCCACGAAGATGCTTCCCGTCGTGGCCGTCATCATGCCGATCTATGTGATTGCCGGACAACTCAAGGTGCTGGACAACATTGGCACGCTGATTGTGTTGTACACGGCCATGAACCTACCCATTGCCGTGTGGATGATGCGGTCCTTCTTTCAGGAAGTCCCCGCCGAGGTCCTAGAGGCCGCAGCCATGGACGGAGCTGGGCTGATCAAAACCCTACGAACCATCCTGATTCCCATGGTCACCCCTGGGCTAGCCGCAACAGCATTGATCTGTGTCATCTTTGCCTGGAATGAGTTCTTCTTTGCCCTCAACCTCACGGCCGCCAACGCGGCCACGGTGCCGGTGTTCCTTGTCTCCCAAATGACCAGCGAGGGCTTGTTCCTTGCCAAGCTGTCGGCGGCCTCGGTGCTGGCCTCCCTGCCTGTCGTGATCGCCGGCTGGGTGGCACAAAAGCAACTTGTCCGCGGGCTCTCGATGGGTGCGGTGAAGTAAAGAATGAGCGCTCAAGAAGCCACACCCCTACCCGACTCTATGACGGCCTCCGTGTTGGTTCGCCGGGGCGAGCTGCGTACCGAGCAACGGCCCGTCCCCGCGCCGGGGCCGGATGAAGTTCTGGTGCGGATAACATCTGTTGGCGTGTGCGGATCGGACACGCACTACTTCACGGAGGGCCGCATTGGACCCTACGTGGTGGATGCGCCCTTGGTGCTGGGCCACGAACCCGCCGGCGTCATCGTCGCACTGGGTTCCGGCGTCACGGACCGCACCCTCGGCCAGCGCGTCTCACTCGAGCCGGGCATCCCCGACCCACTCTCGAAGCAGACCCTGGCTGGCTGCTACAACTTGGATCCGGGCGTTCGATTCTTTGCCACCCCTCCCATCGACGGGGTGTTTTCGGAGTACGCCATCCACCCGGCGGCCTTCTGCCATCCGGTCCCGGACTCCGTGTCCGACGACGCCGCAGCCCTCCTTGAGCCACTCAGCGTGGCCTTGGCCGCTCGGGCCGCAGGCAAGATCCAGATCGGAGATTCTGTCTTGGTGGCGGGCGCCGGACCCATCGGGTTGCTCATTGCCAAGGTTGCCCAATTGGCCGGAGCCATTGTCACGCTGACCGATGTGCGGGCCGAGCGTTTGGCCGTCGCGCAAAGGTACGGGGCTGCATATACGTTCACGGCCGGGGAGCCGCCACCCGTGGAACCGGAATTTGATGTGTTTATCGATGCGAGCGGCTCCGAACGGGCCATCTTGGGCGGCCTGGCCAGGCTTGCTCCACGCGGGCGCTGCGTTCTGGTGGGCATGGGTGCCGACACGATCGCCTTGCCAGTTCCACTGATCCAGGGGCGCGAGCTCGTGATCACCGGTACCTTCCGCTACGCGAATACGTGGCCAACGGCCATTGCCCTGGCTGCTTCCGGGCAAATTGACTTGGACGGGCTCGTCACCTCAACTCACGGGCTTGACGACGTCGAGGCGGCGCTGAAGGCAGGTACAAGTCCGGGAGCTCTGAAAGCCGTCGTCCACCCTTAACAACGCTCGCGCACATACGGGGCACTTTTCACGAACGCTCGCTCGCTTACGGCATGAACGCCGCAAATGCCCTGCCGTGAGGTGAGCGAGCATTTAGTTGGACACCCCCACATCTGAGGGAGCGCCGGTGGAAATGCCCCCAGAAGTGAGCGAGCGTTTTGGTGGGCCGGAACTGGAACCTCAGCCGCCGGCCACGGACTGAATAATCATCAGTTCTTGGCCGGCGGCTATCCTCGTTTTGAGGCCCTGCAGGCGCCGGACGTCGTCACCATCCACGTAGATGTTCACGAAACGGCGCAGCGTCCCGGTCTCATCGCGCAGGCGGCGGCCAAAGACGGGGAAATCGGCAGCAACGGCATCCAGCAGCTCCGACAAGGGCGCACCATCCCCCACATCAAGGCGCAATTCCCCGCTGCCACCCACCAGCGGCTGGAGCAGCCGCGGCACCAAGACCGTCACCTCGTTCGCCACGACGGACACGCTAAAGCTCGACGACGGCGGCACGGACACACAAAACGTCCGGCAGGTGGGTGAGAACCTCCGTGAAATGATTTCCCTCGTCGGCGCTGGCGTAGACCGAGCCGCCACGGGTGCCAAAGTAAACACCTGCCGGTTCTGCACTGTCAACGGCCGCAGCATCGCGGAGCACCACATTGAACTCGGGCTGGAGCAATCCATCGGTCAACCGTGTCCATGAGTTGCCGGCGTCGTCCGTCCTGTGTACCGCCAGCTGGCCCTCCGGAGGGATGCGCTCACCGTCGGCCTTGATGGGGATGACCCACGCGGTGCCGGAGCGGCGAGGGTGGGTCAACATGGTGAAACCAAAGTCGGTGGGCAGCCCCTCGGCAATGGAGTTCCAATTGTCGCCGGAATCGTCGGTGCGGTACACACCGTGGTGGTTTTGCGCGTACAGGGTGTCCGGATTGTTGGGGTCGCGGGCTATCTTGTGCACGCACTGGCCAAATTCCGGTTGTGGTTCCGGCATGAAGGGGGCCCCAATCCCTTTGTTCCGGGGTTCCCACGATGCGCCGTCGTCCGTGCTCCGATAGACACCTCCCGTGCTCATGGCGATATGGATGGTGGAATCGGCGGGGCTGGGCAGAACCGTATGGGCCGCAGCGCCGCCAAATCCGGCGCCCCATTCGCTGCGATGCGGATGGTCCCAGAGGCCCCGATTAAGCTCAAAATGTTCGCCGCCATCGGTTGACTTCCACACAGAAATTGGTTCGCAGCCTGCCCACACCACGCCGGGACGGTCCTCCGTGTCTGGTCGGATCTGCCACACCCGCTCCAACGCGGCACCCGTATCCGCGGGAAACGAGATGGCGCCGTTCTCAGGCTCCTGCCAAGAGGCGCCAAAGTCATCGGAGTGCGAGACCGTTGGGCCCCAGTGCTCACTGCGCAAGCCAACCATGATGCGCGTCCTGCCACCGCGAGTATCGATGCCAATACTGGGGATCTCCTGCATGAGGAAATGTGGTCCGGTGAAGGAGTAACTCACCCGGTCGGAACTGGTGCCCAGCCACAGTCCCTTCTTGGTGCCCACCGCCAGCAGGTGGGTGCTGCCTGGACGCATTCCGTCTGGTGCTTCGCTATTTTCCATGGGTTAAAGTCGACCACCACAACATCCAAGCATCAAGGGTTACTCGCAGGTAACATGCGCGATGTACCATCAGAACTCACTTGACGTATACCCCTAGGGGGTATAACTTGAAGTCATGAGCACAGAACACAGCACCCACGGCTATTCGGACGAGAAGCAGGCTTACCTGAGGCGCCTCAAGCGTGCCGAGGGCCAAGTACGCGGCATCGCACGCATGGTCGAGGAAGACAAGTACTGCATCGATATCCTCACCCAGATGGCAGCGGTCAACAAGGCCCTGCACGCGGTGAGCATCGGTCTGCTCGAGGACCACATTGCCCACTGTGTGGTCAATGCAGCCAACGAATCAGCCGAAACCGGCAACCCGGAGATTGTCTCCGAAAAGGTTTCCGAAGCAACAGCGGCCATTTCACGCCTACTAAGGAGCTAATCATCATGAGCCACACCACCACTGTCAACGTTTCCGGCATGACCTGCGGCCACTGCGTCAGCTCGGTCACGGAGGAACTGACGGGCCTAAAAGGCGTGCAGAACGTCGCCATCGACCTCAATGCCGGCGGCATTTCCGGGGTCACCATCACCTCAACGCTGACGCTGGATCCCGCAGAAATCGGCGAGGCCGTGGCCGAAGCAGGCTACGTCGTCGTTTCCAACAATGCATAAATTACCCACAGATTAAGGAGCGCCATGAGCGCCTCAGAAATTTTGTCCCAAACCGCCACACCCGGCCCCCGCATGGTCGAGATCGACATTAAAGGCATGACCTGTGCCTCGTGCGTCAGCCGGGTTGAGCGCAAGTTGGGCAAACTCGAAGGCGTCAGCGCTTCCGTGAACCTCCCGCTGGAATCAGCCCAGGTCACGGTCCCCGCCGGCATGACAGACCAACAAATCATCGACACCGTCAAGGCCACCGGATACACGGCGCGCCTGAAGAATCCGCCCGCTCCCCCCGCCATGAAGCACGACGCCGGGCACCACCTTGCGCACGGATCCCACCCGGTTGCCGCGCAGGAAAGCGCCCAGCACGCTTCGCACGAGGACCACATGGCCCACGGCGGCACCGCCGCCTCGCTCCGCCCGCGGCTCATTGCGGCAGCCATCCTGACCATCCCGGTGTTCCTCATTTCCATGTTCCCGGCATTGCAGTTCCCGCACTGGGGCTGGGTTGTGGGAGTTTTAGCCCTGCCCGTGGTGACATGGTCTGCTTGGCCATTCCATCGGGCCGCGGCCATCAACGCCCGGCACCTCGCCTCCACGATGGACACCTTGGTGTCCATCGGAGTCAGCGCAGCCTTCCTGTTCTCGGCCGTGCAACTAGCCTTGGACCCCAAGATGACCGCCCACGGCGCCCATATGTCGGGGCACGCCCCGCTGTACTTCGAGGTCGCCGCCGTTGTGGTGACGTTCCTGCTGCTGGGCCGCTACTTGGAGGCACGCGCAAAGTCCAAGGCCGGCGACGCCCTCAAGGCACTGCTGAGCCTGGGCGCCAAGGAAGCCACCGTGCTGCGCGATGGCGTCGAGGTCAAGATCCCGGCGGCAGACCTGGCCCTGGATGAAATCTTCGTGGTCCGTCCGGGTGAGAAGATCGCCACCGACGGCGTGGTCACCGACGGCATCTCAGCCGTCGACACCTCGCTCATCACGGGCGAATCCCTGCCCGTGGACGTCACCGTAGATGACGCCGTCACCGGCGCCACGATCAACACCTCCGGCCGCCTGCTGGTACGGGCCACGCGCGTGGGCAGCGAAACCACGCTGGCACAGATGGGCAAGCTCGTTAGCAACGCGCAGGCTGCCAAAGCACCCATTGCCCGGCTCGCGGACCGCATCAGCGCCGTCTTTGTGCCAATTGTGCTCGTCATCGCCGTCATCACCTTCGCGCTCTGGCTGATCTTTACCGGCGACATCCAAGCTGCCTTCACGGCAGCCGTCGCCGTGCTGATCATCGCCTGCCCGTGCGCCCTAGGCCTGGCCACGCCGGTGGGCCTGTTGACCGGAACCGGCCGCGCCGCCCAGCTCGGCATCCTCATCAAGGGTCCGCAGGTCCTGGAGGACACTCGCACGGTGGACACCATCCTGCTGGACAAGACGGGCACCGTCACCGAGGGCAAGCTGTCCGTGGTCGACGTCGTACCCCTCACCGGGGTGCCGGTGCCGGACGTCCTGCGCCTGGCCGGTGCGGTGGAATCCCACAGCGAACACCCCATTGCCCACGCCATCACGGCGCATGCCCGTGCGGCAGGCGAACTCCCGCAACTCGCGGACTTCATGTCCGCTCCGGGCGGCGGGGTGCGGGCCATCATCGAGGGCAGCACAGTTCTGGCCGGCCGCGCAGGCTGGCTGGAGGACAACGGCGTCGCCCTCTCCGCGGAGGCCCGCGCGTCACTGGTTGAGCAACAGCAGCGCGGCACCACCGCAATCTGGGTTGCCGTGGACGGCGAGGCCGCTGGCCTGATTGCCCTGAAGGACACCATCAAGGCGGGGTCCAAGGAGGCCATTGCCAAGCTCAAGGAACTGGGCCTGCGTCCCATTCTGCTAACCGGCGACAACGCCGCTGTTGCCACCCAGGTGGCGGCTGCCGTGGGTATTGCCCCCGAGGATGTGTTTGCCGACGTCCTGCCTGAGGGCAAGGTGGACGCCGTCAAGAAGTTGCAGGCGCAGGGGGCCACAGTGGCCATGGCCGGTGACGGCGTGAACGACGCCGCCGCTTTAGCTCAGGCTGATCTTGGCATTGCCATGGGCTCGGGCACCGACGTCGCTATAGAAGCGGCGGACCTGACGGTCATGGGCAACGATCTGGGCCAGGTTGCCACGGCCATTGCGCTGTCCCGCAAGACGCTTGGCACCATCAAGACGAACTTGTTTTGGGCGTTCTTCTACAATGCCATCGGCATCCCGGTGGCAGCGCTGGGACTGCTCAACCCCATGATCGCCGGTGCAGCCATGGCCGCCAGCTCCGTGCTGGTGGTGGCCAATTCGCTACGGCTGCGACGATTCGGCCGGTGACTTCCGGGCTGACAGTTCGGAAGCTGGTGAATCGTCAGTAAGGTCAACAGGATAGGACGGGCCGCGCCGGGGAGACCCGCGCAGCTCGTCCATCCGGACCAGGACCACACCACCCATAATGGCCACGCCGCCCAGCAGCTGGATCATCCCCGGCAGCTCACCCAGTAGGATCCACGCCCAGATAACGGCAAAAAGCACCTCAAACAAGGCAACGAATGAGGCCACTTTGGACCCTAATCCGCGGGTAGAAATGATGCCCACCAGGTAGGCGAATACCGTGGTGATGAGCACCAGCCCCAATACTGGAACGAGCCAATGCACCTGCGTCCCGGCAAAAACAGGATGGTTGAAGGTGAAAGCCATGGGCAGGATACCCACCACGCCCAGCCCAACGATCATCACGGCACCGACCGTCATGCCGCCGCCCGCCATGAGGATGGGCGGCACGTTGTCACCGGTCCGGGCGGACATGATGAAATACACGGCAGAACACACGGCCGCCGCGAGCCCCCAGAGAATGCCCTCGACACTGATCTTCTGGCTGCCGGCAAGGTCCAACACCAACACCAGCCCTGACATGGCACAGATCGCGCCGACAAATGTGAGCGCCCTCGGTCGCTGACGGGTCGAAGCCCACGCCCAACCCACCAGCAACACGGGAGAAAGGTATTCCAGCAGCAGCGCCACACCCACCGAAAGGTGCTGGACGGCATTGAAATAGAACAGTTGACACAAGGCAATCGGCACGACGCCGTAGATCGCAATCCGCCCGAGGGAACCCTTGACCTGGCCCCAATTCCGCACGAGCGTCAGAATCACGGGAATCAGGAGCACGACGGCGGCACCCCCAATGCGTGCTGCCACGGCCGCGCCGGGGGACCAGCCCGCATCAAAAAGTGACTTGGCAAAGGAACCGGACAAGGCAAACGCTGCTGCGGAAATGAAGGCCAGCAGCAGGGCCGGGGAGGCCAGCACCTTTCGCGGATCCGCGGCAGACGCGAGTAAGGGAGTTTTCGAAGGAGTCATGGCACGTCCATATGTCAGCAGTAATCGGCGTTAGACTAATGACAATACGCTCGACCAATGTCAGGAGTCAACGTGATCTTTAGTCATGACACCGAGGTGGCCCTGCTGTCCGCCGTCAATCTCATCAACACAGCACCCACATCACTGACCGAAGACAACAAGGTCGTGGGCACTGACCTGCTTCAGACGGTGGCCGATCTTGATGGTTTCGTGAAGCGGGAACAGTTCTCGGGTTCACGTGAGCACTCGGCCGCCGAGGTCGCTGCCGTCAGGGACGTACGCCGGGAATTGCGGAGCATCTTCACCGCAGACGAGGCAACGGCAGCAGACATGATTAATGAATTGCTCGCACGGGCCAATGCGCTGCCACAGCTTGTCCGGCACGACCAATGGGACTGGCACTTGCACGCCACCGCATCGGCAGCCCCACTGGCCCAACGCATGGGGGTGGAGGCGGCGATGGCTTTGGTTGACGTGATTCGAGGCAAGGAATTGGAACGCTTGAAGGTTTGCGCCGCGCCGGATTGCTGCGCTGTGGTGATAGACCTGTCCAAGAACCGGTCCCGCCGGTATTGCGATACCGGAAACTGCGGCAACCGGGCGCACGTGGCCGCCTACCGCCGTCGTCAATCAGCCCTTAAATAAATCGAGCGGGCAGTTGTTGCCAATGTTTGTGGAAAACATTGGCAACAACTGCCCGCTCGAGGGAGCGATAACGCTACTTCATGGTTCCCGCGGACACCGAGCCCTGGAGCTGGCGCTGGAACAGGATGTACATGATCAAGACGGGAACAACCACGATGATGGCGGCCGCGAAAAGCGAGCCGAAGTCCACCGCGTAACCCTGCTGGCCCGCGTAGGCCGCAATACCCTGCGAGAGGACATAGTTGTCGCGGTTGGTGTTGATGGCCACCGGAATCAGGTACTGATTCCACAAGCCGAGGAAGTTGAAGATGGCGACGGACGCCAATCCCGGCTTGGCCATGGGGAGCATGACCTGGAAGAACGTGCGCCATTCGCCGGCGCCGTCGATCTGCGCAGCTTCACCAATCTCGTGCGGCAAGGCCTTGAAGAAGGAAAAGAGGAAGAACACTGTAAACGGGAGCGCGAACGCCACGTAAACAATAATCAGGCCCGGCAGTGTGTTCAAAAGTCCCAGATTCTTCAGGATGAAGAACAAGGGCACGATCGCAAGGAAGATCGGGAATGTCAGGCCGGCCAGCATCAGGTAGTAGATAGCGCGCGAGCCGGGGAACACGTAGCGGGCCAACACGTAGGCACACATGGCACCAAGCACCATGACGATGACAAGGGCGAAGCCCACCACGATCACGGTGTTGAAGAAGTACGTGCCGATTCCGGCTGTGTTCCAGGCGTTGACGTAGTTCTCAAACTTCCAGTCAGCCGGAAGGGAGAACGGGGACGCGAAAATTTCCGAGGTTGTCTTGAAGGACGACATCAACGTCCAGGCCAACGGAATCAAAACCAACAAGGCCCACAGGCTCAGCATGGTGTGTGAAACACCCGCCACAACCTTGTCATCCCTGGATTCTGGGGCAGTACGCCGAACATGGAGGTTTGCTGGTGACTTACCAGAGAGTTTTATTGACATTATTCAGACACATCCTTGCTGCCGCCGGTGATCCGGTTCACCAGGAATACCAGTGCCGAGAAAATCAAGGTAATTGCAGCCAGCACCACACCCATGGCGCAGGCCAGACCGAACTGTTGCTTGGTAAATGCAGTGGAGAACAACTTCTGGGACATGACCAACGTGGAGTTTTCCGGTCCGCCCGTCGAGTTCAAGACAGACATGTACACAAAGGCATCCAACGCCAAGATCCCCATGTAGACGTAGGCCGTCTGGATGTTGTCACGGATCAGCGGAATGGTGATGCTGATGGCCGTGCGGAAGCGCCCGGCACCGTCGATGCGGGCAGCCTCAAAGGTCTCGGCAGGAATGCCCTTGATGGCGGCAATGAACAGGATCATGTAGAAGCCTACAAATCCCCACACAATCACGAACATCGAGGCGATCATGGCTGTCCGTGCATCGCCAAGCCAAGGGAAGTCCTTGACGCCGCCAAAGCCGATGCCCGTCAGGATTCCGTTGAGCAGCCCATTGCTGGGATTAAAAATTTGCTGCCAGATAATGCCGATTACCACTGCGGGAATGACATACGGAAAAAAGGAGATGACGCGGTAAAAACCGGCGCCCTTCATACCCTTGATCTGACCTCGGCTGCTGCCACCGATGGTGACAAGTGTGGCGAGGATCAAGGACAGGATGACGGTGACAACCGGCAGGAAGACCGCGAGGACCACGCTGTTGCGGACCGACAGCATGAAGATGTCGTCCTTGAAGAGCTTGACGTAGTTATCGAACCCAACGAACGGCATATTGTTGTCGAAGCCGCCCCAGCTGGTCATGGAGTAATACACTGCCTGGGTAAAAGGCGAGATCACAAAGACCAGATAGATCGCCAAGGGCAGCCCAAGGAAGACTGCCATGAAGCTGACCTTGTCGAATGTCAGTTTTTTCCGGCGCCGCCGGGCAGTGGCGACAACGCCACTGCCCGGTTGCACATCATTTGATACTTGAGTCACTTCACTTCAATCTTCTTGACCGAATCGTCGGCGGCAACCTTGTCTGTGATTGCCTGCAGGGCCTTGGTCAGGCCTGCGGTGTCCAGCTTGCCGTCGAGGAAGGAGTTCCACGGGACCAGCTGATCGGGGTTCATGCCGTAGGTGTCGACAAAGTTCCAGGTGAAGATGTCCTTGCCGGCCTTTTCCAGCATGCTGGTCTGGGAAACAAGAGCGGTCGAGCCGAAGCCATCGGCAGGAACGGTGCCCTTGACAACGGTGGGAGCCAACTTCGTCTTGGAGAAGTTTGTCGCAGCATCCTTTGACAGCATGATGCGAAGTAGTTCCTTGCCTGCGGCGGCGTTAGCACCCTTGCTCGGGACGATGAAGGGCTCGCCACCTGCCGAGCGGACGCCCGCCTGGGCGATCTTCGGGCTGGCAGAGACAACGGGAACAGGAGCGCCCGTCATTTCGAAACCGGCCTTGGTCTGGTCTTTCATCTCGTTTTCGATCCAGGAACCCGAGGGGTACAGCAGGGCCTCTTGGCCGTTGCTCCATTGGGCCTGGGCCGCGGTGAAGACGGTTCCGGAGCCGCCTGGCTTGAAGAAGCCAGCCTTGACGATCTTCTCCATGGCAGTGAAGACGCTCTGGACTGCGGGGAGGGACCAGCAATCAGGCTTCAGGTTTTCAAGGGCTAGGCGAACTTCATCGCCGCCTTCCTTGATTGCTGATTCAATGGCCATGGTCTGGTAGTACGTGGCAGCTTCCTTGCCCCATACGAACAGGAACTTGCCCTTTGCTTTGGCCTTGACGCCAAGCTCGTAGGCCTCGTCCCAAGTCGTTGGCACGGTCCAGCCATTCTCCTTGAACAGGCTGGCCGAGTACCACCATGCGTAGACCGTGAGCACGTAGTTGATGGCAGCAAGCTTGCCGTCGAACGTGCCCGGCGCCAGAACACCGTCGAACAACGTGTCGGCGATCTTGGTGCCTTCAAGGTTGTTGGCATCCACCACGGACTGAAGGTCCTCGAGCTGGTCGAGGATGCCGCTAAAACCGATGGACTTTGCGCCGGAGTTGTCGATCAGGTCCGGTGGTGTGCCGCCGGCAAAACGCGGCTGCAGTTCCTGGGCGATGTCGGTGGAGGGGTTGATGGAAACCTCGACGCCGGGGAAGTTCGTGGCAAAAGTCTTGCCAGCGAATTCAACGTAGTCAATACCGTAGCCACCCTTGAAGATGACAGCGTCCAGCTTGCCGGAATCTGCAACGCCAAACGGGTTCTTGATGGGGTCTACTTTGCCACCGGGTGCCTTGGACTCGCCGGATCCGCCGCCACCCGCACAGGAAGCCAGGGCTCCACCTAGAGGCAAAAGCACGGCGGTGGCAAGGGCCCCGCGGAGGAATCCACGACGCTGCAGCGGCTTATTTTGAATACTCATTCTATGTACTACCTTCCATTGATGGTACGAGCGCTAAATCGGTTCTACTCAGTACTTCTTTGTACATTCATTGCATTTCACTGCAACTCGTTCGCTTAGCTGCATGTGTCGCAGCTGGCCTCAACAAGGTTTTGTTGGAATCACGCATCGCGCCTGAGCCTGCCAACATATTGACTAATCAGTGCGTTATTGTGTTCGTCGCCGCCCGGAATATTTGCTGAAATATAGATGGGCGGTTGCTTCCCCGCACGAACCAGGCACTGGACTGTTTCGATCGTGAGCAACTGCGCAATGTACGCGGCCGTGATCGAGGAAACAGCACCAACACCTCCTCCGCCGGAAACTTCAAGGGTTGTGTCGCCAAACGGCGCCCTGTTATCGATAACAATATCTGCAATCTCACTCAGTCGCATCCCACTGGGGTGCTTTGTTTCGACGGCATTGGTATGTTCAAGGCTTGTCACCGCAATGACCTTGTGCCCGCGTTCCTTGGCGGCCAAGGCCAGGCCAACTATGGAACCGTTCACCCCGGAATTTGAGGCAATCATGAAGATGTCGCGAGGATCCACCAGGGAGAGGTTGAACAATTCCTCGGCAACGCCGGTTTCCCGTTCAAGAACGGATCCCTCAAGGGAATCAAGCTCCGCGACGTTGCGATCTCCGTGGAGCACAAGATCCCGCAGGGCAATCTTGCTCGTGGGGATGAGCCCACCCGCGCGGCCCGCAATCTCCATGGCGAAAGCCTCGGAGTGGCCCGTACCAAATGTCTGAATTACGCCGCCATTGTCCAGCGTCTCCACCAGGGCCTGCGCAGCCTCATTGACACCTCCTCCCAGCGCCCATTCCGTTATGTCATTCAGCCGGGCCGTTACCTCGGAACTGAAAGCAGTAATTGACTCAGAGATTGCCCTCACCCTTTCCTGTAACGCGCGAGTTCCGGAGTGCGCCAGCGTCAGCTCGCGCATTCCTCGTTGGGCGCCGGTGCGGGGACACAGCCATCGCGGAAGCCGCAAGCTTTGACGTGGTCTGGGCGAAGTTCACCTGAGCCACGAGTAAGTAGATCAAATCAAGCACGAGCAGTTGGACGTGCTTGGCGGACAAATCATCCGGCTGCAGGAATTGTTCATGGACGGAAGTGATGATGGAAGCATCCGCACTTTCGGCCAATGGCGATCCGGGGTTGTTACTCAAAGCAACCGTCAGCGCGCCAGCTTCGCCGGCTTCACGGAGCATCTGCAACGTTTCTTCGGTGCGCCCAGTATTGGAAATTCCGATCGCTACGGAATTTGTGTCCTGGATGGCGGCGCTGGTCAAACCCGCATGGACCTCTGACCAGTGATGGGCATTGATGCCTATCCGGTAAAGCCGCGACTGTAACTCCTTGGCCATGACGGCACTGCCGCCAATTCCGTAGATATCGACATGGGAGGCCATAGCGATTCGGCGGGCAATCTTGTTCATTAATGCCAGATCCATGACGGCCGCAGTTTCCTGAAGCGATCGGGTGTGGGCATTGACGAGCGTGCTGAGAACATCTTTCGCGGAATCATCAGGGCCAAATGCGCGCCCAATGTCAGCCTTCCAGGACTCCCGCGCATCGCTTCGCCCGAGGTCCGATGCAATACTGACCCTGAACGGAACAAAGCCCGCATAGCCGAGCAGGCGGCAAAAACGCGTCACGGTGGCGGGCGACGTTTTAGTCTTCTCCGCCAGTTCCATAATGGAAAGCTCAAGAGGGGCCTGCGGATGCTCCAAGAGGTAGGAACCGATCTTGGCCATGGCTGCCGGCATATCGGGCAACTTGGCCTGAATACGGTTCACGACACCTGCGGCCGAAACAGCCACTGGCGGGGACGTGAAGGCTGACATATGAAAATCCGTTTCTTTTTGATGTTTACACAATGAAAACTATTATCGTCACAGATGTAAGTCAAGTCACACAGAGACACGGAATGGTAACGATGCTTAATTTCCTTGCAATTGACGCCGGCGGAACGTCCACCCGGGCGGTCCTTCTTGACAGGTCCGGGCTCTGCCTCGGCTACGGTACAGCGGGCGGTGGAAACCCGGTTTCTCGCGGAATTGGGCCCGCACTGGACGCTCTTATGGAAGCCTCAAAGCGTGCACTAGAAGGCACCAACGTCACACCATCTCAGGTGCTCGTCGCCATGGCGGGTGCATCTCTGGAATTGCCCCCAAAACCCTACCGTGACAGGTTCCGGACACTCGGCCTGACCGGAGATGTCATGATCGAATCTGATTTATTAGCGGCATTTTACTCTGGAACCTTTCACGATGATGGAATGGCCCTGATAGCCGGCACGGGCGCGGTTGGCGCCCGCATCACAGCGGGTTATTTGGCCGAGGTCGCCGACGGAACAGGCTGGCTGCTAGGCGATCTGGGTTCCGGTTTTTGGCTGGGTCAGGAGGTTGCGCGGGCAGTGGCCGCCGCCCTTGACGGGCGCGGACCAGCTACGGCACTCACCGAATTGCTCCTGGCTGAGCTTGAAATTCCCTTTGATGAGCAGGCCAGGACACAGGGCCGGCTGCGGGCCCAGCAGCAGTTGATTCTCAAGGTGTACGAACGCAGCGCCGTTGAACTCTCACGTTTTGCGCCGTTGGTGTTTGCCGTAGGGAACGACGCCGTTACTCAAGACATCATTGCGCGTGCGGCCGCCGCCTTGGCTCAAACATTGACGGCAATTAGCGGCGGAAATGGGATGAGCGCAGCGACCGGTGCGGCACAACCTCTGGTGTTTGGTGGCAGTGTTCTAACCAAGGGCGGAACGGTGGCCTCCGCGGTGGCCAAGAAGTTTGCGTCCGTGCGCGCCTTGCAAGCATCAGAACCGATTATGGTCCACGACGGCGTGGTGGGCTCGGCCGTGTTGGTCCTTAAACGCCATGGCATTGAGGTGGATGTGAGCGTCTTCGCTCGCATCCAGGACAGTCTGGCGTCGCTGAGGGGCTAGCGACAGTTAGGCCGTTTCGCCGTCGTTCTTGTCTTCTGTGTCCGCTTCGGCCTTGGCGGCATCGGCCCGGTGCTGCTGGAGACGATCCGAGGACTTCCGATTTACACCAGAACCTTCGCTGAGTGAGGGGTCGTTTTCCTTATGACCCATCACAAGCAGGGAAGCGACCAGCAAAGTTGCAATGAAAGCGATTCCGAAGGCGATGGCACCAAGGTCCCAGCGGAGACCGTTTCTCGTGCCTCCAGCGGAGACTACCAGCGTGACGATGCCCGCAACCGCAGCTAGGGCAAAGGAAAAGCTGAGGGGAAACTTGATGGAATTGCCCGACTTCGGGTTCTGCGGCTCTACACTGCCCACAATTAGTCCTTTGCTTGTTCGGTGTTGTGCACACCACGTGTTTCTACGCAAAGTAGAACATACGCTATCTAGTTTACTGGGCTTTTGACTTGCTGCCGTCATGGCGCAGTGTGAGGGCTGACAAGGTCCACAGGGCGCCGGACATCAGGGCACCACCGCCAGCGACGCCCAGCAAGCCGTGGGGGCCCGCCTGAATGAAGAACGGTAGCAACAGCCCAGTACCAAGACCCACGACGCCGGAGATAATCCAGTCGCTGCGCAACGCGGACTTGCCGCTGTCGGCAGGCTTGCAGAGTGCCGAGTAAAGCTCCGCCGCACCCAGAACGGCAAGTGCCGCGGCACCAAACCAGGCAGCATAAAGAACACTGGCGAAAATAGCGGCGGCCACACCACCCATGGCGAGCAATGCTGTGGCGCCCAGAAGCACCAGGCGCCGATTATCCCTGCGCGGGAGGGCCAAGGTTCGCACTATCAAATACTCGGCGGCCGCTAAGGCAAGCAAATAGGCGGCGAAGGCGACGCACAGGCCCACAGCTCCAGGCTCCGCCCAAAAGACAGTCACGAGCCCAAAAGCCAGTGCGACTAACGCCCTCCACAGGATGGCCTTCCACAGTAAAGGTGCACTGGAGGCCGCAGAGTTGGCGTTGACGGGCTGGGGAATGGCTGTTTCACTCACCTTTCCAGTCTACCGGCGGCCAGCAACTGCGCCGACCCGCATCCATCTCCCTGTTCTCGCCCGTAGGCCCAGCGTGAGCCCCCGGGCTCCCATGTATCCAACGCTGAACGCCACCCATACCCAGAAAAGGCCCGGCACCGAATCGCCAAAGTTGGCCTGGCTGATCCAGAAAAGCAGGGGCAAATAGACCACGAGGTTGCACACCCCGGCCAGCGCGAGATAGCGAGCATCCCCCGCTCCGATGAGAACGCCGTCGAGCACAAAGACATAGCCAGCAAGAGGCTGGCCCACCGCCATCACCAGCAGTGCCGCCGTGAGGCCGGCGTGGACGCCGGTGTCGGTCGTGAACAGCCAGCCAACGCTCGTTGAGGCCGCAGCCAGCAACAGTCCCGTCAACACGCCAAAGCCAAGCCCCCATTGGGTCATGGTCTTGGTCAGGGCACGTACCTCGGCGATATTGCTTGCCCCCAATTCCTTGCCAATCAGCGCCTGAGCCGCAATTGCGAGGGCATCGAGGGCAAAGGCCAGGAACGTGAAGATCGTCATCGCCAGCTGGTGGGCGGCGAGGTTGCTCGAGCCTTGGGCAGTAACCACCAGGACCGTGACCAGAATGGCCACGCGCAGCGACAGGGTGCGGAGCATCAGCCAGCTGCCAACGCGGGTCACGGCCCGGACACCGTTCCAGTCAGGGCGCAGGCAAACGCCATACCGGCGCGCGGCACGCACAACGATGGTTAGGTACACGATCGCCATGGCCCATTGGGCCGCCACGGTGCCAAGCGCGGCGCCGCTCACGGAGAGATCAAGGCCGTAGACAAGCACGAAGTTCAAAATGATGTTGACGCCAAATCCGGCCCCGGCCACGATCAAGGGTGTTTTGGTGTCCTGCAGACCGCGCAATACGCCCATCGCCGCCATGACCAGCAGCATGGCAGGCAGTCCCGCCAGGCTGATGGAGAAATAGGCGTTGGCGTGGGCATGAAGCTCCCCTTGGGCACCCATGGCGCCCAGTAACCGGTCGCCAGCTGCCATACCCGCAACGGCAAGCACCAAGCCAAGGATTGCGGCCAACCACAGCCCGTCCCGCCCAACGGCCAAGGCCTCGGCATGTCGTCCGGCACCCAAAAGCCGCGCTACTGCCGGGGTTGTAGAATATGCCAGAAACACCATAAGTCCCACAATTGTTTGCAGCACCGTGGCTGCCAGGCCGACGCCGGCTAACTCTGAAACACCCAGATGCCCTACGATCGCCGAATCGGCAAGGAGGAACAGCGGCTCGGCGATGAGTGCGCCAAAGGCAGGTATGGCCAGCCCCCGGATGGCCCTACCGGTGGAGCGGCGGGCCGCGCGTTTATCAGCGGTCGGTGTCACGGTTTTAGGCATCTTCCAAGGCTATCGGCCCGTGTGAGTGGATAGGTTCGAGCAGTTCCCCCATAATGGTCTGCAAAGTGGCAACGACGTGGATGACTCCCGAGCGTTCCATGGCCTCAGGTCTGGCCAGAATGTCTATTCGGCGCCCAAGCCTTGGCTCGCTCAGCGGAATCAGGACGAGTTCCGAGAAGTAGCTTTGGTCAACAAGGTAGCGCGGCATCAAGGACACGCACCCACCTTGTTCCACAAGGGCTGCGGCCACGAAAAATTCGTTGATGCGGTGGGCAACATCAACTTCCTCGCCGGCCATGGTCCCGATCATTTCAATGGCGCCAACCAAGGGAAAACCTTGGTGGACCGAGACCCACCGTTCACCGCGAAGATCCTGCGGCTTCAGGCTCTTGCGTCTAGCCAAACGGTGCCTTGCGCTGACGGCAACATCCAGTGGCTCGTAGGCCAGCGGCGTGACCCTGACCGATGCGGGCCAGGGTGCGCTGTTCGGCATCCGATGGGCGATCACCACATCGTGGTCGGCCGCCAGCATTGCAAAGTCTTTCTGGGCAACGTCCTGGTCCGAGAGCTGCACCGGCGGCCCGCCACCGGCCAGCAGCGCCCGCTCCAACCGGCCAAAGAAGGCCAGCCCTGCACTGTGGAAGGCCGCCACCCGTACAGGCTCTTTGGTACTTTCTTTGAAGGAGTCAACGGCGGCGGCGGCCTTGGCCAATGCTATTTCCACCTCCACGGTGGCCGCACACAGGGCCAGCCCCGCGGGTGTGAGGGCCGTCCGGCGTCCAACTTTGTACGTCAAGGCGGTTCCGGCTTTGCGTTGCAGGGCGGCCAGCTGTTGCGAGACAGAAGATGCCGTTACAGCCATGGATTGCGCAGCGGCGGCAATGCTGCCCCTGTCATGGACCTCTCGGAGCGCGCGTAATTGCGAAATTTCCATAAGTTCAAACTAATGTATTGGCCGCACAATTGCCTCTGGATTATAGGTATTTCTGCGCACAGTATGGATACGTGAAGAAAATCTGGGATCGGGTGAGCGTTGATATTGCCCTTCTAGCCGTGGCTTGCGTGTGGGGCAGCAGCTACTTGGTAGCCAAGGAGCTGACCGCTGTCACGAGCGTCCCTGTTGTCCTCGGCTGGCGCTTTCTAGTCGCATCGATAGGCCTGGGCATCCTTTGGTTATGGCGGGTACGGCGTTTTCCCGGCCGGGCTGAAGCTTGGACGGGCGCGATTCTTGGACTGACTCAATCCGCCGTACTCTTCCTGGAAACCTATGGTGTGGCACATACCCAGGCCAGCAATGCCGGTCTGGTGATCAGCCTGACCGTCATCTTCACTCCCCTACTCGACGCGGCGGCAACGCGAAGGTGGCTTCCGCCGTCGTTCTTTGTCGCGGCAGTGGTGTCGGTGGTGGGGGTTTCGCTTTTGGTCACGGGCGATGGTTTTCGCAGCCCCAACGTGGGTGATCTGCTCATGCTCGGAGCCGCAGCGGTACGGGCGGTCCACGTGACTTTGCTGGGGGCTCTTACGGCAGGAAAGCCCTACAGCTCGATCACGGTGACACTGATCCAGTCCCTCGTCTGTGCGCTGCTTGCGATTCTTTTGGCCCCTGCGGAAGTGGTGGCCTCGGCGGCGGCCTTTTCGCCCGCCGCCTGGCTCAACATCGTGTACCTCGGCTTGGCCTGCAGCGTCTTCGCTTTCCTTGTTCAGCTCTGGGCCGTTCGGCGCACGTCAGCGTCCCGAGCCAGCCTCCTCATGGGCACCGAACCCGTGTGGGCCGTCATTGTAGGCGTCTGGCTTGCCGGCGAAACGTTGGGCTGGGTAGGCGCCTTGGGTGCGGTTCTGATCGTTGCCGGCTGCTATGCAGGGCAAAGAATCGAATCGGGCTTCAGGTCTGCACGCACTCTTGCCCCTAGCGACCACACTCAAGAATCACAACCAGCACCGGAGCTAACCGGCTAGTACCCGCCGCCACCGTTTTCACTGGCCATGTTGGCAAAGCGCGAGTAATGGCCCTGGAAACCAAGCACGATCGTCTTGGTTGGACCGTTACGGTGCTTGGCGACGATGACATCGGCCTCACCTGCGCGGGCAGATTCCTTGTCATAAATATCTTCTCGGTGCAGCAGGATGACCATGTCGGCATCCTGCTCAATGGAACCGGATTCACGAAGATCCGAAACCATGGGCTTCTTATCTGTTCGTTGCTCAGAGCCACGGTTCAGCTGGGACAGGGCAACGACAGGAACCTGCAACTCCTTGGCCAACAGCTTCAACGCACGGGAGAATTCAGAGACTTCCTGCTGGCGGGATTCGACGCGCTTGCCCGAGGACATCAGCTGCAGGTAATCCAAGATCACCAGTTTCAGATCGTGCTGCTGCTTGAGGCGGCGGCATTTGGCGCGAATTTCCATAAGCGACATGTTGGGGGAATCGTCAATGAAGAGCGGCGCCTCATTCATCCGGCCCATGGTTGTGGCGATCTTTGACCACTGATCATCCTTGACTGTTCCCTTGCGCAGGTCCTGCAGGCTGATGGTTGCCTCAGCCGAGAGCAGACGCATGGCAATTTCGTTCCGACCCATTTCCAAGGAGAACACCACCGTGGCCATATTGTGGTCAATGGCAGCCGATCGCGCCCAGTCAAGGGCGAACGTACTCTTACCCACGGCGGGCCTGGCCGCGATGACGATCATCTGGCCGGGGTGCAAGCCATTGGTGAGTTCATCAAATTCATAGAAGCCCGTGGGCACACCTGTCATGCCTTCGGTCTTGTGTCCCGACGCCTCAATTTCATCCACCGTGGATTCCATGACGTCCTTCAAGAGGACGTAGTCCTCTGTGCTTCGACGTTCGGCGACGGCGAAGATCTCGGCCTGCGCGGCGTTGACCACCTCCTCCACCTCGCCGTCCTGGGCGTAGCCCATTTGAACGATCTTGGTTCCGGCTGTGACGAGGCGGCGGAGCACGGCCCGCTCCCCAACGATTTCGGCGTAGAAGCCGGCGTTGGCAGCCGTAGGAACTGACTGGATCAGCTGGTGCAGATACGCGGCACCACCGGTTTTAGTAATTTCGCCACGCTTGGTCAGCTCATCGGCGACCGTGACGGCATCGGCGGGTTCACCGCGGCCGTAGAGGTCAAGGATCGCCTCATAGATGCTCTCGTGTGAAGGCCGGTAAAAGTCGTTTCCGCGCAGAACCTCAACAACGTCCGCAATTGCGTCCTTGGAGAGCATCATGCCACCCAAAACACTTTGTTCTGCCACGAGATCCTGCGGCGGGGTTCTTGCGAAATCGGGTTCGCGGCTGGAGTTGCCTGATTCCCTGGTTGGAGCCGACATGTTTGGTGCCCTCTTTCTGCCCTGCTGGCCGGGCCGTTCACCGCTGTTGCCAAACAGCTTTTGGCGGTGCAATTCTTCTTACTACTCCTTACCAGCTGATACCGACAAAGTTGTCGCGCAGGAGAGCTCAATTGCAACGTTAGACGCTTGCCGGGCATCCACCAACCCCGTTGTCCACCGTCCCTGTGGATAACCGGTGCATTAAGTGCCCCAGCTTGTGCACAGGATGGGGACAAGCATGTGGATAAACATATTCTTAATCCACAAAACCCTATCTGACCTGCCAAAACACTATCCACCCCCTGTGGAAAAATGTATTTTTACCCACTCAACCCCTGTGGAAGGCATCGCTTGACTCATCACTTCGACAGGAGTATGGCCCCAGATATCCACAGACATATGTCGCTCTGTGGATATCCGGGACGATTCTGGTTATCACCATCACATACCTCTATGCACGTCCGAGCATGTACTTGCCGATGGACGTGTGAGAATCACCACGGTCGCGGCTAAGCTACAGGGAACGAAGGGAAGCCCCATGAGCTCGGAGAATAAGACTGCGCCAACGCAGGTGGACCCTCATGAATTCATCAGCACCGTGGATACCACTGAGGTACGGCGCCGTGACGCGCAAATGCTGCTTGAGATCATGGAAGAAATCACGGGGGAGCCAGCATGCATGTGGGGACCCAGCATCATTGGCTTCGGCCAGTATCACTACAAGTACGCTTCCGGACGCGAAGGTGACGCGGCCGCCGTCGGATTTTCACCCAGGAAAGCCAACCTGGTGATTTATGGGTTGCAGTACCCGCCCAAGGCTCCGCCATTGCTGGCGAAATTGGGGAAGTTCAAATCGAGTGTGGCGTGTCTGTACATCAATAAGTTGGCCGACATTGACCTGGATGTACTGCGAGAACTCATCGCCATGACGTATGAGCACTCCACCACAACAGACATCCAATCGCTGCAATCTCAGCGGGACTAGTTTCAATCGCAGAGAACAAAAAAGCCCGGCCCCCAAAAACGGGCCGGGCTTTTCGAAGCGGTGAAGCGGGGTATTAGCCTGCTACAACGTTCAAGGTGATAACAGCTGAAACATCTTCGTGGAGACGAAGAGTTGCAGTGTGCTTGCCGGTGCTCTTGATGTGAGCAGGCAGTTCAACCTTGCGCTTGTCGATGGTTCCGAGACCTGCAGCGGCAACAGCCTTTGCAACGTCTTCAGCCTTGACGGTACCGAACAGACGTCCAGTTTCGCCGGCCTTGACGGTCAGAACAACCGGCTGAGCCTGCAAGGCCGTAGCCTGTGCCTGAGCAGCTTCGGTCGTAGCGTGTGCGTGAGCAGCACGTGCAGCCTTGATGGCTTCAACCTGCTTCTCACCACCCTTGGACCAGGTCAGTGCGAAGCCGCGGGGCAGAAGGAAGTTACGTGCGTAACCGTTCTTTACCTCAACGATGTCGCCAGCGGCACCGAGGCCGCTTACTTCGTGGGTCAAAATGAGCTTTGCCATGTTTATTTATCTCCCTTAACCGCGGCCAGCGCCGGAGTAGGGCAGCAAGGCAACTTCGCGGGCATTCTTGATTGCCTGAGCGATCTTGCGCTGCTCCTGAACGGTTACACCCGTGACGCGACGCGCACGGATCTTTCCGCGGTCAGAGATGAACTTGCGCAGCAATGCTACGTCCTTGTAGTCGATGACAGTGATGTCAGCGGCCTTCAGGGGGTTGGACTTTGGTTTGGGCTTACGGAGTTCAGCCTTAGCCATCGTGGAGCTCCTTAGTATTCGTGGAGCCCGTGGATATTAATCCGCGGGATGGAGTGCGCACGGCGGTTGCCGTGCATTGGTAAAGATTATTGTTAGAAGGGAGGCTCGGAGTTATCCGGGCCTGCGCCCCAGCCGGACGATCCGCCACCGGGCGTTGCCCAGGGATCAGATGCCGGTGCGGATTGCTGTTGCTGCTGTTGGCCACCATTGCCGCCGAAGTTTCCTCCGCCGCCATTGGAACCGAAGCCGCCTTGCGCTCCGCCAGCGTTGCCGCCGCCGAAGTTTCCGCCCTGGCCGCCGTTGCCGCCACCAAAGTTGCCGCCACCCTGACCGCCGGAGCGCTGGGTACGGTTAACCTTGGCGTTTGCGTAGCGCAGCGAGGGGCCGATCTCATCGACCTCAAGCTCCATAACGGTGCGCTTTTCGCCTTCTTTGGTGTCGTAGGTCCGCGACTTCAGCCGACCTGAAACAATCACACGAGTTCCCTTTGTCAGGGACTCGGCAACGTTTTCGGCCGCTTCACGCCAGATCGACGCACGGAGGAACAGCGTTTCGCCGTCCTTCCACTCGTTGCTCTGGCGGTCCAAGGTCCGCGGAGTCGACGCAATGGTGAAGTTCGCTACTGCTGAACCGCTCGGTGTGAACCGAAGTTCGGGGTCACTGGTGAGATTACCAATGACCGTGATAGTGGTTTCGCCTGCCATCTGCTCCTGCTTCCTGCTTGGTGTTTTCCTACAAAGAAAAAGCTATAAAGAAATTACCGAAATTATTCGGCAACAACCTTCTGCTCTTCCGGACGGGTGATCTTGGTGCGCAGGATGGTCTCGTTGATACCAAGCACGCGGTCAAGTTCCTGAGCGGTAGCAGGCTCAGCGGTGAAGTTCACCACTGCGTAGATACCTTCAGACTTCTTTTTGATTTCGTAAGCCAGCCGGCGACGGCCCCAGATGTCAACCTTTTCGATGGTTCCACCATCGTTGGTGATGACGTTCAGGAACTTCTGAAGCGACGGCTCAACGGTACGCTCTTCGACCTCGGGGTCGATGATTACCATCAATTCGT
>JBKKBD010000162.1:0-25704 GCA_046714315.1 Specibacter sp.
GGCGCCACGGTGATCCGCTACCCAGGCGGCAACTTTGTCTCGGGCTACAACTGGGAAGACGGGATTGGCCCCGTGGCCAACCGCCCGCGCCGACTCGATGGTGCGTGGCACACGCTGGAAACGAACGCCTTTGGTCTGCACGAGTTTGTCGATTGGTCCCGCAAGGCCGGGACCGAGATCATGGAGGCCATCAACTTGGGCACCCGCGGGGTGAATGCTGCCCGTGAGATCGTGGAATACGCGAACCACCCCGGCGGCACGTACCTTTCTGATCTGCGTGCCAAGAACGGTCACAAGGATCCCTTCGACATCAAGCTCTGGTGCTTGGGCAACGAGATGGATGGCCCGTGGCAGATCGGCCACAAGACGGCGCAGGAGTATGGGCGCCTGGCGCAAGAGGCCGGCAAGGCTATGCGTCTGGTTGACCCAACTATTGAACTGGTGGCATGCGGTAGTTCAAGCTCGGCCATGCCCACCTTCGGCGAATGGGAGCAGACGGTCCTGACACACGCTTACGACGAGGTGGATTATGTCTCGCTGCATGCTTACTACCAGGAGCACGACGGCGACGCGGCCAGTTTTCTTGCCAGTGCCGTTGACATGGACTACTTCATAGAATCAGTGGTAGCCACGGCAGATTCGGTCGGCGCCAAGGGCAAGCACAAGAAGAAGATCAACTTGTCCTTCGACGAATGGAACGTCTGGTACCAGAGTGGTCTGGACACAGAAGACCAGCCCCACCGCGTCAACGATTCCGGCTGGCGCGAACATCCACGTGTCATCGAGGACAAATACAACGTGACCGACGCCGTTGTGGTGGGTACTCTCCTGAACTCGTTGCTCCGTCACGGCGACCGGGTCAAGATTGCCAACCAGGCGCAATTGGTCAACGTCATTGCACCCATCCTGGCCGAGCCGAACGGGCCGGCCTGGCGTCAGAGCATCTTCTACCCGTTCTCCCGGATGGCGGAACTGGCCAAGGGGCAGATCCTTCGAACCCAGGTCGATTCCGACAAGGTTGAAACGGCCAAGTTTGGTGATGCGGATCTGGTGGATGTCAGCGCAACATGGGATGAGGAAAGTGGGCGGATGGCGTTGTTCTTCGCCAACCGCGGCCTCGATGAGGCGGCCGACGTCGAGGTGGCCCTGCGTGGCTTTGACGCCGGGCGGGTAACCCGGGCAGAAGTGCTGGAAGCACCTGAGGGACAGGACCGCTTCGCCAAGAACAGCCTGGATGGCCAGGACCGGATTGGCATGACACCACTTGCTGGAGTCAAAGCCTCCGGCGACGAGTTGCGGCTGACCTTGCCGGCCCTGTCATGGGCAGTGGTGGAACTGGAAGTAGCCAAGAACTAGAGTTTCGCGGAAAGAGTTGAGGGTACCGGGCGATGTAGAGCCGCCGGTGCCCTCAACTCTTTCTTAAGGCTTCAGCGTGAGCGGTTAGCTCGAAAGATCCCCGGAGACTCAATGCCGTCGGCAAGGCCCGCCAGGATCCGTCCAATGGCCGGGGTGAATTTGAAGCCGTGCCCGGAGAAGCCCGCACCGACCACGACGGGTCCAAAGCGATCTAGGATGAAATCGCCCGAATCCGTGGAGGTGTAGGTGCAACTGATGGTTTCGAAGGAATCGGCGTCCAGCCCCGGGAACCAATCGCGCACGTAGCGGCGAAGTGCGTCCAATTGCACGGGTTCGGCCGTGAAATCCCGCGCATCGGGATCAACCACGGGCCCCACGCCATGCCACCCAATTTTGATTCCTTCACCGGGTGTGGCCATGCCATACGTCGGGCTGTACCAGTAGTCGTCATCAGCGACGCCGGGATCCGGATTGTGATTGAAGCTTGGCCACTCCAGAGCTGAACTCACTGGCTGGAAATGCGCCGGTTGTTCCTGCGTCACTACGAGCCGGGGGAGTTCGACGACCCCGTCGAGCAGCTTCCGGGTCCAGGCTCCTGCGGTGACAATGATTCGTGTGGCACGGTATTCGATCGAGTCGGTGGACACTGAGACGAGATCTTCACCCAGTACCTCGATGGTGCGCACAGGTGTTTCGTAGAGAAATTGTGCACCCCTGGCTTCGGCGCCGATGCGCAGCGCCTTGAGGGCTTCGTCCGCCCGTACCCGCCCTGATTCCGGCACAAAAAGCACGTCTGAGCGAAAGCGCATGCCTTTCCACCGAGACATGGCCTCTTGCGGCCCCATGAAGGAACTCTTGATTCCAAATCCTTGGTGGGAATGATGAATGGCTTTCAAGGCGGCCAAATGACCGTGGTTGACCAGACCCACCAAATCCAACAATTGCACGCCGGTCTCAACGGCAAGGTCATCCCAGAGTGCCCGGGCCTCGCTGACCAAGCGAAGGTACTCTGGCTGCTCGTAGGCAATATTGAAGTTTCGGGTTGCGCCATGAGAAGCACCAAGGCTGTGGCCAGAAACGAATTGTTCCAGCAACACCACTGACTTGCCGCTGCGGGCAACACTCAATGCTGCCGCGGAACCCATGGCTCCGCCACCAATGACAACTACGTCGACGTTAGTAACCATGACTCCAACTCCAATTCCAGTCCGGGGTGCGCCAGCTTGCCCGTCCATCATGCCACGAGGTGAAAGCGGCATTAAAAGCGTTGTGCCCCAACCCCGCAGGGTCAGGGCACAACAGGCAACTAGGAACCTTAGTTCTTTGCGGCTACCGCGCGAATGCCTTCAAGGACTGCGGCAACTTGGCCGGCGACCTCGGCGTCGTCCTTAGGGTGGAGTTCGGCGAACCGTACTACCGAGTTCGGGATAGCGAGCTTGATGTCTTCGAGAACGTTGGCGCCGGCAATGCTGAGAGCCTTGCGGGCCTCATCCTGGGCCCAGACGCCGCCGAACTGGCCAAAAGCGGTACCGATTACAACAGCAGGCATGTCTTTGGCAACGCTGTTGCCAAAGGGACGCGACAGCCAGTCAATGGCGTTCTTCAAGACGGCAGGCATGGTGCCGTTGTATTCGGGGGAGACCAACAGCAACGCATCAGATTCGGCGGCGGCTGCACGCAGCTCGCGTGCTGCTTGGGGAACCTGACCTTCAACGTCGGTGTCCTCGTTGTAGAACGGGATGTTCTCCAACCCGGAGAATACGTTGACGGTGACACCGTCGGGGGCGTTCAAGACCGTGGCCTCCGCCAACTGACGATTAGTGGAACCGTTACGCAAAGAACCGACAAGTGTGAGGACAGTAGTCATAAGGAAATCTCCCGTTGTTGAAGGAATGCGAATGAGCGCACGATGCGCTCATCCAAGAAATTACAAGCTTCAACCATTAGTAACGGCATGTGGCCCTCGAAGATTCCATGAACCATAGGTGAGCTAGAACATACTGAGCGTGGTTGAACTGTGGAAACGCTAGCCAACCACCGAGGTTTCACTCAGGGAATGCCAGGTCCGGTTGTGGTAAACCAGTGGGCGCGAGGCCTGGGCTGTACGGCCCTGCTCTCCGGGAAGATCAACCTGTAAGATTTGCACGGCAACAACGGTTGAGTCACCAGCATCCATCTGATTAACAATCCGGCCGCGCATCCACGCGTTCGACGTCGGCAGGTACGGTTCTCCTGTTATGAGGCGGGACCAGATTGCGGTGTCTTCGAAGCGGTCGATCCCGCTGGTGGCAAAATTCTTCGCCAAGCTAATCTGGTCTGCGCCTAGGAGGTGGATGACCACCGTTTCGGCCCGTTTGACCGTTGGTGTTGAGGAGGACGCTGAGGACAGCGAGAAGACAACCAGTGGCGGGTTGGCCGAAACGGAAATGACTGACGTGGCGGTCAGACCTACGGGACCTTCACCAATGTCGGCGGTGATCACGGCAACGCCGGCCGGATGGTTGCGGAAGGCCGACTTGAAGTCCTCGGCGCTGAGCATGTCGGCGAAGCCGTGATGCGCGGAGGGACTTGACTCGGCGATGGCGGTTGATTGCGACATGGTGACTCCTTTATTGCGGCCAGAGTTGGCCTGCTCAGCGGCTGCTGTCATGAATGAAAAATTACCACTGCCTGAACTAATGGACGATTTCCGGTTACGAAGTATGGCCTCCTACAGCATTTGTTCCAGATAGTGACCATTTGTGACCATAAAATTTGGTGATGGATGAGGTTATGAGGTCTAGTTATGAAGAAATATTTCTAGCGGCCAAGAGACCTGGAGCACTGAGGCCGCGGTATCCAGTTGTTGGCGGAGGCCCCTCGCTCTCGCACATACGCTAGGGTGCGACAGCCAGGATTGATGGAGTTTTCATGAGTAGCACCAGCCTTGCCCCCGAATCAACCGCACCGCAATCAACGGCCAACCACCGGTCGGCGGATGATTCCGCCCGCGTGAACTTCTGGGTCGAACAAGCCCACCGGCTCGATTGGGCACAGCCCTGGCACACGGATCACACATTCGTCCCGGCTTTTGATCCCGCCAGTAGCGAACTCCGCGTCCCCACGATCGAATGGTTCGTCGGCGGAAAAATCAATGCCGCAGTCAACTGCGTTGACCGTCATGTCACGGCCGGACGCGGTGAAAAAGTTGCACTGTTCTGCGAGGGGGAACCGGGGGACCGCCGCGCCATCACCTACCGCGAACTCCAAGACGAGGTCTGCCAGGCAGCGAATGCCCTTGAAACCTTGGGGATTGGCAAGGGCGACCGCGTGGTCATCTATTTGCCTGTCATTGCCGAAACCATCATCATCACGCTGGCCGTGGCCCGTATCGGAGCCATTCACTCGTTAGTCTTTGGCGGCTTCTCGGCCGAGGCCTTGCAGTTCCGTGTCGAGGACACCGGAGCGAAATTGCTGGTCACAACCGATGGCCAGTTTCGCCGCGGCAAAGCCGTCCCGGTCAAGGCCAATGCGGATGCTGCTGTGTCCGGAGACAACTCGATTGAGCATGTTTTGGTGGTCCGCCGTACTGGGTCAGAGGTGGACTGGACCGAAGGTCGTGACATCTGGTGGCACGACGCCGTCGGCGGGGCAAGTACCGAGCACACCGCAGAATACTTCGACGCCGAGACTCCGCTATTTATCATGTACACCTCCGGCACCACGGGCCAGCCAAAGGGGCTTGTCCACACAACCGGCGGTTACCTGACTCAGGCTTCCTCCAGTCATGAGTTGCTGTTCAGCAATCCTGATCCGGCGCTGCGCGATGCCGATGTGCATTGGTGCACGGCTGACTTGGCGTGGGTTACGGCGCATACCTACGAGATATATGGCCCGCTTTCCAACGGTGTCACCCAGGTGATCTTCGAGGGCACCCCGAACACCCCGCATCCGGGCCGCCACTTCGAGATCATCGAGCGCTATGGGGTGACAAGTTATTACACGGCACCGACCCTGGTTCGCTCGCTCATGGGCTGGTTCCCGGACGGCGTGCCGGCCCACCACGACCTCTCGTCTCTTCGGCTCCTGGGAACCGTTGGCGAGGCCGTCAACCCGCAGGCCTGGAGCTGGCTCCGTGATCAACTCGGCGGTGGAACCTTGCCCATGGTTGATACGTGGTGGCAGTCGGAAACCGGGGGCACCATCCTCTCGCCCCGTCCCAGCGACACCACGTTCAAGCCCGGTTGCGCATCCCGTGCCCTGCCCGGGGTGAGCGTGCGGATAGTGGACGACGCCGGAACTGACGTTGAGCGCGACGTACAGGGCCTGATCGTGGTTGACGGGATGGGTCCTGCCATGGCTCGCACGGTCTGGGGAAACCCCCAGCGCTACCTCGATTCCTATTGGCGAAAGTTTGCCGAACAAGGCTACTTCCTTGCTGGTGACGGTGCTCGTTATGATGCTGACGGTCACGTCTGGATCCTTGGCCGCATTGATGACGTCATCAATATTTCCGGTCACAGGCTCTCCACCATCGAGATTGAATCGGCGCTGGTGTCCCACCCCACCGTCATCGAAGCCGGCGTCACCCCCGTGACAGACGCTCTGACCGGGCATGCCGCCGTCGCCTTTGTGGTGGTCCACGGCGAGCCGGATCCCACCGCACTTGAAGCCGAATTGCGCGCCCACGTGGCACACATGATCGGGCCCATCGCCAAGCCAGCCGCCGTCGTGGTGGTTCCTGATGTTCCCAAAACCCGTTCAGGGAAGATCATGCGCCGGCTGTTGACCCAAATGTTTGAGGGGACGCCCCTGGGCGATACCACCTCGCTACAAAATGAAGAATCAATGGCTGGCATCGTCGCGGCCGTTACCCGTTACCAAAAGAAGGATCACTCATGAGCAACGCACCAGAGAAAATTGCAGACTTCGCCACCCCGCTCAAGTTTGCTTATTGGGTTCCCAACGTTTCCGGCGGCTTGGTGGTGAGCACCATTGAGCAGCGCACCGACTGGAGTTTTGAGTACAACAAGAAGCTCGCCCAGATCGCTGAGAACAGCGGTTTCGAGTACGCTCTGACCCAAACCCGCTATGCGGCGTCCTATGGCGCCGATCAGCAGCACGAGGCCACGAGCTTCTCGTTGGCATTGCTCGGTGCCACGGAACGCCTGAAGGTCATTGCCGCTGTCCACCCGGGCATGTGGCACCCTGGCGTATTGGCAAAGTTCATAATCACCGCCGATCACCTTTCCAACGGCCGCGCCGCGGTCAATATTGTTTCCGGCTGGCTCAAGGATGAGTTCGTCAATTTTGGTCTTGACTGGCTGGAACACGACGAGCGCTACGTCCGCACGGAGGAATTCATCCGCGTGTTGCGTGGCCTCTGGACCGAGCAGGAATTCTCCCAAGCCGGCAAGTACTACAACATCAACGAATTCACGCTCAAGCCGGCTCCCGTGGACGTGCCTGGCCGCGCCCACCCTGAGATCTTCTTTGGTGGCAACTCCACTGCCGCGCAGGCAACGGCCGGGCGCGTAGCCGACTGGTACTTCTCCAACGGCCGCACTCTTGAGGGCTACACCGAGAACGTCAATGGCGTGCTGGCCGCTGCTGCCGAGAGCGGACGGAAGCCGCGCTTTGGTCTCAACGGCTTCGTCATTGCCCGGGATTCCGAAAAGGAAGCCCGCGAGACGCTGCGCGAAATCGTGGCTAAGGCGCACCGCCCCGCCGTCGAGGGCTTCGCTGCCGCAGTCAAGGAAGCCGGCGCCTCCACCAAGGATGGCAAGGGCATGTGGGCAGATTCCTCCTTCGAGGACCTGATCCAGTACAACGATGGTTTCAAAACCCAGCTGATTGGAACCCCGGAGCAGGTCGCGACCCGCATTGTGGAATACAAGAAGCGCGGCGTAAATCTGTTGCTGACCGGATACCTGCACTTCCAAGAAGAGGTTGCCGCGTTCGGCAAGGACGTCATGCCGATTGTTCGCGAACTTGAGGCTGATCTGGCCCGCAAGAACGGAACCGAACTGGACACTACGCTGTTGCCGGAAACCAACTTTGAGACGGTATCCGTCTAATGGCTGAGTACACATTCGGCTTCCGTACCCGGGCCCTGCATGCCGGTGGCACACCTGACGCCGAGCACGGCGCCCGTGCGGTGCCGATCTACCAGACCACCTCGTTCGTGTTCAAGGACACCGATGACGCCGCGAATCTGTTTGCGCTGCAAAAGTACGGCAACATTTACTCACGCATCGGCAACCCCACAGTTGCAGCCTTTGAGGAGCGCATCGCGTCCCTGGAGGGCGGCATCGGGGCTGTGGCAACGGCGTCGGGCATGGCCGCGGAATTCGTCACCTTTGCCGCGTTGGCCGGCGCGGGGGATCACATTGTGGCCTCATCCAAGTTGTACGGCGGGACCATCACGCAGCTCGATGTGACACTGCGCCGATTCGGCGTGGACACGACCTTCATCGATTCAAATGATCCGGCCGATTTTGCGGCCGCCATCAAGGAGAACACGAAAGCCGTCTACACCGAGATCGTGGCCAACCCCTCCGGAGACATCGCCGACCTGCAAGGCCTGGCTGCTGTGGCCCACGCGGCCGGCGTACCGCTCGTGGTGGATGCCACGCTGAGCACGCCGTACTTGATCCGACCCATCGAATTTGGGGCCGACATCGTCATTCACTCGGCCACTAAGTTCCTTGGTGGGCATGGCACCACGCTTGGCGGTGTTGTGGTTGAATCGGGCCGCTTTAATTGGGGCAACGGCAATTTCCCTTCGATGACCGAGCCGGTTGCGTCCTACGGCAATGTGTCCTGGTGGGGCAACTTTGGCGAGTATGGTTTCTTGACCAAGTTGCGCTCCGAGCAGTTGCGTGACATCGGTCCGGCACTCTCGGCTCAGTCCGCGTTCCAGTTGCTGCAGGGTGTTGAGACCTTGCCTCAGCGCATGGATGAACACCTGCGCAACGCCGCCGCGGTGGCAGAATGGCTCGAAGCAGACGAGCGCGTCTCCTGGGTTAAGTTTGCCGGACTGCCTAGCCACCCAGATTTTGTGCGGGGCCAGAAGTACCTGCCCAAGGGCGTTGGCTCAGTGTTTGCCTTCGGTGTACGCGGCGGCCGTGCTGCCGGAAAGACGTTCATCGACTCGCTGCAGTTAGCCAGCCACCTGGCCAATATTGGTGACTCCCGGACCTTGGTGCTGCACCCGGCGTCCACCACGCACCAGCAGCTCACGGCCAATCAACTCGATGCAGCCGGCGTCCCCGAGGACCTGATTCGAATCTCCGTGGGGCTCGAAGACTTGGCCGATATCCTGTGGGATCTTGACCAGGCGTTGACTATTGCTCAGGAATCTCTTTCAGCCAAGGCCAGCGCGGAATCCGCCGAAGACGACGCGGCCCCGTCCTGCACGATCGGAGCAAACGCATGAGCGCCACCGAACGCATCTGGGTAGGTCCCTCGGCTCCGGAACGGTTGGCCATCTTGCGACGGACCCAGTCCATCGCCATTGTTGGAGCCTCCGACAAACCCTCGCGCGCAAGCTATTTCGTGGCAACGTACTTGCTGTCCTCCAGCCGATACCGCGTGTATTTTGTGAACCCGGTAGCCACGGAGATCTTGGGCCAGCCGGTCTACAAGTCACTCGCTGATTTACCCGAGGTTCCGGATCTGGTGGATGTATTCCGCCGCCACGATGATCTTCCGTCCGTTCTGGAAGAGACGCTCGCGGTGGGTGCCAAAACACTGTGGTTGCAGCTGGGCTCGTGGCACGAGGAGGTTGCTGCGAAAGCCGAGGCTGCCGGATTGGACGTGGTCATGGATCGCTGCGTCAAGATTGAGCACGCCCGCTTCCATGGTGGACTGCATCTTGCCGGTTTCGACACCGGCGTGATCTCCTCGAAGCGCCAAGTTCTGGCGTAAAAAGCGAGAACAAAAGGGGGAAGACACCCGTGACTTAGGGGTCTTCCTCCTTTTTGGGGCTGCCGCGGCTAGCTGGCAGTTGGTTCGGGTAAGCCCAGGAGAGCATTCTCCACCACCTCGGACAAGGCCGGGTGGATCCAGTATTGGTTCCGGGCCACCTCGTGGGCACTCTGGCCGAAGTGCATGGCCTGAATCAGGGGTTGGATGACGGTGGCCGCCTCCGGACCAATCGCATGGGCTCCCAGCAACAACCCCGTGGCAGGGTCGGCCAGCACCTTCAGGAAGTGTCCCGAATCCTCCCGCGCCCAGCCGGCAGCAATGTCACCATACTTTTGTACCTTCACGGCATAGGGAATGCCGGCCTTGATGGCATGATCTTCGGTGATACCCACAGAGGCAATCTGTGGGTCTGTGAAGACCGCGGCAGGAACGAACCGGTGGTCCGAGCTCTTCGGGGCTTCCGGCGTGGCCAGGTTGTGTTTGACCACCTTGGCTTCGTGGTTGGCGACGTGCTTGAGCTGGTAGTGGGAGGAAACATCCCCGAGGGCAAAGATTCCGGCAACACGCGTGCGCTGGAACTTGTCCACCACAACACGTCCGTGGCCATCAAGCTCCACGCCCGTCTTCTCAACTTCAAGGCCCGCACCATTGGGGCGGCGTCCCGTGGCGATCAGAAGAATGTCCGCCGTGATCGTTGCTGCCCCGTTGGGTCCGCTTAATTCAAGTTCGACGCCGTCGCCGGACTTCGCTGCGTGGCTCACCGTTGTCTCCAACAGGACCTCATAGCGCGCAGATGCTTCCTGTGTGAATTGGGCGGATACATCTGCGTCCTGTGACTTGAGCAGGCGCTTGCCACGGGCTATCTGGGTTACCTTCACACCAAACGAGGAGAATACGTGGGCGAACTCCGCGGCAATATAGCCGCCGCCCAGAACGATGATGCTGGCCGGCAGCTCGGCGATGCGCATGATGGTATCCGAAGTGTGGAATGGTGCCCCGCCGCTCCCGGCCGCCGTGTCTGAACCGGCCACTGTGTCTGAACCGGCCACTGTGGCGAGTCCCGGCACGTGGGGGACCACGGCGTGCGAGCCTGCAGCAAGGACAAATCTATCGGCCGTCACCTGGGCCGTGCCGCCGTCGTGCATGTCAACGTGCAGGCTCTTGTGCCCGGTAAAGCGACCACGTCCGGAGAATACGGTGATATTGGGGCATTCGGCCCCTTCTCGGTACGCGCGGCCGCCGTCTTCAATGGCGTCGATACGAGCAAAGATGCGGTCCCGGATGGCTGGCCAGTCCACCGAGTTCAGTTGTGCATTGATGCCCAGTGGGCGGCCGTGGCGGGCGGCGTCGGCCAACTCTGCCGGATGGACGTACATTTTGGTGGGGATGCACCCCACATTCAGGCAGGTCCCGCCAAACAAGCCGTCTTCAACGATGGCGATGTCCCAATGATCGAACTCCGGTCCCGGAATGGAGTTGCCGGATCCTGTGCCGATGATGACTAAATCGAAGTGGGGCATGATTTTCGCTTTCGGTGGTTCGGTGGTTGTCACTCAATGAGGGTGGGTGCTCCACCGTCTATGGCCTACTACTGCTTGAATCATTCTAGGATTGAGATCCAAACACCATGGCAACTGGCGCGGATACCCCCGCGGGACTAAGTCTGCGCATCGACGCCATGGCTTTTTCAGATAGCGTTGTGGCATGAACCAAGCAAGCGCTGCTCCGGAAAGAGAAGTCCTCGCCGCTCTCGCACCCGCGATGGACTGGCTCACCGAGACGTACAAGCAGTTGCATCAAAATCCTGAACTGAGCTTCCAGGAGCATGCGACCAGCCGCCTCGTTAGCGATCAACTCAAAACCTTTGGCTACTCTGTGCAGCACATCGGTGGCACGGGAGTAGTAGGCGTTCTGGTTAACGGGGCGGGTCCCACAGTGATGTCGCGTGCCGACATGGACGCACTGCCAGTCACCGAGGCCACCGGACTGCCATACTCGTCCGGGGTTGATGGCGTTATGCATGCCTGTGGTCACGACGTTCATGTCACGGCCTTGCTCGGTGCCGCACGGCTGATGGCCGAGCGGCACGACGCGTGGTCGGGGACCTATATTGCCTTGTTCCAGCCCGCCGAGGAAGCCGGAGGCGGCTCCCGCGTCATGGTCAAGGACGGCCTCGTCGGCAAGGTGCCCAAGCCCGACGTCGTCCTTGGCCAGCATGTGATGCCGCTACCCGCAGGGACGCTGGCCACAGCCGCCGGGCCCGTCCTATCCGCAGCTGATTCTATTAAGGTTACGGTCTACGGAAAGGGTTCGCATGGGTCCATGCCGCACATGTCGGTGGATCCTGTGGTTCTGGCTGCGTCCATTGTGCTGAAGTTGCAGACGATCGTCTCGCGAGAGGTCAAGCCGGGGGAGTTCGCCGTGGTGACCGTGGGTGCGTTGAATGCTGGCCTAAAATCCAACATCATCCCCGACCGCGCCACGATGCTGCTGAACATCCGTAGCTATGATGACGCCGTCCGCGACCGCGTCCTAGCCGCCATCAAGCGGATCGTGACGGGTGAATGCGCTGCAGCCGGATCACCTAAGCAGCCGGAGTTTGAGTTTTACGATCAGTTCCCGCTCACGAACAACGACGCCGGTGTTACGGAGCTAATCACTGACGCTTTTACGACCCATTTTGGTCACGAGGCCGTGCATCCAGCGGCGCGGCAGACAGCCTCCGAAGACTTCAGCGCCATCCCCGACGCATTCGGTGTCCCTTATAGTTACTGGTTCCTTGGCGGCAGTGATCCGGAACAATATCGGGCCGCATCGAGCCGTGGCGCGCTCGATGCAGATATTCCGGCGAATCATTCTCCGTACTTTGCCCCCATCATTGATCCGACCCTGGCCGTCGGCGTCCAAGCTCAGGTGGTCGCCGCAATGGCTTACTTGGGCGGGCGGATGCCCTCGATCAGCAGCTGAAGCGCGCGCTGACCGGACACCGGCCAGCCGGACTCCTTGACTGGCGCAGCCGCGTTGGCCATGGCTGACATGAGGAGCACGTCCGTCGGCTCAAAATCGCTCCGGACCGTGTGCTGTGCCTTTGCTCGCGCCACCAGATGCTCAAGTTGCCCAGTGACTCGCTGTTCCAGGGTATCCAGGGCCTGGATCAGTTCCTGGTGGGACGAGCCCCTGGCCCAACCGACACCGCCAACGTAGCCGCCAAGAATCAATTCGCGCATACCGCGATCGGCCATGAACTGGTCCGTGCTCCGGCTCAAGAAGTACACGAGCCCTTCCCATGCCTCGGGATACTCGTTTGCCTCGACGGATAGTTTCTCGGCATGCGCCATGTGTTCCCGGTAGACGTCAAGGATCAAAACATCCTTATCTCGATAGCGGCGGTACAGGGTGGCTACACCGATGCCAGCTGCCTTGGCCACGTCAGCTAGGGGGACCCCAAGTCCTTTGCTCGAAAATAACTCATGGGCCGCCTCATGCAGCTGCCGATCGCGGTCAGGTCCGGCTTCTGCTTGGGCAGGTACGACGGCGTTGCCCGCGTCGGCGCTCTGGCTGGCGGGTGGGTGGGTCGGTAATGATGGCGTCAACGACATGCGGGCGAAGCTTCCGGTGGTAGGTGGACGTAAGCGAAGTCAACTCAAGTCTAACGTGTTACTAAGCACTGCGGAATAGCTGTTCCGCATGTAGTAGAGTGTTGGAATAGCTATTCCGGTGGAATGGCTTCATGATTCGCAAGAGGCAAGGTATATGAGTACTGCAACGCAACCGACACAGGTCAACCAGACCCCACCATCCACTCCGGATCCACAATGGACCGCCCTGCGATGGTGGTCAATGATTGCCATTGGCATGTCCCAGCTCATGGTGGTTCTGGACGCAACGATTATGAATGTGGCTCTGCCCAGCGCCCAGATTGACCTTGGGTTTTCCGACACGCTCCGTCCATGGGTCATCACGGCCTACGCCCTCGCTTTTGGAGGACTGCTCCTGCTCGGCGGTCGCATTGCTGACTTAATGGGGCGCAAACAAATCTTCCTCATCGGACTGGTTGGCTTTGCTGTGGCCTCCGCGTTGGGTGGTGCGGCTCCGACCTTCGGCGTCCTGTTGGCAGCCCGCGTACTGCAAGGAATTTTCGCGGCGCTGCTGGCCCCGGCGGCCTTGTCGCTGCTCACCACCACCTTCACGGATCCGGCCGAACGAGGTAAAGCCTTTGGCATCTACGGGGCCTTGGCAGGTGCAGGTGGCGCCGTCGGCCTTCTGCTTGGCGGAGTCCTCACGGAATTCATGACCTGGCGCTGGACGCTATACGTGAACATCGCGTTTGCCGCCGTCGCCTTCATTGTTGGTGTCATTGCCATCGCACCAACCGTGCGCGAGCGTGGTGTCAAACTGGATGTACCCGGTGCAGTCTTCGCCACTTTAGGCTTCTTCTCCCTGGTCTTCGGATTCACGAACGCCGAAGAGCACGGTTTTTCAAGCAGCAGCACGTGGGGATTCCTTGCAGCCGGCATCGTATTCCTGATCGTCTTTGTAATGATCCAGCGTAAGGGAAAATCCCCTCTGCTGCCCCTGCATATCGTGACTCATCGGGATCGCGGCGCCTCCATGCTGGCCATCTTTGTTGCGGGCGCTGTCATCTTCGGGGTGAACCTATACCTGGTCTACTATCTGCAGATTGTTCTGGGCTTCACGCCGTTGCAGACCGGATTGGCTGTGTTGCCGCTGTGCCTGGGCATCATGATTTCCGCCATGCTTTCAACGTCGATTCTGATGCCCAAACTTGGAGCCAAGATGTTAGTTCCGGCCGGCATGTTGGTCTCCGCCATCGGTACGATCCTGCTCATGCTGGCCAAGGCCGACAGCGGTTACGCTCTGCACGTTGCAGTCCCGATGTTCATCATCGCTATCGGTCTAGGCGCCATCATTTCATCAGCGCTCAGTGTTGGCACACTGGGCGTAGACCGGCACCACGCGGGTGCCGCATCGGCTGCCGTGAATGCCTCGCAGCAGCTCGGTGGTTCCATAGGTCTGGCAGTCCTCAACACCCTCGTCGCAGGTGCCACCATCACCGCCGTTGACTCAGGCGAGGGTCAGCTTGAATCACTTGTCAGTGGTTACCAGGGCGCCTACCTCGCCTGTGTCATTCTTCTGGTGGTTGGTGCCATCGTGACGGCCCTGATGTACCGCAGCCGCGAACACACCGCGGTCAACTCCGGCGTGGCGGCCGTACATATGTAATTGTGCGTGGCGATGGCCGCTAGTCCGCAGGAGGTCGTTTTCGTAAGGATTTCGTGGTTGAGCGCTGCGACTTGGCGGCCTGGTGTCGGCGCTTGGAACCGCGGGTTGGTTTGGTGGCGCGGCGAGCCGGCCCCGCCGGCGCGAGGCCGGTGGCGATAATTTCCGCCATTTTCGCTAGGGCAATCTCACGGTTGCGCAGTTGGGAGCGTTGCTCGGAGGCCACCACGGTGAGAACCCCGGCTACCAAGCGACGTCCCAACCGCTCGGCCAACAGGACTCGTTGCTCATCCGTCAGAGCAGCCGACCCCATCGGGTTCCAAAACAGCTCAACCCGGCTGTCCGAGGTGTTTACATGCTGCCCACCGGGTCCCGACGACCGCGAGAACCGCCATCCCAGCTCCGAGGCCGGAATGGTCAGCGCGGGTGTAACGTCCAGATCCATGTCACAAGTCTTACATGCCGCCCGCCACAAGGTCCGGATCCTCCAGAATGTCTGAGATGGACATCCCGGTTGTAGCGGAGTGCGGCCCACCTTACGTGTCCCAACAGTCCAATCGAAGAGTTCCTCTGCCGTCAAAGCGTGAGACGTGAGAGTACTTCAACCCGATTACTGAATGGATCTCGACAATGGAAGCGCTCGTAGCCTTCAAAGGTGTGCCGTTCCTCCCACGAAAGATCGAAGCCAGCTGACTGGATTCTGGTCGCTAAATCCTCCAGTTCTACCGTTGAAGCCACCACTAATCCTGGGTGTGCCTTGTGGGCTGGACTAAACCCGGATTCGACGCCTAGGTGGATTTCCGCCACGACAGCGGTGCCTTCAAATGCGCGAAACCAACAGCCACCTCGGCCGGCAAGCGATGGGGGCTTCTCAACTTCGGTCAGCCCCAGCGCGTCTGAGTAGAACAACCGAGCCTGGTCTTCTGCACCCTTAGGCATTGAAAGCTGTACGTGATGCAATCTCATAATTCCTCCGAGCTGCCCAATTTTCTCCGACTCTACAACTAACCAGAAGAAGTGCTCGACATATCGACCGGACTCACTATGGGTAGTGAAATAGCGGACGGGAACGTGCCCTCCCGTCGCGTCGACGGCGAGCGAATCGATCAACATCCCAGATGGCCAATGGGGACAGCTATGTCCGGTCAGCTGCCACGCGGGCTCTGGCGGACAATTGCGTCGATGATCTCGGCGGCTGTGTCTGCCACGAGCGTTGGATAGGGTATTTCCACAGACCACTCCTTACCTCGCGAAACCCAGCCCGTTTCTAGCCCGGCTGCCCGTCCACCAGCGATGTCTGCGATGGGATGATCGCCGACCATCCAACCGCCAGTGAGTTCTAGACCCAGCCGGCGGGCTGCGATCCGGAAAATCTCGGGATCTGGCTTCTTGACGCCTGCCGATTCAGAAATGACAACACCATCCAGATAGGGTCCGAGACCCACCGTCTGGATTTTGAGTGCCTGCTGGGACGTTGTGCCATTACTGACAATGGCTATCCTCCACCCATGAGACTTGGCGTTGGTGAGAGCCTGCGTGGTGGCTAGCTCAATGTGCATCGAGTCCACATGTTCGTAGAGGAGCTTTTCCACAAGATCTTCGACAGTGATATCAAGGTTGTAGCGTTCCTTCATGGCGCGCGCCAGTGAATCCCGTGCTTCGTAGCCGTCACGGTCAGCCCCGATAAGCCAGGCTGCCTCCGATGCCGGCCGTCCGAGCATATGCACGAAGTCGTTGGACCAGGAGTTGAACGCGGCGGCCCTGTCGATCAAAGTGTTATCCAAATCCACGAGCAGTAGCATCCTTCCACCCTAAATGCGTAGAAACAAAAAGCTTGCTCGTGCCAGCCGCTGGATCACTTTCGTCGGCGGCTGTTGTCCGGTGAGCCCCGTCGACGAATCGGCTAACGTGAACTTTTGACGTAGCGACAAGCCTCCATTTGCGGATCTGAACTACCGCAATGGACGCAGAAATTCCTTCAGGTCCTCGGCCAGCAAGTCAGGCTCTTCATTGGGTGCGAAGTGTCCTCCACGCGACCAACCCTGGCCGTCAGCGGGGTCCCGAACTCCCAATACGGCTGAAACGACGTCGAGATCGAGTTCGTGAACCAGTATAGGGATGCCTGCGTGAGCAGGAAGTCGTCGCTAAATCTCGCGGAAAAGAATCCGTCTGCGTCGCTCCATGCCCCGAGGCCCGCAGGTGAATCGGACAGCGACGGCGCCAGACTCAGCGGACGGGTCTGCTGTTCGTCACCCGTGAGCGGTACTGCAGCGAGATCGGCGGGGGCGGCCACTGCGAGAAGCTGTATCCCAATCACCGATTCCGGGTGTGCCTCCGCAACAGGAGAAGTGATATTGGCGCCCAAAACGCCCCCGTGGGCGGCGTAGCGTTCAATGTCGAGCTCATCGACCATCAGCTGGTGCCAGATATCGTGAGTCTGCTCAGCGTGGGTCGGGCGCTGTGGCGAGAAAGGGAAGCCAGGCAATGCTGGAACGATCGGGAGAGCTCCTGGTTCACCTTCGAATCTCAGATAGTTCAAGGGAGTCCCTGAGATCGTCGCGCGGTGCTAGGGCAACTCAGCTTGGTCAGTGCCCCGGCCCAACCTGTCACAGGCCATTCGGGCGACCAGCGCGTACGCCGTAGCCGGTCGGGCAGTTCACCGACGTCAAGTTGCCCAAAATTGAGCAAGGTCTCAGGGTGCCTCATGTGGTTCTCCTCGGTTCAACAGCACATTTGCTCTGAGCGGCAGCACACGGACGGCGTAGTGAAACCGGCCTTGGGACAGTTTTCGATACCGCGAGGAACGTCGAAGATGTCATTCGGGCCAATGACCACGTCTGTCATTCGCCAAAAGTATCAGCAGATCATGAGCCCCTGTTGTGGGGCCCAAAACCGGGTGTCGAATCGGCACCAGAACGTGTCAGGACTCACGATGACCACTCCCGATTCCCGAGCCCGACAGGGACGCATTAGGTAGTTCTGCATTCGGTCGCGCATTTGGAGGCTCGAGGGAATACGTCGGAGCCACCGAGAGTTGCCGCTCTCGAGGGCTACCCGCGAACAGCAAGCGCCCGTCTATTTGGAGGAGAAACTATGCCTGAAACTGCTACCCGTCGACTCGAGCCCGTTCGGACGGTGACGCTCA
Source organism: Specibacter sp. (assembly GCA_046714315.1). GTDB lineage: Bacteria > Actinomycetota > Actinomycetes > Actinomycetales > Micrococcaceae > Specibacter. The sequence continues at coordinate 17,651 of JBKKBD010000162.1, forward strand.
GGGAGCGTGTTCCGGCTACTATTTGGTTGATTGCTGGTGGCATTTTCGCGATGGTCACGAGCGAATTTATGGCCGCCGGCCTGTTGCCGAGTATTGCTGATGGTGTTGGTGTTTCGATCGGTGCCGCGGCGCTGTTGATTTCCGGCTTCGCTGCCGGTCAGGTGGTTGGGCCCTGGCTGCTTGGTATGCCGTTGTCACGCTTTGGGCCTCGCGTCGTTCTTGCTGGGCTACTCGTGGCCTTTGCGGTGGCGCAGGTGATCGGAGTTCTGGCTCCCTGGACAGTCATGCTTTCCATGCGCTTCGTATCGGGAGCGATGATGTCGGCTTACTTTGCGATCGCGCTTGGCACCGCGACACGGCTTGTAACCGGGGCTGCACAACCTCGGGCGACAGCCACGATTTTCGCGGGCGTGACAATCGGAACGGCCCTGGGTCTGCCGCTCGCGACATTCGCTGGCCGCGCCGTCACCTGGCAGTGGGCCTTCCACATAGATACCATTGCGGTATTGGTAGCTAGCGCCGCGATTCTCATCTTCGTTCCCTCCACGACTGGCACCCCAAGCCTCCCGGTGCGCGAGATGCTGCGCCCACTCTCAAATCGTAGATTGTGGTTGACACTCGCGACCGCCGGACTCTCCATCGGTGGAACTCTCCTTGGCTTCGCATTCTTTCCGACCATCCTTGAACGCGTCACGGGCGTCGACCCCAACGTTGTGCCGTGGTTGCTGGCTCTCTATGGTGCCGCGTCTGTGGTTGGGAACTGGGCGGTGGGTCGGCTGACTTCCACCGGCCCCGCCCGTGTACTTACGGTTGGCATGATCATCCTCGCAGCCGGCCTACTCTCGTTCTGGGCCGCGCCGACGTCGTTGCCGATTGTGATCTTGGCGATGATCGCCATTGGTATCAGTGGTGTGTCGCTGAACTCTGCGCACGCGGCCCGTACGATCGCCGCCGGTGGTCAGCATCCAGTGATCATGTCGATGCTTCCCACCGTAGTAACCGGTGGAATCCTTTTGGGTACCTCGCTCGGAAGCATCGTCGTGGACTCCGGCCTTGGCCTGCTCGCACCCCTGTGGATTGGTGCACTTTTCGCCATTGCCGGACTGCTTACTCTCATCCCGGACGCTATTGACAGGCGCCGGGCGCTAATCCAGGACCAAACCGAAGCGTCGAAGACCGAAATGTGCCCGATGACCTAATACACGGCGAGAATCCAGTTTCGACGTTTGCGCCGTGAGTTCCCTGCAAGGTCAGCTGCCGAGGTTCTGCGAAGTATGGAATTCAGAGCACTGGCCAGTTGAGAAGCTCTATTCGAATGCTGAAACCATGTCCAGAGCTATGACTTTGGGTGAGGTGAAGTCCGTGTTGTCCACAACGAACGTGGCTCGTTCCCAGGGCCGGGCTGCCGCGAAGTAGAGCCGCTGTCCTGCGACGTACCGGCGCATCGATGGGTGCTCCGGGTCCGGATTGCTGCCATTGCGGAGCGCCATTCGAGCGGCGGTTCCCCTGAATGGGACGTCCAGAAACACCGAGGCATCCCAGCGGGAAGTGAGTTCATCGCGGTGCAGGAACATGCCTTCCACAAGAACCAGTGCATTTGAGGGAGCCCATAATAATTCGCCAATTGCGATTTGGTCTTCGTGGTGGTCATAGGATGCCGGCGAGTACCAGCCGTCCCCGTTCGCAGCGAGCGGTACCAACACTAGGTCGCGTAGGGCTGCGTAGTTATAGGTGTCCTCCCAGAACCCTTCCGGTGATGTACGTCCTTTGGCGTGCCTAATGGCTTGGGGGTTCAGGAAGTTGTCGGCATGGATGGTGATCACAGGTCGATCCTGAATCTCGGCTTCCAAGCTAGCGGCGAAGGATGTCTTGCCGCTTCCATCGATGCCGTCGATTGCAATTAATCGACGGCCGGGGCCAACGGCACTGACAATGTTAGTTGCCAATGACTGCATGAAATTTCCCATACCCACATGTTCCCAGCAGTAGACCGTGAACCCAGCTTCACGTCGTCTCAAATGATCAATTAGCCGAAGGGCTCATGATTGCAGCCACTCGCGGCAAGCAGTGACCAGCGCAGCGATACCGCGATCAAGGGTGGGTTGGATTACCGGAGCGAAGTGGGATGAATGATTCGAGGGAATGTCGCGGTCAATGGTGCCCTCCTTCGCGGCCGCAAGGTACCTTTGCGGGTCTGCGCCACCAAGTATCCAGTAGACCAGAGGCGCACCCACAGCCGTCGCGAGCAACCCAACGTCTTCACTGCCGGAGACGGGACCAGGGTCGACAACAGCCTCGTCGCCAAACTCTGACCGAAATGAAGCCATCGTGCGTTCGGTAGCAACGCGGTCGTTGACAGTAACCGGAAACGATTCGGCAAATTCGACTAGGGGATCTGGCGCCCCCGACGCCGCAGACTCGGCGTTAGCTATCCTCTTGATCGCGGCAATGATGCGCACCCGCACGTCTTCGCTGTAGGCGCGCATGCTCAGCCCGAGCTCGGCGCTATCCGGGATGATGTTGTTCTTTGTGCCGGCGTTGATCCGGCCGACGGTCACAACGGAGGTGTCTTGCGGAGAGATTTCCCGGGAGACGATGGTCTGCAGCCGTCCCACGACGGCCGCCGCGATCACGATCGGATCGATGGTCGTCTCGGGCCGAGATCCGTGGCCACCGCGTCCACGCACTGTGATGTCGATACTGTCGGCCGAGGCAAAGGCCGCACCGGGGTGAGCGCCGACCATCCCGGCAGGCGCGGGGCCGACGTGCTGGCCAAGCACCACATCCGGGACCGGCACTTTCTCATACAATCCGTCATCGAGCATCGCTTGGGCGCCGCCGCCTGCCTCCTCAGCGGGTTGGAATACGGCGACGACCGTGCCGGACCATTCCGCTCTCGTGGCGGACAGGTCCCGGGCCGCACCGATCAGACACGCAACGTGCACATCGTGTCCGCAGGCGTGCATGACACCGGCAACGGTGCTCGCATATGCAAGGCCGGTGTCTTCCATAACTGGCAGCGCATCCATGTCAGCGCGCAGCAGTACAGTGGGTCCGGCGCCATTTCGAAGCACCCCGGCTACCCCCGTAATCCCAATGCCCTCGATGACATCGAACCCGGCGGCACGGAGCTCAGCTGCGGCGATGGCTGCCGTACGTGTCTCCTCAAAAGATAGTTCCGGATGCGCGTGCAGGTCTCGGTACAGTTCCTCGATGGTCATGAACTCATCCTGCCGTGTCCTGCTCTCGGAACGCAAAAGATAATCGAATGGCAAACCCGTCGCCTACGCCAAACGTGATCGCCAACGCGAGAGTTCAGTAGTGAACTCAGGTAACTCTTCGGCTTCCTCCCAGAGTTCCGCCAGCTCGTTTTCTTCCGCGGTGAGCATACGGTCCAGCACCTTCGAGGCTTTCGCGGGGAGACGTTCAGGTAGCGGCTCGTTGGTCCGCGGCCAAGGGGACAACGTTTCGCTAGTCAGGTTGGCAAGCATTGCCTGTTCATTCCAGGCAACCACGAGTGCAGCGGCCGCTACGCCGACAGAACCTTCCGAGGATTCAATCTCTGTTGTCGCTTCAAGGACTGCGTCCAAGGCGTTCTCAAGAATCGGGACAACTTTCGCCAGGGTATCGGCGTCGTCAAACGCGTACAAAAAATCGGCAGCGTCGTCGTTGCCGAAGGCTGATGCATCCCATGTACCCATGCGTATTTCTCCTAAGTCGATGTTCGATTGCAAGACCGGGACCGGCGATCCCTGAGAACGTCCGCGTGGGGCGAGCCTCCAGCGAACGCGCCCCACGCCGTCGTCCGTCAGGAGGAAGGAATATCTGAAACGCCCGTGTAGGTGGCGTAGTCAGCGCTTCCCGTGACCTGGTAGGTCTGTAAGGCGAGGCCTCCGGGGGTGGTGCGACTGGAAACCAAGCGCAAGCCGGTGGGTGCACTGCCATCGGGGAAGAGTCGGCGGCCGCTGCCCACAACAACCGGAACCACAACTAGACGAAGTTCGTCGATCAGCCCGGCAGCAAAAAGGGACTGCGCCAGCAATGCGCTTCCGTGGATCTGAATTTCCCGACCGGGCACCGCCTTGAGCTCTGCAATGGCGGCGGCTGTGTCCCCGGAAAGGACTGTGGTGGGATTCCATGAACCTTCCGTCAATGAATTGGAGGCGACGTACTTGGGCAGGCTGTTCATGCGCCCGGTGAACGGATCGTTCGGGTCATCGATCTGTGGCCAGTCCCGCGCGAACGCATCATAAGTACGGCGTCCCAGCAGGAGTGCGTCGGCCAGCCCGAGCCATTCGGAAGCCTGGTCGATGAAAGCCTGGTCCATATGAGGAACCAACCATCCGCCTTGGGTGAACCCGCCAGTGGTGTCCTCGTCGGGCGAACCCGGACCCTGCGACACCCCGTCAAGGCTCACGAATTCGGTCAATGTCAGTTTCACGATCGTTCTCCTTGATGAGCACCTGCAGATGGGGCGATTCTAGCCTGATGCGTTCTTCACTCGCGCTGCGGCGTGAACCTCGTGATCGAGTTGCCCGATGCGAAGGTGACGTTCTCAACCATGGAGAACTGGGCTGAAGTGAATCCATGAGCAAAGGCGGGCAGTCCGGAACCAATGATGACTGGATACCGCTTGATGATGAGCTCGTCTATTTCAGGCAGCAGGGCTGCGGCCAGTTGCCCACCGCCGGCAAGGTAAATATCAAAGGAAGATGCTTCAGCCTTGAGCCCGCGGATGGTGTCCAGAGGATCTGCTGCCGTTATCTGCACCTGAGGGTCAGATGAGGTGATGCTCCGCGAAAATACCACTTGCCGAAGGTGCGAGTAGGGGCTGGTGACACCCATTTGAAGGGCTGGATCATAACTTCGACGGCCCATAACCACTGTGTCGAAGCGGGCCAGTGGCCGCTCCGAGAGGCCCAGCTGCTCCCGTGCATGGTGTGGCAAAAGGTCCGCATAATCGCGGGTCATGCGCTGCATGTAATCATCGGACCCGGCGAAGAAATCAACCTCGTCCCCAGGGCCGGCAATGAAGCCGTCCAGGGAGAGTGAAATAAAGTAGACCAATTTGCGCACGGGTGCAGTACCTTCCGTCGACCGATTGTGCCTTTACGCTATGTGGCCGTATTGCGGGACGTCAAGGTGCTGGCAGAGGGATCATCTGCGAGTAAGCATGGACGGGCAATTCATGAAGAAGGAGAATGAGGTATGCGATACACACTGCTTCTACATTATCCGGAGATGGACCCCGCCTCGTTGAGCGCGGAGGCGATGGCCGAGGGGCAACGCGCCTTCAGTAGCTACGCCTCGTCTCTCCACCATGCTGGAGTTCTTGTCAGTGCCGAGGTGCTAAAACCGTCGTCGGAAACGATCACGCTGACGCTTGTGGACGATTCACCGCACCTCGAGACTGGGCCATTCGCGAACGGAAAGGACCAATTGGGTGGAATCATTGTGATCGATGTAACCGACCTGAACGCGGCGCTCGAATGGGCCAAGGCGGCGCCTGCCCTCGCGTGGGGCGCCATCGAGGTCAGGCCAGGAGCGTTGTTCACGGTCGACGGCGCGTGGCGGCCAAATACGTAACGGCCTGTAGCGCGTGGCACCCCGGAACACGCAGTCACATTCTTTGCCCATGGACAATAACGTTATCTAATTACTGCATGGCTATTGATAACAGGGCAGCTGAGATCGCCGAGATGCTCAAGCTCCAGGCGGCCTCCATGCGTGCGGGGGACAAGCTTCCCTCGGTGCGGGAGTTGTCCAAGACCTATGGGGCAAGCCCCGTGACCATCACGCAGGCCATCACGACCCTGTCCGCATTAGGGATGGTCCGGGCAGAGCCCGGGCGGGGGACCTTCGTTGCCAAGATGGAAATACCACCCGAGCCCGACTACGCCTGGCAGTCCTCTGCCTTGGGTCGATCCAGGGTGGAACCGGGCCGCGTGAGCAGGCCCGGTAGTCACGGCGCCGAAGATGTGCAACTGTCCTGGGGTTATCTGGCGCCGGAACTTCAGCCATTCGATGAGCTGCGCACCATCGGGGTGCGGGCTGCGAAAAGCCATCGAGCCTGGACCATGGCACCTCCCATGGGACTGCCGGAATTACGTCGCGCCTTTGCCGCAGAGTTCAGTGCCGAGGTCGATGACATGTTGATCATGCCCGGTGGACAACAATCCTTGGTGTTTGCCATGCGCACGCTCGCGGATCCGGGAAGCACCCTGATCACCGAGAGTCCCAGCTACCCCGGGGCGACCATTGCTGCCCAGGCAGCGGGCTTGGGATTGGCGGCTGTGCCCTCCGACGCCGACGGGATCCTGCCCGACAAACTTGCCAACGCCCTTGAACGAACGCACGCGAAGCTCATCTACCTCCAGCCTTGCTATGCCAATCCGACGGGTGCAATCCTGAGTGCCGCACGTCGGGTTGAGGTGCTGGCACTGGCCAAGCACCATGGCGCATTCATTATTGAGGATGACTGGGCCCGAAATCTTTCCTTGGATGGAGCCGCGCCACCGCCACTATTCACCCAAGATCCGGATGGCCACGTTGTTTCCATTGCGACACTCTCCAAGCCCGCGGCCCCTGGCCTGCGCGTGGGTGCCATCGCTGCTCGGGGTCCAGCCGGGGAACGATTGCGCAGCGCCCGCATAGCCGATGACATGTGTGTCCCCCCGCTGGCGCAAGAAATCGCACTCGGTTTGCTAACCTCAGGAGCCTGGCCCCGCCACATCAAGCGTCTTCGCTCTGGCCTGCTCGAAAGGCGCGACGCCATGGTTGCGCAAGTCCACGATTCCATGCCGGGAGCGCGTGTGGTCAACGTCCCCACCGGCGGGATCCACCTCTGGGTGAGACTGCCGGAAGGAAGCGACTCCACAGCGCTGACAGTTGCAGCCCAAAATGCGGGCGTACTCATCGGCGACGGCAAGCATTACTACGTGGACGAACCGTCCGCACCGCATATCAGGCTGTCTTTCAGTGCTGCCTCGATCCAGCAGATACAGGCAGGGGTACGCCGAATCGCTACACTCGTGTGAGCGTGTGAGCGTGTGAGCACATTGCCAGGGACCAACTGATCCAGGAGGCTACACGTGTTGGTCCACGATGACCGGGTTGCCATCAGGGTCGACAACAACAAAGCTTGCAGGCCCCGCGGTTGATTCATCAGCCTCGGCCATGAACTCCACGCCCTGCTCCCGGAGCTGTTTTTGAATTTCCCGGACATCAGTGAAATCCCCAATTCCCTGGGCGTCCTGGTTCCAGCCGGGGTTAAAGGTCAAGGCGTTCTTCTCGAACATCCCTTGGAAAAGCCCAACGACGGCGACACCATTTTTCAGGACGATCCAGTTTTGGCTGATGTCACCGACATGTTTGCTGAAACCCAATTTTTCATAGAACGCGAGGGATGCGTGGATGTCCTGAACCGTAAGGCTGACCGAAAATGCGCCGAGTTGCATGGGGAGCTCCGCTCGTGAGAGATGGTTGTTCTGCGATGGTACCTTCCCGGACAGCCGCAGCTAGCAGAACGGGCGCATCTCATAGCCCGGGAAGGCTGGTCTCTGGAGAAAATGCTCCGAAGCGTTCATGATTGAAGCAGGTGACCGCGCGAGGATTCTTCCCGCTGCCGCGATCGCTCAACGGACCGGATGCCGGTCCTTGAACAAGGAGCTGACTCGTCACGGACATGATGGGACTTGCCGCTGCTATTGCTGTCACTATTGTTGTCACCGTCATTCTGGGTTTGATCGCCACGCCTGGAACCCACAAACGGCCCGGCCATTAAATGCCCCGCCCGTGAATGGATACCCCGCGCCTAGCCTAGACACAGTTTCCGCAGAGTAACCCTGTTGATGTCCGGAGCAGGGCCAAGAATCCGCACTGAAGTCCACATGGTGACCACTGCTTGCAAAATAACCGTAGACTTGCGCGGTGCAAAAACTTCAACCTGTGACCGTGTCCATTGCCCGCACCGTCCAGCCTGGCCATCACCGCCAATTCGCCGCGTGGGCCCTTGCTGGACAGGAGCTCGCCCGTGAATGGCCGGGCTATCTGGG
>JBKKBD010000163.1:0-18202 GCA_046714315.1 Specibacter sp.
CCAGCTCGTCTCCGCCCAGAAATCCCGTGAAGTAGGCGTTCGGCAGGATTGACGCGAGGAACTCCCGTTGCGGTCCGTCGCCGACTATGACCAGCCGGGTGTCCGGGATGGACGCCAAGACGGCCAAATCCTCAACCTGCTTTTCAAGGGCGAGGCGCCCCACATAGCCAATGATCTTCTGCCCTTGGGGGGCCACTTTTTGGCGAAACTCAACGCTCCGCTTGTCCGGATGGAAGCGCTCAATATCCACTCCACGTCGCCAGAGTTCAACCCGCGGAATGCCGTGGCCGCGTAGTTTCTGCAGTGAGTCGCTCGAGGGGACCAATGTTTTCGTGGCGGCCGTGTGGATCCGTTCCACGCGCTGCCACGCCCAATTTTCCAGGAACGGCATGCCATACTTGGCCGCGTATCCGGGGACATCAGTCTGGTACACGGCCACCGAGGGAATGCCCAAGGCTACGGCGCCCCTGACGGCGCGCCATCCAAGGACGAACGGCGACGCTAAGTGGACAACGTCCGGATTGAACTCGGCCAGCAGGGTTTTCACACGCGCCACCCCGCCGACGGCAATCCGGATGTTCCGGTAGCCGGCAAGGGGAACTGCAGGGAGCCGCCTGACTGTTGCACCCTCCACCACACGGGGAGCGTCTTCAAGCGTGGATGGGGCGATGACCAAAACCTGATCCCCGCGCGCATCCAGATGTTGCAAGATTTTCAGCAGTGAATGGGTGACCCCATTCATCTCGGGCAGGAACGATTCAGCAACTATGGCAACCTTCACTCCTCAACCATGACCGGCGAAGGTTGCCACGGCAGAGCGTTGCGGAAACGCCGGGGTGAAGAGTGGGTGAACGGCGATATCAGGTGGGCCGGTTGTTTTTGGCGGCAACCCGTTTTTGGGCAAAGGGGAAGCCCCATCGGCTAATTGCCGTCGGTGGGGCTTCGACTTTCATGCCGCGGTGTGACGTTCGCGGTCTGGTGGGTGCTAATGATTTTCAGGACTTTCACCGCGTCACCGGTGCTAACGAACCCTTTTTGAGTTCCGTCGAAACGGTTCTCGATGATCAGATAAGTTCGGTCACTGAATTTTTTAGTACCTATCAGCCCTTTCCTTGGCGGATTGGGTAAGAACCAGTATGCGCCTGCCAAGAAGGCAAAACAAGGGCCGGACGCAAATTACATTAGTGTAATTTGTGTCCGGCCCATGCTGCCTTGTTTAGTCGAACTGCGGGTCCTCGGTGCGGCTGCGCTTGATCTCAAAGAAGTACGGGAAGCTGGCCAGTGTGACGGTTGCATCCCACAATTTGCCGGCTTCCTCGCCGCGCGGGATCCGCGTGATGACGGGTCCAAAGAACGCGGTTCCGTTGAAGGCCACGATGGGCGTGCCAACATCCTGGCCCACCTTGCTGATGCCTTCTGCGTGGCTGGCGCGCAGTGCTAGATCGTATGCGTCAGTCGTGGCAGCGGCGGCTAGTTCTGCGGGCAAACCAGTCTCGGCAAGGGCCTTGGCGATAACGTCAGCCATGTCCTTGTTCCCGTTGTTGTGGATTTGTGTGCCCATCGCGTCATACAAGGGCTTGATGACCTCTTCGCCGTGCTCCTGGACAGCTGCAATGATGACACGAACAGGTCCCCAAGCCTTGGCTATGTGCTCCTTGTAGAAATCGGAAAGGTTTTCGTTGTTCTCGTTGAGCACGGAAAGGCTCATGACATGCCAGTTCACCTTGATATTGCGAACCTGCTCCACTTCGCCGATCCAACGAGAGGTGACCCATGCGAAGGGGCAGGTGGGGTCAAACCAAAAGTCGGCCGTTTCGGTGGCGTTCAAAGCAGTTTCGGACACGTCAATTCTCCTTGGTAGAGCATGGATTCCAGCTATGGACCGGGCAAAGCCCGCTCACAAAGTCCAACGGCACGCATTCGCAAACTATTCCTCGGTAGCCAAGAACGGCTGCGGGAGTCAGGCGGACTTGTTCCGGCGCTTGGCAACAACCTCGTGCGGGATCAAGGTGGGCTCCGCTTTCTTGCCCACAACATCTGCCGTGATGACGACTGTTGCGATGTCTTCCCTGCTGGGCAGATCGAACATGACAGGCTGGAGGACCTCTTCGAGGATGGCCCGCAAGCCGCGTGCCCCCGTTCCGCGATCCAACGCCAGCTCGGCAATCGCAGCAAGAGCTTCTTCATCAAACTCAAGCTCGACGCCGTCGAGCGTGAACATCTTCTGGTACTGCTTGACCAGGGCGTTCTTGGGTTCGGTGAGGATCTGAATCAAGGCCTTGCGGTCCAGCTGGGTGACTGTCGTGATGACCGGCAGGCGGCCAATGAATTCGGGGATCAGTCCGAACTTGAGCAGGTCCTCGGGCATGACGTCGGCGTAAGTAGCCTCTGACTGCTTAAGTGCACTGAGCGGGGCGCCAAAGCCGATGCCCTTCTTGCCCGCGCGGGAACCTATGATGTCTTCCAGTCCGGCAAATGCGCCGGCAACAATGAAGAGCACGTTGGTGGTGTCGATCTGGATGAATTCCTGGTGCGGATGTTTCCGGCCACCCTGCGGCGGAACTGAGGCCACCGTGCCTTCGAGAATTTTCAGCAGCGCTTGCTGCACGCCTTCACCGGACACGTCACGGGTAATGGAGGGGTTCTCGGACTTGCGCGAAATCTTGTCGATCTCATCGATGTAGATAATGCCCTGTTCGGCCTTCTTGACATCGAAATCTGCTGCCTGGATGAGCTTGAGCAGGATGTTTTCAACGTCCTCACCCACATAGCCAGCCTCGGTGAGTGCGGTGGCGTCGGCAACGGCAAACGGGACGTTCAAACGCCGAGCCAGTGTTTGCGCTAAGTAGGTCTTGCCGCAACCAGTGGGTCCTACCAGCAGGATGTTGGACTTGGCGATTTCCACTTCATCGTGAACGCCGCCGGAAATCGTGGTGCTCTTGACGGCATGACCGGACTGAATGCGCTTGTAGTGGTTGTACACAGCCACGGCCAGCGATCGTTTGGCCGGTTCCTGACCAATGACGTATTCCTGCAGGAAGTCGAAGATTTCCCGCGGCTTGGGGAGTTCGAAGGCGTCAAGCTCGGCCACCTCGGACAGCTCCTCATCGATGATCTCGTTGCATAATTCAATGCACTCGTCACAGATGTACACACCGGGGCCCGCAATCAGCTTGCGGACCTGCTTCTGGCTTTTCCCACAGAAGGAGCACTTCAGCAGATCGGTGCTTTCGCCCATCCTGGCCATTGATGTGTCCTTCCGCGACTAACCCGCCAGCGGCGAAGCTACCCTAAACTTTATCCGTTCCACAGCTGTTGCCCGGAACGTCCTACAAACTAGTTTCCACTCTAAGCCACAGCATGGACATTGAGCGGAAACCAAACGCCGGAACAGGGATATTCCTCCCCTGTTCCGGCATCTATTCAACCGTCTTAGCGGGTGATGGCCGCAGCCTTCATTTTGCGAGGTGCCAGAACCTCATCGATCAGACCGTAGTCCTTGGCCTGGGCTGCCGTGAGGATGTTGTCACGCTCAATGTCGTTGCTGACCTGCTCCGGGGTACGACCGGAAAGGTCGGCAAGGGTGTTCTCCAACCATTCGCGCATGCGCATGACCTCGTTGGCCTGAATCTCCAGGTCGGAAGCCTGACCACCCTGGCCACCGGAGAGGGCGGGCTGGTGGATCAGAACACGTGCGTTTGGCAGGGCCAACCGCTTTCCGGGTGCACCAGCGGCCAACAGGACCGCTGCAGCTGACGCCGCCTGACCCAGGCAGACCGTCTGGATTTCCGGGCGGATAAACTGCATGGTGTCGTAGATGGCCGTCATGGCCGTGAACGATCCACCGGGTGAGTTGATGTACAAGGTGATGTCGCGGTCAGTGTCGTCAGCTTCCAACACGAGCAGCTGCGCCATAACATCGTCGGCCGAGGCATCGTCAACCTGTACTCCGAGGAAGATGATGCGGTCCTCGAAGAGCTTGGTGTACGGGTCCTGGCGCTTGAAGCCATAGGGTGTGCGTTCCTCGAACTGAGGCAGCACGTAGCGGCTGGAAGGAAGGTTGCCGGCAGTGTGGCCAAATGCTGTGCTGCCAAAGTTGTAAGTCATCGGTTTACTCCTGAAATCTTTTTCTTCGGCTTTTACTTGGCGTTGGTTCCGCCGCCACCGGCAACGGATCCTGCGTGACGGGCGATCTTGTCAAAGAACCCGTATTCCAGGGCTTCCGCGGCAGTGAACCACTTGTCACGATCGTTGTCGGTGAGGATCTTCTCCACCGTCTGGCCGGTCTGCTCTGCGGTCAGCTCGGCCATGACCTTCTTCATGTGCAGGATCAGTTCGGCCTGGATCTTGATGTCCGACGCCGTTCCACCAATTCCGCCTGAAGGCTGGTGCATGAGAATGCGTGCGTTGGGGGTCGCGTAACGCTTACCCTTGGTGCCCGAGGAGAGCAGGAACTGCCCCATCGAGGCCGCCAGCCCGGTGGCGACGGTGACGACGTCGTTCGGGATGAACTCCATGGTGTCGTAGATGGCCATGCCGGCCGTCACGGATCCACCGGGTGAGTTGATGTAAAGGTAGATGTCCTTCTCAGGATCTTCGGCCGAGAGCAGCAACAGCTGCGAGCAGATCAGGTTGGCGTTATCGTCACGAACCTCTGAACCCAACCAAATGATGCGTTCTTTGAGCAGGCGGTTGTAGATGTACTGGTCCGAACCGGACGGGTCCGCGCTAGCCATCGTGGGGGTGGTGTGCTGTGCCATGGTGGGTTTACCTCTCCTTCGTGTGGCTCGCCGAGCATGCCCAGCGTGACCATCACTAATGTTCACTACTTGGACAGTAGCCCTTTTCGACGGCGCTTTGGCGTCCATGAGTACACTGTTCGCTGTAGGCGCACGATCACCGAAGAAGCGGCGCAGCGGGGAATAAAACAGCGCCGTCGCGGCAACGTGAAGGGAAACGTCAACGGCAAAGAAAAAGCCGTTGCCGGCCCCTTCGAAAAGGAACCGGCAACGGCTTTTAGATCTTGTTTACCCTATGAAGGGAAGCAATTAGATGCGGACTTCGCCCGGATCGGTTACTGCTGTGGGCTCGAGAACCTCGTCCTCGGAAGCAATTTCTTCTTCGGAAGCAACTGATACGAAGTCGGTCAGGTCCACTGCTGCACCCTCGGAGTCCTTCACGGAAGCCTTGCCCAGAACAGCGGCAAGTGCCTTGCGACGGCGGACTTCGCCAACGATCATGTTGACCTGGCCGGAGGAATCGAGCATCTGCGCGAACTGGTTCGGTTCCATGCCGTACTGGCTGGCGGAGGAAACGATGTAGTCGATCAGTTCAGCCTGGCTGACGCTGATCTCTTCCTTCTCGGCGATTGCATCGAGGATGATCTCGTTGCGGAAAGCCTTCTCGGTGTTTTCCTTGACTTCGGCGCGGTGCTCTTCGGAGTCGTGATCTTCACCGTGTGAGTTCTCGGGGCGGAAGTGCTGCTCGAGCTGCTCGGCAATGACGGATTCCGGAACCGGAACCTCGACGAGGCCAACGAGCTTCTCCAGAACCTTGTCGCGAGCCTCAACACCCTGCTCAACAGTCTTGGATTCGGCAGCCTGCTTGGCCAGGTCTTCCTTCAGTTCGGCAATGGTGTCGAACTCGGAAGCCAGCTGAGCGAAGTCGTCGTTTGCCTCGGGCAGTTCGCGAACCTTCACGGAAGTGACCTTGACGGTGACCTGTGCTTCTTCACCGGCGTGCTCGCCACCGGCGAGCGTGGTGTTGAAGATTGCTTCTTCGCCGGCGGACAGGCCGGTTGCAGCCTCGTCCAGACCGTCAAGCATGTTGCCTGCACCAACCTGGTAGGAAAGGTCAGCAGCAGAGTCAACCTCAACGCCGTCGATCTTGGCGTCGATGTTGATGGTGAGGAAGTCACCATCGGCAGCCGGGCGGTCCTCAGCCTTCAGCGTTCCGAAGCGGCCGCGCAGCTCGTCAAGAGCCTTCTCGGTGTCCTCGGCGGAAGCCTCAACAGCTGCAACCTCAACCTCGATGCCAGCGTAGTCCGGCAGTTCGATCTCGGGGCGGATGTCCAGCTCAACGTGGAACTTGACAACACCATCGGTGCCGGACGGGTCCGGAACTTCGGTGATTTCAACCTCGGGACGGCTCAACGGGGTGAGCTTGTTCTCGACAACGGCTTCCTGGTACCAGCCGTTGAGGCCGGAGTTGATAGCGGTTTCCAGAACGTAGCCACGGCCAACGCGCTGATCGATCAACGTGTTCGGGACCTTGCCCTTACGGAAACCAGGCACCTGAACCTGGGTACCAATCGTCTTATAAGCCTCGGCAATGCTGGGCTTCAATTCCTCAAAGGAAACCTCAACATCGAGCTTTACACGAGTGGGTGTGAGGTTTTCGACAGCGCTCTTCACAGCGTGGTACTCCTGATGGTCTGTTGATGGATTATTAGGCCCAGCACATGGGCAGTCACTGACCAAACGTGAACCGGATAATGCTGAAGTCGGGGCGACAGGACTCGAACCTGCGGTCTCCTGCTCCCAAAGCAGGCGCGCTAGCCACTACGCTACGCCCCGTAGTGCCCGCAACAGTCTACGGGCAAAAGTTGCCAGATGCACAATCGGCCCATCCGTGGCGGATGCGCGCGAGCTGCCTGAGTATTAATGCTGCCGTTTTCACCGCACGACGGCGGCCCCTCACCAGGCGCGTGGCGCACCTCTGGCGCCAGTTCCGGATCATTGGTGGTTAAACAGAAAATCCCCGGCCAAATGACCGGGGATTTTCCTTATAATTGGAGGGGGCGACGGGAATCGAACCCGCGTCATCAGTTTGGAAAACTGAGGCTTTACCATTAAGCTACGCCCCCAATTTTTTTGCTCTTGGGGCTTTGCAATTCGGCTTGCGGCCGAACAACTCCGTAACCTTATCAACGACTTTGGCACTCTCGCAAATCGAGCGATTCACCTCTGTGAAAAATGATACCGATCCCCCTTTGTGCGCCCGGGATCCCGGTGTCAGAGAGCGGGATCGGTGTCGCTTTGGCCCACTAGGCCCGCTGGCAGGACGGGCACCAGTACAATTTTCGCCCGCCCAGTTCCTTCATGGCGATCTCCGTACCGCAATGTCGGCAGGGCATGCCTTCGCGTTTGTAAACGTAATGCGCATCCTCGACGGGGACCGCCGCGTTGGGCTGAGCCGGCAGACCATCACCGGCGCCCAGACTGCAGCCCACCTCCACACCTGTTCCGGACGGTCTGTCAGCCAACTCGGTCGTGATGATCCGGCCGTCGCGGACTCCGTCGGCCATGATGCGGGCAATATCGCGCCACAGCTCCGTGGCTTCATCGCGTTGCAGGCTCTTACCCGGAAGCAGCGGATCCAGGCCGAGCCGAAATAGGGTCTCGGCTCGGTAGACGTTGCCAACACCTGCAAGCACGTCCTGCTTCATGAGTTGCAGGGCAATGCAGGTGGCACTTTTACAAATCCGCTGTACAAAGTCCTCGGCATCACCGGCTCCATTGTTCAGGGGATCCGGACCCAATTTCCTTCGGGCCACAACGGCTTCAGCCGGAGTGATGACCTCGCAGGCCGTAGGGCCGCGAAGATCGGCCCAGCCATGATCTGAAACAAGGCGTACGCGTACGGCGCCCTTGGGTTCAGGAGGGCCTGTGTAGTCTCCAGACCCGCCGTCGTCATCCCCGGCTACTTCCTGCTCGCCGATCCGGCGTGGGGCACCAATGCTTGAGGCGCCGGTAAAAGTCGAGTCGCCACCAAAGTCCCATGCCCCGTACAACCCCAGGTGAACCCGCATCACGAGATCGTGCGAAAAGTAAAGAAACATTTGTTTGCCGTGGGCCTCGGCGCGTTCCAAGACGTGACCGTGGAGCCGTGACGCGCCTGCAGCGAACTTGCCCTGCGGACTTGAAACGGCCAAGGTGCTGCCACCAAAAACGTCCTGAAACTGCCGGGCCAGGCGATGGACCGAGTGCCCCTCAGGCATTGGATCCTCCGCTTGAGCCTGGCAGCATCAGGACATCATCATTCACGGCAATATTGTTCAAAGCGAAAATTACTCGACCACGTCGCCCGTGGTCTCGTACGTTGCAATCTTGCCGATCCGGCGGACGTGGCGCTCGGCATTGCTGAACGGCTCGGCGAGGAACGCTTCGATGATTTCGGTCGCCTCTTCGACGCTGTGCTGACGTCCGCCCACGGCAATGACGTTGGCGTCGTTGTGCTCGCGTGCCAGCGTGGCAGTGGAGTGGTTCCATGCCAGTGCTGCGCGAACACCCTTGACCTTGTTGGCGGCAATCTGCTCACCGTTGCCGGAACCGCCCAAGACGATGCCCAGCGCGTCAACGCCCGCGGCCTGATCGGCAACCACTGCCAGAGCTGCGTTGATGCAGAAGGAAGGGTAATCATCCTCGGCGTCGTAGGCCTGCGGTCCGTGGTCCACCATCTCGTAGCCCTTGGCAGCAAGCGCCGTGATGAGGTGAGCGCTGAGCTCCATGCCGGCGTGGTCGGTTGCGATGTGAACGCGCATGAGGATTCCTTCTTCTGTGCGGGTGATTACGTCAGCCTCAAGCCTACCGAAGGCTGCGCCACATTGCGGCCGCCCGATCCGCTCAGCCGCGCTAGCGCTGGTGCGGCTTTTTCCCCGCGCGGCGATTCAAGATGGCGGAGAGATCATCCGCGACGTCGAGGTCTGGCGCGCCAACTACGGCCTTTCCGCCGTCGTCGAGTCGAAGTACGACGGCGGCACCCGAGTAACTAAGGAACGTGGCGGACCCGCTGTGCCTGCGTGGGCCCCACCCGCCATAGTCCCGCGCGACGACGTCCAGTGACACGGCAGCGTCCACGGAATGGCATGGCACCACGAGGACCGGAATGAGACCTAGGAGTTTTACCTCGAGCTGGGTGCGGTCCATGCTGACCGTTGCGCACAGCAAGGCAATGATCAGGAGGGCAACAAGAGCCGTTGCCAGTAGGAGCCACGGCGAGATGATCGCCAGGAAGGCTCCGGGCAAGATGCCGGCCAGCAAGATCATCAAGATGACAGAACTTCTCGGGTGCAGGAAATAGCCCAGATTGTCGTTGGCTTCGGTGGGATCCCGATCCGTTTCGAGCATTCTGAGTAGGGCGGTGTCGTCCGCGGGCGTCCATTGTTCATCCGGCTTGAACGTCAAGGCAAGGACAACGCCCATGGCTGCGGCAAGGCCGCATCCCATGAGCAGCACAAATCCGTCCACCCGTTCCGGTGGCCGACCCCCGTGAGCCCCTTGGCCCAAAAGTGCCGCCACAAAGAGCGTGAAGGCCGACAATTGCAGGGTCATGGCAACCCCAAGGAGAAGGCGGCGCAGCGTCCGTGGAAGGGATGTTCTGGCCCCTTGGCTGCCCAGTCCGGCGCCAGTCACCATAATGGTTGCTACCCCCACGGACAGAAATACTGGTACGGCCACGGGATCACCTCCCAGGGGGAAAACGACGCCGTCGGGCAGCTGGGCGCTGATCAACACGCTGCCAAGTATCAAGGCAGCCGAGAGCAAAACGGGGAAAATGAGGGCAAACCGCAACGCCCGGGCATCAAGGCGGCGCTCAGTAGAGGAGTCGTGACTGCCATCGGGTGCCATGGAACTATTTTTTCACTTTCTCGAGGTGAACATAAGCGTTGACAAAGGCCGCAGCGTCGCCCGCCACCTCAAGGCTGGGCATGGAGATGACGAACTTTTGGTGGAAGCCGCCTTCCATCACCAGGGCGGGTCCGCTGTTCATGATGAAGCCGAGGCTTCCGATGTTGTTGCGGTAGCCCCATCCGCCATAGTCCAGGGCCTTGATGTCCTCGACGATAGCCCTGTTTATTTCCTTCCATTCCAAGGGCATGACCTTCCAGAAACCGGAGGCCAGCACCCTGACACCTTGGGGATCAATGACCACGGTGCCCCGGCAAAAAACCCAAACCAGTGCGCCCACCACCACGCCCAAGAGCGCCAGCAGCGGAAAGATGAAGTACGTACTGACGGCAACGATTCCGCCAATGCCCACGCTCAATACCCGAGCCCAAGCCCCCATGGAGACCTTGATCCGCAGCGTTTCCGCGCGCTCAGCCCGCTCGTGACCGAGTGCGGTAAGCGCCGTGTCCATGGAGGTGACACTGGCATTCATGGCCACAATGTCAGGCTTTTGTGTCCGGTCCACCTCTCCGGGCTGGTAGCGCCAGATCACCCCGGCCGCACCCACGAATGCCAGGGCAAGTCCTGTGGCTATCACGGGTCCGGACAGCACCGCGGTGGAGGCGTCCACCAGATCAACCTGGCCAGCCACGATGGCCACCATCAAGGCCGTGAGTGCGATGGCAAGGGCCACACCAGCACCCAAACCAATTCGCGCAATCAGCAACGACTGGCCCCGAGAGAGCACCGCTAGGGCGGAGATGAGCGCGCCAGTTCCGGCGGCCACGCCCACCGTCATGAAAGCCATCCCCCAGAGCGAGGAGTAGCCATCAACGTCGTTCTTGCTGTTCCAGTGTGTGGCCAATTCAGCTGGCAGCCTATCAGCGACGGTGAACATCCACACCGCCGCCAAAACACCCAGAAGCAGCGGCCCCAGGATGGCCGCAATGAGCCACCGCCGGTTATACCGTTTCTCCGCCGCAGTGTCGCGTACCTGTTTCCCCATAAACGTCCACTCCCCCACTTCACGACAAACAAATCTAAGTTAACCCTTGCCCAGCGCCACGCGGGGCGCAAATTCGGCCTGTCTACGTGACCACACCGCTACTTGGCAGTAGCCTAAGGGAATCAAATCACCCACCGCCGGGCATGCCATTGTTGCTGCCCTGCGGCAATGTTCAATCCGAACCCGAACGGAAGGCATCACCTTGCCTGGTATGAACCTGACCCGTGCCGAAGCCATAGAGCGCTCGGCCACCCTGACCGTCACCAGCTATGACGTCAGCCTCGACCTGACAACCTCCGAGACCACCTTCGCTTCCACCACCACGGTGACCTTCACCGCCAAGGAAGGTTCGGCGTCGTTCATTGATGCGGTGACGGACAAGGTGCACCAGGTGACGCTGAACGGTGTCGATCTCGACCCCGCACAGGTGTCCGACGGCGTACGCATCCAGCTGCCAACCCTCGCCGCCGAGAACGTGCTCACCGTCAAAGCCGACGCGCTGTACATGAACACGGGCGAGGGCCTACACCGATTTGTGGACCCCGTGGACGGCGAGGTGTACCTGTACAGCCAGTTTGAGGTGCCGGACAGCCGCCGCATGTTTGCCGTGTTTGAGCAGCCCGATCAGAAGGCTGTTTTCACCTTCCATGTGACCACCCCCGCGCATTGGGACGTCATCTCCAACTCCCCCACCCCGGCCCCTGAGGCCGCCGGTGAGGGCAAGTCCACGTGGCATTTTGAGCCCACGCTGAAGATGTCCAGCTACATCACCGCGTTGATCGCCGGCCCCTACGAGAGCGTGCGCTCCGAGCTGACCAGCTCCGATGGCCGCACCATCCCGTTGGGCGTGTTTGCCCGCAAGTCCCTCATGGAATTCATGGATGCCGAGAACGTTTTTGAGCTGACCCGCCAGGGCTTTGAGTTCTTTGAGAAGCAGTTCGGCACCCCGTACCCGTTCCCCAAGTACGACCAGCTCTTTGTGCCAGAGTTCAACGCAGGCGCCATGGAAAACGCCGGTGCCGTGACGTTCTTGGAAAGCTATGTGTTCCGTTCCAAGGTCACCGACGCCATGGTGGAACGCCGTGCCATCACCATCCTGCACGAGCTGGCGCACATGTGGTTCGGTGACTTGGTCACCATGCGCTGGTGGAATGACCTGTGGCTCAACGAGTCCTTCGCGGAGTTCATGTCCACCCTGGCAGCGGCCGAGAACACTAAGTACGTGGATGCCTGGACCACCTTCTCCTCGCTGGAAAAGAGCTGGGCCTATCGCCAGGACCAGCTGCCCTCCACCCACCCCATCACTGCCGAGATCAACGATCTCGAGGACGTGATGGTCAACTTTGACGGCATCACTTACGCCAAGGGCGCCTCCGTTTTGCGCCAATTGGTGGCCTGGGTTGGCCAGGAGGAGTTCATGGCCGGTGTGCGCGCCTACTTTGGCAAGCACTCCTGGGGCAACACCGAGCTTCCAGATCTCATGGTGGAGCTAGAAGCCGCAAGTGGCCGCGACCTTTCCGAGTGGACCGAGAAATGGCTCGAGACGGCCGGGGTGAACACGTTCAAGCCTGCCATCGAGGTAGCGGACGATGGCGTGATCACCTCGTTCTCGATCCTCCAGTCCGCGATTGCCGAATACCCGACACTGCGCCCCCACCGTGCGGCAGTGGGCTTCTACGACGTTGCAACTGACGGTGCTGATGCCGGCAAGCTGGTGCGCACACACCGCGTAGAGCTTGATGTTGACGGCGCTTCCACGGACGTGCCCCAACTCGTGGGCATGAAGCGCCCGGCGCTGATCCTGCTCAACGACGACGACCTGGCGTACGCCAAGATCCGTCTCGATGCTCAATCACTGGCCACGGCCAAGACACACCTGAAGGACTTCAAGGAGTCCCTGCCGCGTACCCTGGTATCGGCATCAGCTTGGGATGCCACGCGCGACGGCGAAACTCCCGCCCGCGCGTACGTTGACTTTGTGCTGGCGACGGTTGGGTATGAGAGCGATTCCACGGTCATCATGGTGCTCCTGCGCCAGCTGGCCACGGCGCTGGAATTCTATGTTGCACCCGAACACCAGAAGGCCACGGCCATTGCCGCCGCAGATTCGCTGTGGGCACTGGCACAGGCCGCCGATGCCGGGTCCGATGCGCAGCTTCAGTTCGTGAAGGCCTTCGCATCTCGCGCCCAGTCGGCCCAGCAGCTCGATTCCGTCCAAGGACTGCTAGATGGAAACGTCGAGTTGGATTCGCTCACCTTGGATACGGATATGCGGTGGGAGCTGCTGACCTCGCTGGTGGCCGGCGGCCGCGCCGATTCGGCAGCCATCGATGCTGCCGTGGCACTCGATAACACCCAGAATGGCCAGTTGGCGGCAGCCACGGCCTACGCCGCCATCCCCACGGCCGAGTCCAAGGCTGGAACGTGGGAATCCGTCGTCGTCCGCGGTGATGGTGCAAACTCTCTCCAGCGCGCGTCCATCACCGGCTTCGGCAAGGTCTGGGACAACTCCCTCCTGGAGCCGTACGTTGCCAAATACTTTGCCGCGGTTCAGGGAATCTGGGAGGACAGGTCATACGAGAGCGCCTCGACGATCATCACGGGCCTGTACCCCTCCGGCTTGGTCTCGCAGGCCACGCTGGATGCCACGGATGAATTCCTTGCCACATTGGGCGCGGAGACGCCTGCCTTGCGCCGCTTGCTGGTTGAAAGCCGCGACGGCGTAGCCCGCGCCCTGCGTGCCCAGGCCGGCGACAAGTAGCAGCTAGTACCAGTTTCGCGGCGGCGCCACCATGTGGCGGCGCCGCGAAAAGCAAGTACTCACCACTCTAGTCAGGCCATTGCGCCCTGGCGTAGTTTCGGGCCATGAGAGCTCATTCATTTAGGAAATTGGCCGCGCGCACAGCCGCAGCAGCCGTGGTCGTCGGGGGACTCATTTTGGGGTTCTCCGGACTCCCTGCAACGGCCGCACCGCCGCCCGCAGGCACGTACACCGTACTCGGTGATTCGTACTCGGCAGGCTCCGGCGGGGGTGGAGAAAGCTTTCCGTGTTTCCAGAGTCCCAATGGCTACGGCAATGTCTTCGCCACTACCAACGGGCTGTCTGTGACAAATCTGGCCTGTTACGGTGCCACGATCGGCGCGGTCAAGAATTCTCAAGTTTCGGGGATTCCTTCCACCTCGCGGCTGATCTCCTTGACGGTGGGGGCCAACGACGTAGGTTCGGGTCAAGTTGCTGTTGCCTGCCTGACCCAGCCACTGGTCGTATGTCAGGGCGCCCTTGCAGCCGCACAGGCGCAACTGGCCTTGTTGCCGGGACAGATCCTGGGATTGACCAAGTCCATTCGCGCCAAGGCGCCCCGTGCCCAGGTGGTTTACATGGGATACCCGCACCTGTTTGAGGTAGGGAACCTCCCGCTGGACGTGGCACCCATCGCGATGACGATCAACTCCATGGTGGACCAACTCAATGGTGTCCTGGCGCAAAGTGCTGTGGACAGCGGCGCGCGGTTCGTTTCCGTAACCAGCTACTTTGACGGCCACGGCTACCCATCAGCGGACAGCTGGCTGATACCACCGTTCGTTCCGGTGCCACTGCCGGTACCGCTGGCCTTCCACCCCACGGCGGCAGGCTACGCCTACGGTTACGCAGCAGCCTTGCAAAACACCAAGCTGAGCCCTGCGCTCTATGCTGGAGTATGGCGCTAAATCAACACCACTACGAAGTGAATGTCCTCTGGACCGGGAACAAGGGAACCGGGACATCAAACTATAGGGACTACGGCCGCGACCACAGCGTCACGGCCGTCGGTCTGCCCCTATTGTTGGGCTCGGCGGACAGGACCTTCCACGGCGACCGCGAACGCTGGAACCCTGAGCAGCTGCTGGTCACAGCCCTGGCCCAGTGCCACATGCTGTCCTATCTCCACGTCGCCGTTCTGCACGGGGTCGTCATCACCCGGTACGAGGACGCAGCCACCGGGACCATGGTGACGAACCCTGATGGCAGCGGGCAATTCGAGTCAGTTACCCTCCACCCGAAAATCCAGGTCGCGGATCCGGCAACGGAGGAACTGGCACTTTCCCTGCACGCCGAGGCGTCGGCAAAGTGCTTCATTGCCCGCAGTGTGAACTTCCCGGTGCGGCATGAGCCGGGGCTGCTGGGCATCACCGAGGACTAAAAACCGGGGCCGTCCGCGTTAGGGTTGGTAGAAAGCTCCACCACCTCGAACGGACACAGGGTATATTTCGCGTGCTAACAAGCAATCTTTTCGACGGGCCTAACGACGGCATCCTGGAACACCTAGCCTTGGCCGGCATCACTGTGGCCGTTGGCCTAGTGGTGTGGCTCGTGCTGCACTACCTGATCCGGATTGTGGTCAAGCGGGCCATGACTGACAACACCATGATGGAACACCGGTCCCTGCGCTGGGCCGCTCCAATGCTTCGAAACATTGACCCCGTCATGCGGGCCTTGGAAAACGAACGCCGTGTCCAGCGGGCCCGAACCATCGGCTCACTTCTGAACTCCATGGTGACAGCCCTTGTCGCCGTGGTGACAGGCTTCTACGTTTTGATCGCGTTCCGAATCGACATTGCCCCGTTGCTGGCCAGCGTTGGTGTCCTGGGTATCGCCATAGGTTTTGGCTGCCAGCAGCTCATCCGCGACTTCCTGGCCGGCATCTTCATCACCATAGAGGACCAGTACGGCATCGGCGATGTCATCCAGACCAGTGAGGTCATCGGCACCGTTGAGTCCGTGGGCCTACGCATCACTCGCGTCCTGGCCGAGGACGGCGCACTCTGGTACCTGCGCAATGGTGAAATCCTACGACTTGGCAACCGTTCAAAGGGCAACTACCAGCCCCCGGCAGAAGAGCCGGTCGGCACCCCAAGCAGCCCCGCGCCAGGTGCCGTTCCGGTCGCAGGGCCAGGGCCGGCGTCGTCCGTTCCCGCCACCAACGAACCTACCGAGTCAGCAGAATAGAAAACATCATCATGAGTTCCGAGCAAATCCACATCCAGCCCTCGCCCAACAGCCCCGCTCAGCCGGCGGACTATTCGGACACGTTCTATGGCCAAATTGGCGGGCATGAAACGTTCAAGAAGATCATCAACGTCTTTTACCAGGGCGTTGCCGCCGATCCACTGCTGCGCGCCATGTACCCCGAGGAAGACCTGGGTCCGGCTGAGCGGCGCATGCTGATGTTCATGGAACAGTACTGGGGCGGTCCGCGCACGTACCTGGAGGAACGCGGACATCCGCGCCTGCGCATGCGCCACATCCCGTTTGCTGTCACGCCCGAGGCCCGCGACCATTGGCTGGTTGCCATGCGCAAGGGCGTCGACGCCGCGGAGCTCTCCCCCTTGCACGACGCCACGCTCTGGGACTATCTGGAACGCGCGGCGGCGTCTCTGGTCAACTCGGCCTAGGCCGCCTGACCCGGCGCCGGAGCTACAGGACCGACTTCGGGCGGACCAGAATGTGGCCGCGAGTGGTGCTGATGCGCAGCCACTTGTGCGAGCTGAAGATGGTGGCGCTTTCACCCGGGGCAACAAACCCCAGCGCGTAGGCGGCAAATGCGGCACCGCCCGGGACCTCGCCCGGCACGCCTTCCATGGGCCGTCCCCACACGGAGGCGCGGATGTTGTTGACCAACAGTGCCCCGGGGTTGACGGGGATGATCTGACCGATTTCCTGCACCCCGGCCTTTGCTACGGCGATGAGAGCATCGGCCGTTACTGTGCCGATTTCTTCCCATGCACTGCGCGGTGCACTAACGCCGGCCCACGATTCATGAACCGTCACGGGCGGCACCGGAAGGTGCGTATCGCCGTCGTCCATGCGGGCCAGGCGGTCCGCTACCGAGGCCAGCGAAACCGTCACGTCAATGGCCGACGGCGTTGCCAACGCCATGGTGCGCAGCCCAAGAATCGTAGGCGTGCCCTCCCCCAGGAGTTTCGCACGCATGACGCAGACGTACGCCGCGAGAACGTGCCCTGCCCCCTGAAGCCGGATGGCGCCGTCGTCCGCGGTACGGGCGCGCGTGACAAAGGTCCGCAGATCAGCGACTGTTCCGGCGTCGTCCAAGAGCAATTCATCGGTGTGTGTAGCGGTCGACATCAGCGGTTTCCTTCGGCGGGGATTGAGGTGCTTGGGCGTGCAGTGTTGCGCTTGAACGGCACGGGGTCTCCGAGCCAGGCTTCCAATGCAGTGCGTTGCGCATCGCTCAGGCGTACCGGCCGGCCCGTGGTGCGTGAGACCAGCACCATGGAAGTCGCGGCCTGAGCATAGAGAACGGTGGCATCGGATTCTGTGACGGTGTAGCCAAAGTCGAAGCTTGAGCCGCCAATGTTGGTGACCCAGATGTTCACAAAGATGGGCGTGGGCCGGAAACTGATGGGGGCGAGATATTCAATCTCGTGCCGTCCCACCAGGGTGAACAAATCCTTGCCCACCAGGTCCTGGAACGTGCCGCCACCCGGTAACTCGGCAAAGGTTAGCTGAACGCGGGCATCCTCAAGATACTGAAGAAAAACTACGTTATTGACGTGATCGTACGCGTCAATGTCGCCGAAACGGATTTGCTGTGCAATTTGGATGCCGGATGCCATGCCTTCATCATCTCAAAGCAGCAGGGGCGCCACCAATCGAAGTCTGCAACGTCACATCCCTTGGCCCGCAATCTGGCGAATTCCTGCCGGAGCGCCTATTTGTGGCTTGGTCCGCCGACACATAGAGTCACGTCTATGAATGTGACGCCTAAGAGCACCGACCCAATGGAAACCCTTTTGCGCATCTTGGAACTTTCCGATGCCGGTGGTGCCCAAACGGATGAAGATATCTTTGTGGGCCTTGGCGACGCCAACGCCCCGAGGCCCCGTCTCTTTGGCGGTCAGGTTTTGGCGCAGTCGCTGATTGCCGCATCCCGCACGGTTGGCAGCGATCACCTTGTTCATTCGATGCACGGCTATTTCCTGCGTCCGGGAGACGCCGCCGCTCCCCTGACCTTTGGGGTTCAGCGGTTGCGCGACGGGCGGTCATTCTCGGCCCGGCGCACGCACGCGTACCAAGGGTCCGTGCCGATCCTGTCGATGATCGCCTCTTTCCAGCGACCCGATAGCGGCATTGAGCATCAAGACACTATGCCAGAGGGCATCCCTGCCCCTGAGACACTTCCGACGTCGGCCCAGTTGCTGGGCGGGATCGACCACCCCGTGGCACAAGCGTGGGCGTTCGACCGACCCTTCGACATCCGGCATGTGGGGGCCAACATCTACTTTGACGTCAAGGGCGAGCATGTTGCGCACCAGGCTGTGTGGCTGAAGACGCTGGGTCCCATGCCGGAGGATCAGAACCTGCAGCGCGCAGCGCTTGCCTACGCCAGTGACTACACCTTGCTGGAGCCGTCCTTGCGACGCCACGGCATCAGCTGGTCAACTCCCGGAATCAGCGTCGCCAGCCTCGACCATGCCATGTGGTGGCACCGTCCGTTGCAGGTGGACGATTGGCTGCTCTATGTGGCCG
>JBKKBD010000164.1:0-15805 GCA_046714315.1 Specibacter sp.
TGGACATTATCCAGCTGCGCGACAAGTCCATCGAGGCCGCGGAAGAGCTCGAACTGCTCGCCGTTTTGCGGTCTGTTGCGCAGGAAAGTGGCAAGCTGTGGGCCGTCAATGACAGGGCAGACATCGCGTCATTGAGCGGTGCGCCGGTGTTCCATATAGGCCAAAAGGACCTGCCCCTGCCAGCCGCGCGGTCCCTGGTCGGGGCCAACGTCTCCATGGGTCTTTCCAGCCATGATCTCGCCCAGGTTTCGGCAGCCGCCGCCGATCCCGAGACCGACTATTTCTGTGTTGGGCCACTGTGGGCCACACCCACCAAGCCGGGCCGGGCCGCCGTCGGGCTTTCCCTCGTTGAGCATGCAGCATCCCTTGAAACCACAAAACCGTGGTTCGCCATCGGTGGGGTGGATTTGAGCAACGTGGATGAGGTGGTAGCTGCCGGGGCATCAAGGATTGTGGTGGTGCGAGCCATTACCGAGGCGCAAGATCCGACGGCGGCCGCCCAGGAATTGCTCTCGCACCTGCCTGCGCTGGGGTAACTTTTTCGGACGGCAAGGTCTTCAGGTGCGGCGGCTTTCTGACCGCCGCCGTACCTGAGCTCCTCGTGCACTAAGGCGGCCAGGCTACTTCACCTCGGCTGTGGCGGCTTTCTTCGGGTCCGAATCCGCCACCATGGCGGTGAATTCTGACTCGATCACGGGATCTTCCTTGTACGTCAGCTTGGAAACGAAAACCGCAACGATCAGGTTCAGGATGAATGCGGGCACAATCTCATACATGGCATCATGCAATACCGGCGTCTTACCCCACACAAACACCATCACTGTAGCTACAACCATGCCGGCCATGGCACCCTTCGCCGTCAGCTTCCGCCAGTACAAACTGAGCAAAATGATGGGGCCAAACGCGGCGCCGAAGCCGGCCCACGCGAAGGACACCAGCTCCAGGATGCTTGATTCCCGGTTCAAAGCGATGACGGCTGCAACAACGGCAATCACCAGTACGCCGAGTCGGCCAAGGATTACCTGCTGCTTGGCCGTGGACTCGCGCCCAGTCATGTTGTACAGGTCCTCCACGAGGGCCGAGGAGCACACGATCAGCTGCGAGGAAATGGTGGACATGATGGCGGCAAGAACGGCGGCCAAAACCAGTCCGGCCACAAACGGGTGGAAGAAGATCTGGCTCAATTTCAGGAAGACCGTCTCGGGGTCATCGAGCGTCACCGAGGGATTGTCGGCAAAGTAGGCGATGCCGATCAAGGCAGTGCTGACGGCTCCGGCGGCGGTCAAAATCATCCAGCCAATTCCAATGCGCCGCCCGGCCTTGGCGTCTTGCGGGGATCGCAGGGCCATGAAACGGACAATGATGTGCGGCTGTCCAAAGTAGCCAAGACCCCAGGCCGCCGTGGAGAAGATCCCCACCATCCACACGAGGGTGTTTCCTTCTCCAAAGCCGCGGAACAAGTTCAGCACCTCGGGATCGAGGGTTTGCAGGCGGGTTACCGTGGCGCCAACGCCTCCGGTCTGGATGACAGCGATCACGGGTACCACGATCAGGGCAGCAAACATCAGCAAGCCTTGGGCCACATCGGTCAATGTTGCGCCGATGAAGCCACCGAAAAGCGTGTAGGCCAAGGTGACCACAGTGACGACTCCCATGCCTGCGAGGTAGGGCCAACCAAAGGATCCCTCAAAGAACTTTCCGGCGGCCACCATGCCCGAGGAAACGTAGAACGTGAAGAACACCAGGATAATGGCTGCCGCGGCGATGCGGAGCAGGTGTGAATTGTCCTTGAGCCGCTTTTCAAAGAAGCTCGGAACTGTAATGGCATTTTGGGAAATCAACGTATAGGAACGCAACCGGGGCGCCACAAACTTCCAGTTCAGCCAGGCCCCGATCGTGAGCCCGATGGCAATCCAGGCCTCCACGAGTCCGGTGAGGTAAATGGCGCCTGGCAGACCCATGAGGAGCCAACCAGACATGTCCGAGGCCCCCGCCGAGAGCGCGGCAACTCCGGGTTTGAGCCCGCGTCCGGCCAACATGTAATCGTCCAGATCATCGGTTTCTTTGAAGGCGAAATAACCTATGGCGAGCATCCCCGCCATGTAAACAGCTATGGCGAGCATTTGGAAAATATGATCAGACACTTGTGACTCCTTTGCGTTCTGTGACACATCATCGGGTCAAAGATGACACCCACTACCCGGGCATCTCATCGCAGTTAATACATCTCAAAAAATTGATATCTCCGTTCAAGGTATCAAGATTGCGGCACGGCCCTCCCATGCGCCGCACGTGTTCGAGTCGCTGATACGCACGGATGTGAGCCGCACACTCCGTTGGTGGCTCGCTCATCTCATCGATAGCTGCGCGCCACGGTCTCCAATTCTTCCCTGTAGGTGGCCCACTCCTCCGGTGTTCGGTGCGAGACATTCGGGTCCTTGGGACCGTTGCCGGTGGCACCATCAATGAGTTCGCGGAGAATGTCGGCGTGCCCTGCATGCCTGGCCGTTTCGACGCACATGTGGACCAGTATTTGATGGAGCGTGACATGGCGGCGCTCAGACGGCCACCAGGGCACCTCACCCTTGGCATCCAAGGACAACAAATCTATGGTCTGATCGCTGTGCTGGGCAGATATCTCGTGGAGTTCAACGATGCTGGCACGGCTCTCATCCGGCCCGGCCCACATATCCGCATCGAGGGGTGCATCGTCGTCAAACCACGGCAATTTCGTCTCACTCGGCCGGTCGAAGACCTCGCCAAAGTAGCCGAGCTGTACGCTGGCAACATGCTTGAGCAGGCCAAGGAGACTTGTCCCGGTGGGCGTCATGGGCCGGCGGGCATCGTAATCGCTCAGGCCATCTATTTTTGCGAGTAGATCTGCCCGGCGAAGCTGCAGGTAATTCAGAAGTACGGCTTTGTCATCCATGCCTGCCACTATTCCCCATGGGGGTCACAAACGCCATGCAATCCCGCCAGCTCGATGCCGCCGTACCTTCAGCTACCGCAATCCCACGACGGCTTCAAGACCATCTAAATGAGACTCAAAAAGGACTGCTGGATTGCTGAATGTCGCTGCTCCATACTGGCCGAAGACTTCGAAATTGACGGCACCAAAAAGCGCTGACCAGAGTAAAACGCCGGCCGCCAGAACGTGATCGTCCATAGTCAACCCCATCTCTTCGCGAATCACGGCGAAGTCGGTGGCCAGACGCGGATCCAGCTGCCGACCGCGACCGGCTAGCTGCCCTGCCACGTGGGCCCCTTCCAAGATCAGCACCAGCCGGGTGACAACCCGTATGCCGGGCCCGGTGGTTTGCTCCGCAGGTGCCTCGTAGCCCGGCACAGGTGAACCAAAAAGTAGTCCGTAGCGGGCAGGCTCAGCCAAGGCCCATTCCCTAACCGCCCGGGCTGCAGCCCTGAACTGGGCCGCGAAGTCTTCGGCTGGCATCCGCTCCAACGCCTCATCCACGGCATCCCCGAGCGCGTTGTAACCGTCCACAACCAGCAAGGTCAACAAGTCATCACGATTCTTGACATACCTGTAAATGGCGGATGAAACCACACCCAGATCACGGGCCACGGCCCGCAGTGACAGCCCGGCTGCACCGTGGCGTTCCAAATGCTGTCGCCCAATACTGACAATGTCAGCCATAGTCTGCTGGCGTGCCCGTTCCCGCGGTGTTTGCGTCATATCCCTAGTTTCACTGCATTCGAGAACATCGTCAACTTAAGTGAGCAATGCTCTTGACAGTCTTGCCATGAGCGGGCATTCTGTATTTGAGAGCACTGCTCTCGAGTGGAGCACGTCACGAGAAAGAGAACCCATGGATGCCATCAAGATAGTCACAGGCGCAGGCCCAGTAGGCTGGAACGTCGCCAGCCAACTCGCCAACGAGGGACATCAGGTCCGCCTACTGACCCGGTCCGGTTCGGGCCCGGCGCACCCGCTGATCGAGCGGCTACGCGCCGACGCTGGAGATCCCGCACAGCTGAACACAGCCATGGAGGGTGCGGATGCCGTATTTCACTGCATCCATGGCTCCAAATACGCCGCGGAGGCGTGGCGAAGGGAGCTCCCACGCGCGGAAGCCACAGTAATGAAGGCGGCGGGCGAGGTGGGCGCCGTCGTGGTTTTCCCGGAAAGTCTTTACGCATACAGTTCCCCGGAAAACGTCATGACGGAACGCAGCCCCCGCCTTGCTTCTACGGGGAAGCGTGGCGTCCGCACAGCTCTCTTGGCCGCGCGGGCAGCGTCCCCAACGAAAACCGTTAGCGTTGTGGCCTCGGATTTCTTCGGCCCACAAGTACGTATGGCCCACGCCGGCGACCGCATGGTGCCGCTGATTCTAGGCGGCAAGCGTGTTCAGGTGATGGGCAGTACGGAGAGCCCGCACTCATTCACTTACGTCCCCGATTTAGCATCTGCAATGATCAAGGCAGCGGCGGTTCCGGAGGCCTGGAACTCGATCGTGCACGCCCCTACCTTGTCGGCCCTGACCCAACGTGAACTTGCTGACGCATTCGCCACGGCAGCTGGCGTTCCCGCGCCGCGAGTTAGCTCCGTTCCCGGTTGGATCGTTAGGGCTGCGGGGATTTTTTCCTCAGAAATGCGGGAAATGACTGAGATGCTCTACCAATTTCAGGGCCCGTTCGTCATGGACTCTACGGCGAGCGAGAAACTACTGGGCCTGTCCCCGACCCCGTTGGAATCGGCCGCCCGCGCCACCATTGCGTGGTGGCGAACCCAAGGTTAGTCGATCGACTCAACCGTGAGTGCGAGCTTGCGCAGCAATGCCGCCAACTGTGCCTGCTCGCGCTCCGTCAGGCCGGCGAGCATCCGCCGATCACCGGCCAGCATGCGCGGAAATTCCCGGTCAATCAACTCTTCGCCTTGAGCGGTCAGCTGCATCAGCACCACCCGGCCGTCACGTTCCCACGGCAGGCGTTCAATGAGCCCGCGCTTGACCAGCCGTTCGGCGTTCTTGGTTGTGGATGCTCCGCTGAGCATGGTTGCCGCGGTCACCTCACTGGCTCGCATGGGGCCGTCGCCGCGGGCCAACGTGCAAAGTACATCGAATTCGGCACGGGTCACCTCCGCGGGCAATAATTCACGCCCCGCGCGCTGCGCAGCAAGGGCTCCGATGCGGCCAATCCGCGCCATCACCTCAATACTGGAGACGTCCAGATCCGGGCGCGATCGCTCCCACCCAAGCCGTGCGCCGTCCACAAAGTCCGTTACGTTCACCGTCATCCCACCAGTCTAGAGATCACACTCACATGCTCAGGATCTATTTTACTAGTAAAATAGATTGTAGAGTAGGTGGATGATCTCCAACCCCCGTTTCCGACACACTGGCACAGCCCTGGCCCACCCGCTCTCACCAGCAACATGGCGCAGTGCATTCTCCATGCGCCCGGCCGATGCCATTTTCACAACGGCCATCAAAGTGGGAATCGCGGCCACGTTGGTGCTGATTGCAGGTGGCTTGGCGGGCCAACCGCAGCTTGCCGGCATGGCAGCACTCGGGGCGTTGACCAGCGCCTTTGGTCGCTACCAGCCCTACCGTCGACTGGGACGCATGATGGGAATTGTGGGAGTGGGCATGATCATGGCCATGGCGATTGGGGTGCTCCTGGGCGCCACGGGGGTCCCGATGACACTTCAAATCTTGGTCCTCTCGCTTCTGGCCGGCCTTGCATCGCACGTGTTCACGGCCTTCCGCATCTCCGGCCCCGGCGCCGTGATCCTGGTGTTCGCGGCCGGCGCCGGTTCGGGCTACGCACACTCGTTCGCCGACATGGCCCTGCCCATCATTGCCATCGCCATCGGTGTGGTGGTGGGCTGGTTCGCCGCCATGGCACCTGCTGCGTGGATTCCTTTGGCCCCCTCGCGGCTGGCCGTTGCGCGCGGCATTGCCGCCGTTGTCAGCCTTGGAACGGACGACGCCGGTCCCCACCGCGCCGCTGCTGCCGCCGCGTTGCGCTCTGCGCGCGGTTCGGTGACGGTAAGCGCCGGAACGTTGCGTGAAAACAGCTCACGTTCGCGCCGTCTTCACCAGGACGCAGAGCAGCTTCACCTCTTGCTTGATGACGCCGAAGCTGTCTTGTCCCTTTTTGACGTTCCTGGCAGCGGATCGCGTGGGGACGCACTTGCCCGCCTGACGCAGCATGAATCAGAGCTGCGCAAGGTTCGTGGCATCCCAACAGTTTCGCTGCAGCTCCCCTCGACTGACAACACTGCCGTCTTCAGCCGTGGCACTTCACCGCAAGGCTTTTTGTCGGCAGCTCGAGGCGAATTTGCCTCGCGGAGCAGTCTTCATCAGGCCTTGCGGATGGCGATGGCGGCCGCGTTATCCGGTTGGGTCGCCGTCGGGCTTGGTCTTGGCCATCCGCTCTGGGCAACCATGGGTGCCATTGCCGCGCTGCAGGGCTTGAACTACGCCAGCACCGTCCAACGCAGCATTCAACGTTTAGTGGGCAACGTACTGGGTGCAGCAGTGGCAGTGGTTCTCCTGTCACTATCGCTGGGATTCTGGCCGTCGGTAGCCCTGGTGATCCTGTTCCAGGTTTTGGCGGAATTACTAGTCCTGAAGAACTACACCCTCACCACCATTGCGGTGACTCCCATGGCACTGATCATGACAGGACTCGGCACGCATCTGGGCCCCGACGCCGCACTGAGCCGCGTGGCCGACACCCTCGTCGGCGTCGTGATCGGAACGTTGGTTGCGGCTCTCAGCATCTCCTTGGCCGATCGACACCACCTGCCCAAAAACCCCTAAGAAGCGCTAAGCCTCACAGAGACAGAACGGGTGGCCTGCCGGATCCAGGAAGACCCGGAATGATGTCCCCGGCTGAAATTTGGGCTTCGTGGCACCCAG
Source organism: Specibacter sp. (assembly GCA_046714315.1). Taxonomy (GTDB): domain Bacteria; phylum Actinomycetota; class Actinomycetes; order Actinomycetales; family Micrococcaceae; genus Specibacter. Next base: position 6,885 of record JBKKBD010000164.1, read on the forward strand.
CCTCATGGCCTCGGCTTCACCTTCGTCGAGGTCGTCGACCACAAAGTCCAGATGCATCTGTTGCGGCTTCTTCTGTCCCGGCCAATCCGGCGCCTGATAGCCGCCGTCCACCTGCTGGAAAGCCAGCCAACTGCTGCCATCCTCAGACCGAAGCTCAACCCAGCCGTCCTCCGCCGTGGCCTCCCAGCCGAGCAACGAACCATAAAAGTCCGCCAACTCGGCTGGTTTCGGACAGTCAATAACTACTCCGGGTAACCGCGCAATCGCCATGCCTGAACGCTACACGGACGGCGCCAGTTCCATAACCCCTGCCAGCAATTCAAAGCTGCGGATCCAGGCGGTGCGGTCGGTGACCTGCGTGGCCACGATGAGCTCGTCGGCGTCGGCCATTTTGGCGAAGTCCTCCAGATACGCGCGCGCCACGGAGGGGGTTCCGATGGCCGCGTACCGGAACATGGTGTTCACCTGCTGGCCAGCAGGAGAATCCAACAACAGGTCCATTTCGGCTTCCGTGAACGTCTGCCCCCGACCCACGAGCGAAACTACCCGGCGTCGTCGGGCATCCAGCGCCAGCTTGTCGGCTTCTTCCTGGGTGTCAGCCACAATCGCATTGACGCCGGCAATCACATAGGGTTCGGCCAGCGCGGCCGAAGGCTTGAATTCACGGCGGTAGATGCGCACCGCGTCTTCAAGCGCCTGAGGGGCAAAGTGTGAAGCAAAGGAATACGGCAGCCCCAATGCCGCAGCCAGCCGGGCGCCAAACAGTGACGATCCTAGGATGTACAGCGGCACCTGCGTGTCCTTGCCGGGGTAGGCGTTGACGCCGGAGATTCGGGTCTGGCCATCAAAATAGGCCTGCAATTCCTGCACGTCGGACGGGAAGGTGTCCGCTGCCGTTGGGTCACGGCGCAATGCCCGCATAGTGTTTTGGTCGCTGCCCGGAGCACGGCCAAGACCCAGATCAATGCGCCCCGGATGAAGTGTCTCGAGCGTGCCGAACTGTTCGGCGATCTGCAGCGGCGAGTGGTTGGGCAGCATGATTCCGCCAGCGCCGAGTCGGATCGACTTCGTGTGCGCGGCAACGTGGGCAATCAGCACGCTCGTGGCGGAAGAGGCAATTGAAGGCATGTTGTGGTGCTCCGCAAACCAAATGCGCGAGTACCCCCATCCTTCAGCCTTCTGCGCCAGCTCCACGGATGCCCGGAAGCTTTCGGCGATACCGGCATCGCCCACATGGGCCAGGTCAAGGATGGAAAGGGGAAGTGTCATGGATGGTGCCTTTCAAAGTGGTCTCTCTTGCGCCAACCGCCAAGTCCCCCGGGATATTTCCACCCAGCGGCTTTAGACTCGTCACATGGAATGGCTGTGGACGGCTCTCATCATGGTTGGCATGATCGTGGTCGCCATCGTGGCGATCACTTTGTTCCAGCGCAGCATGTCCAAACCCGGCGCTCACACGAACTTGGGCACCATGGGCGGTGCCATCGATGGCTTGGATGCTGTGTTCAACCCTCAGGCCGCAAACGCGAAGCTCGAACGCGAGGAGCAGTCACGCCAGCGGGCGCCCATCCCCTCCCCCGGAGACCTGCCCAAAGGTGTTCGTTTCGAGCTGGACAACGACGGCGTCCCCACCAAGGTGGTCATCCGCGCCTCAGGCGAGGCTCCGGCGTCGGGCGCGAGTAGTTCAAACCCCAACGGGAACGTTTAGCCGATCCAGGGCTGCCAGTGCCGCTGCCCGCCCAGCCCGATTGGCACCAAGCGTGGAAGCCGAGGCTCCGTACCCCACCATGATCAGGCGTGGTTCACGAGCAACCTTCACTCCGTCCATGACGATGCCACCGCCGGGTTCACGCAGCTTAAGCGGGGCCAGATGATCCATGGCGGCACGGAATCCTGTGGCCCACAGGATGGAATCGGCCGCAAACGTTGACCCATCTTCAAAAACGGCACCTGCGGCGGTTAGCTGCGCCAGCGGTCCCCGTGACACAAGTGTGCCTGCCTCGATGCCTTTTTGGTACTGCTGTGTTAAAGGTAATCCGGTCACGCCCACAACGCTCAACGGTGGGAGTCCTGCGGCCGTCCGCGCATTGACGCGGGCCTCAACGTCACGCCCCCAGTCGGGATCGAATTCGCGCGTGGTGAACTCCGGCGGGCGCCTCGTGGACCAGGCCGTCTCAACACCAGCCTCGGCGAGTTGCAAGAGGAACTGCACGGCCGAGGTGCCACCACCAACCACCAGAACCCGTTGCCTGGCAAACTCCTCCACCGAGCTGAAATCGTGGGTGTGCAACTGGCGGCCTGTAAAAGTCTCGACACCCGGATAGTGCGGCCAGTGCGGCTTGTCCCAGGTACCTGTGGCATTGATGACCAGATGGGCGGAAAAGTCACCCTTGTCCGTCTCCACCACGAGCGGCTGGCCAGCTACGTTCTCGGGTATACCGGCGTCGTTCGCGGGAACAACAGGCGCAAGCGAGCGCACGGCGTGGACCTTCACGGGCCGATGAACGGGCAGGCCAAACGTCTTTTCATAGTTGCCGTAGTATCGGCCCACGACCTCTGATGCGGGCTCCGAGAGGTCCGATTGTGGCAATTTCATGCCGGGCAGGTCATGGACGGCGTGGGCAGCACCCAAGGTGAGCGAAGGCCAGCGGTGCAGCCATGCTCCGCCGGGAGCCGGGTTTGCATCCAGCACCACAAAGTCCACCTCGGGCCGGAGCCCCTGACGGGCAAGGTAATAAGCGGCCGAAAGTCCGGCCTGACCTGCACCAATAACAACTACATCAAGCATCATTGCCTCCTACACTGCTCAAACCAGAGGCGAAGTAGACCTATTCCGTTTGTGTTCGACGCCACGTGCCGCCGCGCCGGGACAGTAGGGTATCGGCACAGAAGACGGCCGCTGCCCCTACGGCGTAGGCCACCAGATCCAGCGCCGAGAACGTCGTGCCAAAGACAAGGCGCGACGGCGGGAAGCTCACCGCGAGTTGTTCCGGGACGCCCGTCAGCTGAGCCAGCTCAATCAGTGCACTGATGGCAAAGGCCGCGATCGCCATCAAGTGGCGTCCGACTTTGGGCAGCATGAAGGCCAGAACCAGGTACACAAGCACCGTATAGAGGGCGTCAGCGATGAGGCTGGCGATGTCGCCCTTAACGAAAAAGTGGATCACGAGGCCCAGGATGACAACATCGATGGCGGCAATAAACAGTGCAGTGCGCCGGGACATGGGTGCTTTGAATGAGGCCATGGGCTCGAGTCTAGCGGGGCGTTGCTGGCCAGTTTTACGCCCGCACTACCGGTAGTTCCTTCCATTCGGTGGTGTAGCGCGGAGAGGAATGCTCACGTTTCATGGACCATTGCGGGGCCTGCGCCAAGCCGCCAATTCCGATGCCGATGGCTGCGCTGCCGAATTTGCTGCGCACGTCTCCCAGCACTCCACCCACGTCCGGAGCTTGCTCACCGGCGCCAAAAACGTCCAGCATGTCCGGTCCGGAGATGGGTTCGAGCCCGTGGAACATGACGCCCGCGCGCAGGTAGGACGCTCCAGGAATGGCGCTCTGCCGCATGGCAGCGACGGCGGCCCGGACCAGCACAATGGGGTCTTGGGTCGGTGCGGCGAAACGGATCGTGGCGGCCGGAAAGCTACCTTCACCACCGGCAAAACGGCTCGTTCCTGCCGTGACAGTCATGGATGAGGTCCGCAGGCCTTCCTCATTGAGCTTTGCCGCACCGCGCTGGGCATAGACGGCCATGACCTGCTCCATCTCTTCGACGGTGGTGACGGGAGTGGAGAAGCTGCGGGAGAACATGATTTGTTGTTTGTCGGCGCGCTCTTCGGTGTGGGGAATGCATTCGGTGCCATTGAGCTCCATGACGGTCCGTTGCAGCACCACGGAGAATTTCTTGCGAATGAGCGCGGGGTCGGCCGCCTTGAGATCGGCGATGGTTTCAATACCCATCAGCTTGAGCCTTGTGGCCGTCCTGCCGCCCACTCCCCACAGACCCGAGGCAGGCACACGGCCCTGAATGCCCGCCACATGTTCCTCGGGCATGGACTCGAGTGCGCACACGCCGCCCAGCGCAGGGTTCTGCTTGGCGATCCTGTTGGCAAACTTTGCCAGAGTCTTGGTGGTGGCCACACCAACGCAGACAGGCACCCCCACGTGACTCATGACTGCGGCACGAATATCACGTCCGGCGGCCTGCACCTGACCAGGGTCCCCCACCAGCCCAACGAACGATTCGTCGATGGAGTACACCTCCTGCCAGGTGCCATAGCGGCCCACAACCTCCATGACCCGTGCACTCATATCACCGTACAACTCATAGTTACTTGAGCGGGCCACCAAACCCCACGCCTTGGCCTGCGATTGAACCTGAAACCACGGTGTCCCAGTGGCGATACCCAGTTCCTTGGCTTCGGCGGAGCGCGCCACCACGCAACCGTCATTATTGGACAGTACGACGACGGGACGGCCTTCCAGCCTTGGGTCAAAGACCCGCTCGCAAGAGACATAGAAATTGTTCACGTCTACGAGCGCGATTCGCGCGTTGCTCAAGGGGTCCCTGGCATTCCCGATTCAAGGTTGATGATGGGTGCAATGCCCGTCGCCAAGCGTTCAAAAACGTAGCGTTCGTGCGGAACCAAGGGTGATGGCAGCTCATCGAGAGCGAACCATTGCAGGTCAGCGGCCTTATCCGGTTCCATGATGCGCGGCTCACCGGACCAACGCTCCGTGCTGAAGAAGAAGTCCACTCTTTGTTCTAGGGCTGGTCCCAGTGGCTGAAAACGGTGCATGGCGGTCAGCGGCACCAGGTCTTCGGCAGCGATGCCCACGCCGAGTTCTTCTTGCGCTTCACGCATCGCGGCCGTCACCGCAGATTCGCCAGCCTCGACATGGCCGGCAGCGGCCGTGGCCCAGTGACCGTCCATGTAGCCGGTGCCTTGACGCAATTGGAGCAGCACGGAACTGCCGCGGCGAAATATGACGTAGCTGGCCGGAACCAGGGCGATTCTTTCACTCATTCATTGCACCTCGCCGGGTCGTGTATCTGCCGATTACTACTCGAATCTATGTTCCCAAACTATTGGGGTCTACGGCAAGCCCAGTTTAAGGATTTGAGGCGGGTATTCCATCCGAGACCATGAAAACATCGATCGGGTCCTGGGAGTCGACAGTGAAACCATGCCGCAGATAGAGCCGCTGCGCAGGGCTGCCGGTGAGGACATTGAGGCGGAAGGCGCGAGAGTCCGCGTTGCGCCTCATGATTTCAGTCAAGACAGACCCACCCAAGCCCTTGCCTTGCTGAGCAGGATCAATGTAGAAATGCTCGATCCACTGGCCATCGATGGCAGGACGCACGGCAATACTACCCACGGCTTCGCCGTCGACAAGGATGATCTGCGTAAGTTCGGTGTCGAAGCCGTCAAGGAAACGCTGGCGCACTCGCACCGGATCGTAACGCCCCAATCGTTCAAGGTCGTCCTTGAGCACCACCGCACGAAGCTCTGCGATCCACAGCGCATCGGTTGGCGTGGCGGATCTTAGCGAAAATAGGAGGTTCATTCATCAAGTCAAGCGGCTTACCCCGGTGACTACAAAATTGGGGCAGGATGGATCCGTGACCCACCACGACGAACAGAAATTCCTGGCACATATCCATCAGAATCCGGTCAACGGACAAATACTGCAGTTGGCGCCCCTTCTCGGGGTAACGGACTGGTGGCTGACCGCCGGCGCGCTATTCCAAACAGTGTGGAATGTCCTCGAAGGCAAGGATCCTCAGGCCGGCATTCGCGACTATGACCTCTTCTACTTCGATGAAGACACTTCCTACGAGGCTGAGAATGCTGTCATTCTGCGGGCCAAGGAACTGTTCAGCGACCTCGGGGTGGACGTGGAGGTCCGCAACGAGGCACGCGTCCATCTTTGGTACGAGGAGCACTTTGGTGTCCCCGCCATCGCATTTACCAGCACGGCCGATGCCATTGATCATTTCGCCGCCAAGACTTGCTGCTTTGCCGTCACTGCCGACGCAGCAGGCACGCTAAAGACCTACGCACCGCACGGATTTGATGACCTATTTGCTCGAAGGGTGGTGCCGAATCCGGTGCTGGCTCCCCGAGATGTTTACGAGGCGAAAACCAAGCGGTGGACTCAGGTATGGCCGTCCCTGAGAGTTCTCCCCTGGCCCACTCCCGGAAAATGACCGCCCCTTGTCGGCTCAGTCCACCGCAGTGAGGATGATGGGCCCGTCGTCGGTGACGGCTATGGTGTGCTCGCTGTGCGCCGTTCGGCTTCCCGTTGCACTGCGCAGCGTCCAACCATCCTGGTCGGTAATAAGTTTGGCTGTTCCCGCCATGACCCACGGTTCAATGGCCAACAGCAGTCCCGAGCGGAGTTGATATCCTCGCCCGGGACGACCGTCGTTGGCAATGTGGGGATCTTGATGCATCGTCGATCCAACACCGTGGCCACCAAAATCGGTATTGATGGGGTATCCGGCAGCCGATAAGACGGTACCGATGGCGTGGGAGATGTCACCGATGCGCGCCCCAGGTTTGGCGGCGGCGATTCCAGCCGCAAGGGCTCGCTCTGTCGTTTCGATCATCTTCGCATCCGTAGGGTCGGCAGAGTCCCCAACAGTAAAACTGATGGCCGCATCGGCCACAATTCCGTTGAGAGACACGGCGAGGTCAAGGGTGAGTAGATCACCGTCATTAATGGCATAGTCATACGGCTTTCCGTGCAGAACAGCGTCATTCACGGAGGTGCAGATGTAGTGCCCGAAGGGCCCATCGCCGAAGGACGGATCGTAGTCGACGTAGCAGGAAATGGCGCCCGCCTGGGTAATCATTTCCTTGGTCCATTGATCGATCTCCAGCAGGTTTGTGCCGACCGTGACGCGCCCCTTCAGCTCTTGAAGGGTTGTGGCGATAAACCGCCCACTAGCCTTGGCTCGCTCCAGATCAACCGGAGAAAAAATCTCGATCATTTGTAATTCCTCATCTCGTTTCCAATAACTATACCGGTAAGACTATAACGGTACTATAGTTGGATTCATGGTCAGACTTCCCCTCACTGCGGCTGAGCTTGAACGCGGACAACTCTTGGGCGCACTGCTGCGTCGTGCACGCACAGATCGTTCAATGTTCGACGTGGCGGTGGCCGCAAATATCTCGCCAGAAACGCTTCGCAAGATCGAAACGGGCCGCATTGCCACCCCCGCCTTCTCCACGATCGCGGCTATCGCCACCGTGCTTGGCCTGTCGCTCGACGAGGTCTGGTCTACCATCAATTCTGGGCTGCAGGAATCCGAGGCAGCTTCATCACTGGCGTTGCAGATGGACCGAATCGCGTCCTGAGCTTTGGAGGCGAACTGAGCCCAGCACACCCTCCCGCTAGGATCTCAGTATGAGCCTCCCCCTTCCTTCGTCCGCGCGTTCCCTTTCCGAGCCCGAACTAGATCTGGTGGAGGAAGCAAGGGAAACCATCAATGCCACAACCGACGCGGGTCCCGGCGAGGACGGCATTCACACTATGGGTGCGGCCGTGAGAACCTCGGACGGACGGACGTTCACCGGAGTCAACCTCTACCATTTCACCGGTGGCCCGTGCGCAGAACTTGTAGCCCTCGGGGCTGCGCGTGCCGCGGGAGGCTTGGAGCCGACCCATATCGTGGCGGTGGGCAACCATGGACGTGGAGTGAAGAGCCCTTGCGGGCGCGATCGGCAAATCTTCGCCGACCATTATCCTCAGATGCGTGTCATCATGCCGTCGCCAGAAGGACTCGTGAGCGTTCTCGCCAGCGAACTGCTACCCCTCGCGTTCGATTACCAGGCCGAACAAATCTAGACCATGCCTCTAAGCGGCCAACTCCAAGAGTTCGCGCTTGAATGCATTAGGCTCGGGCCGTGGCCAAAATATACGATTCCATTGACGACGAGCTTCAGGCATGGATCAAGGAACAACCCATGTGGTTCGTCGCAACTGCACCCCTCGGAGCCGACGGGCATGTCAACATGTCCCCGCGCGGCCATGACTCCTTCTCAGTCTTGAACTCACACCGAGTCGCCTGGGTCGACTACACCGGCAGCGGCGTCGAGACCATCTCCCACATTCGGGAAAATGGCCGCGTGTGCCTCATGTTCAATTCATTTGGCAGCCGTCCCCGTATCGTGCGCCTACACGGCCGCGGTTCGGTGTTCCTCCCAGGCGATGCAACATTCGAAGAAGTAGTGTCCCTCCACCCAGCCCACCCGAGCACGAGGGCGGTCATTACGGTCGACGTCACCCGTATCAGTGACTCGTGCGGCTGGGGTGTCCCCATTATGGAGATGACCGGGGAGCGGGATCTGCTCCGCTTGCAGGCCGAGAAGAAGGGCATTGATGGCATGTCCACATACCGCACCGAGCGGAATGCGCGGAGCATCGACGGGCTTCCTGGATTCCCCCTCGACGCGTAGCAGAAAATCGCGTAGCCGAAAGATTGCGACTGCCGGAACCTCGGACCCTGTCCGTACAGTTCTGTTCATTACCCAAGATGCAGACTAGAAGATGTTTCTTAGAAACTTTGCTGGTAGTCCGTTTTTACAATAAATAAAGCCTATACTAGTGGTATGGGCGGTTCAGTGAATTTCCCGCAAGGTCGGGATGATTCATCCACCACAGCAAGTGTGGCGGACCTTGTTAACACGCTCCCACTGCCAGTGGTCGAGCCACTCGCTACCCACCTCGCGGCCCTGTCTTTACTGCCAAAACTACCCACCCCCAGCCTTGGAGCCAGCACGTCCGGGCCGGCGAGTTATTCGCAACTGGACGGGGTCCGGGCCTTGATGGATGACTGCCTCAACGCCGTCTCAGCATTACGCCGGCATCAGAACCGGTGCGCTGCCCTAGTCGCGACCCTGGTAGAGCGGCTG
>JBKKBD010000165.1:0-7152 GCA_046714315.1 Specibacter sp.
GCGACGCTTTGCCACGGGCCGATGGCCAGCGGCGAGTATGCCACTCCCGTTGCGTGCGGGCCGCTGGCACTCAGTGCCGTGCGTTGGAAGAGCGGCAATCCGTAACCGGCTTCAATGACGAGCTGATCGATCTGCATCTTCAGGGCGTTCTGCTTGGCGGCGTCCGGGTTGAGCGCCAGTTGCTCCGTGAGCTGGTCCACCACGGTGTTGGAGAAGTTGTTCAGGTTGGAGCTCCCGCTGGTCCTAAACACCTGCGGCACTTGGACCGAGCCTGTGGGATTGCTTGTCCAGCCATACAGCGCAACATCAAAGGCGCCACCCTTGAGCGCGGAAAGCCACGCGTCCGCGTTCTTGCCAGCGTCTGTGACAACAAAACCGGCCTTCTTTGCGGCGGCGGCAATCAAGGAGTATTCCAAGACCCGGTCAGGATCGCTCGAGTTGTAGAGGATGCGCACGGTGGGCTTGGCGCCGTCGAGCAGTTCCTTGGCTTTGTCAGGCGATGGCGTTGCGGTGGCTTCCACGGCAGGGGCCGAGAAGCTGGCCACGCCGTTGCTGCTTGCCGATTCCTTGTAGGGAACTTGTGAAGGGCGGAAAACGAAGGAGTTCAGGACCTCTGCCTTGGGATCAAGCGGCTTGGCCACCTGTTCCACAATCTCTTTGCGAGGCACCGTGTGAAGGAAGGCTGCGCGCAGATCCGGATCGGAGAGGACACCCTTGAAGTTGAGGACCACCTGATCGAACCCCAGTCCCTGGCCCTGCTGCAGGGCAACGCCACTGTCCTGCAACGCGGCGAGCTTGGTGAGGCGCTCCGGAGTCACGGCCGGCGAGATCACGTCCGCTGTTTGCGCCTCAAGCCCCGCGATCTGCTGGTCCGGATCGCTCTGGTAGTGAACCGTGATCGTGTCCAGCTTGGGAGCCGCGCCCCATGCATAATCGGCGTTGCGGGTCAGGACCAGTTCCTTGTCCGCTGTGATGTCCTTGACCAGGTAGGGTCCGTTGGACAAGGCCAGGGTTGGATCGGGCATGCTCTTGGTATCGAAGCCGGTGTTCCAGAAATCGGCAACCTTGCGCAGGGTTGGGTTGACCGCCACAGGCTTGGCCGGATCACCCTTGTCCACACTGTTAAACAGTGCTGTGAGCGCCTTGGCATCCTTGAGCCCGGCCCGGACAGCCACAATATGGGCCGGAATGCTGACGGTGGAGCCAAGCGCCATCTCCCAGTCGGAGAAAGCCGTGGTGTACGTCAGCGTGAGGGACGCGCCATCGTCGCCAACTACGGGAAGTGCCGTGTGCTCGAGCCCCGAATTATCCCCTGCCGTATGAAAATAGGCCGTACCGGTTTTGACGGCAAAGTTCGCATCCAGGGTTGCATCGTTGAAGTAGCCCGAGGCTGCGGCCCATTCAAGGAGCAGGTCATCGGCCGTCACGGGTGCACCATCAGACCATTGCACGCCGCTATTGATGGTGTATTTGATGGTTAGCGGATCATCCTTGACCTTCTCATACTTGCCAAACTGTTCATTCTTGACGATGTTCAAGGCGCTGTCCACGGAGTTGAACCCCGAATGCGTGGCCGAGTCAATGCGCGTATTGGTCGCGGTATTGCCCGTGACGCTTGTGGCGTTAAAGGAGGTGAAAGCTGCCCCCTCCAAAACGGTGAGGTTTCCGCCGTCGACCGCTGGGGCAGACGCGGTGGTTTCGATGGGGGTCGGTGGCGTAGGCGTGCACGCCGCCAGGGCCAACGCCACTACCGCGGCCGCAGCCAGTACTTTGGAAATGCGTCCGGGCCGCATTCCACCTCCAGGTTCTTCGCTTCAATATGGTCCGTCCGGGATTTCCTTGGCAAGCGCCAGTCCCGGGAATAAGCCTGCTTGTTAGATTACCGCAGCAGCTTGAGCGTGCGCTGTGGACGGGTGTCCGGCGTCGAGCATTAATATCCGGCGGTGCCGTCAACGCATTCGCGCAGCAGGTCCAGGTGCCCCAAGTGGCGGGCGTATTCCTCGATCATATGTGTGTACACCCAGCGCAGATTCACCTGCTGTCCGCGCCGGAGCCCGGGTAACGGCGCGTCCAGATCGGTGACCGCCGCCGCCAGCTCCCTGACGTGGACGAGCTCTTCGCCATAGGCGGCAACGTCTGCAAGGGCGCCGGCTTCGGTGTAGTCGGTGAAGTCCGCGTCGGGATCCACCGCCTTATATCGGGCCGCTTCGCTGCTCCCGGCCACCACATTTGAAAACCAATACCGTTCGACGTCGGACAGGTGCCGGACAATCCCCACAACCGTCAGCTTCGACGGTGGGACGGCCTGGCGGCAAAGCTGCTCCGGAGTGAGTCCGCCAACCTTGATGGGCAATGTGATCCGGTAAAACTCCAGCCATGCCTCGAGCGACTCCCGCTCCCCCGCCATGAACGGCGGGCCGGTTCGGGCGTCGGGGATTTCGGGGGTGCGCTCTTGTATGGGGTCCATGGGTCAACCATTCCACATGTACTCATCCCTATGACAGTTCTGCTGTCTTGTTGTGTTGCACGCTATCTGGTAGCTGGTTCTGGCCTTGGGCCCCTACTTTGTGGCAGCACTTGGGGCTAAAATGAGCCCATGAATGAGCCGCATTCCATCGCGGTCATCGTCGCTCATCCTGACGATGATGCCTATGGTTGCGCCGGATCAATCGCCCTTCATGAGCACGATCCGGGGTTCCGCTTCGTTCTGGTACTGGCCACTGATGGGGCCGCCGGACAGATTTCAGCAGGAGTCCCGGCCACCCCTGAAACACTTGGCGCCTACCGCCGCGTGGAGAGCGCCAACGCGTGGCGTGCGCACGGAACGATCCCGGTGCGCCACGAATGGCTCGGCTACGACGACGGGCTGTTGCCGCAGGTGGGATTCGAGGAATTGGTGCGGCGGGTGTTGGAAATCCTACTGGCCGAGCGGCCCCAGGTGGTGGCCACTTTTGGGCCGGACGGGATCACCGGGCACCGTGACCACATCATGATTGGCCGTGCCACCGACGAGGCGTTTGAGCGGGCCCGTCACACACCCGGACCGGGCCTGCGCCGGCTGGTCCATGGGGCACTGCGCGTCTCCACCTATGAACGCTGGAATGTGGCACGCCGAAGGGTCGGACTGCCAGAATGGGACCCCACGATGGAATACCATCTCCGTCCTGTCCCCGATGCGCAGATCGACATTGAGGTCGACACCTCGGCGGTAAGATCACGCATTGTTGCAGGACTACTGGAACACCGCAGCCAGCGAGATGTCTTGATCGATGCGAGCTCAAGTGTGCGCCGCTGGGAACGTGTGGTCTCCCGTGAGCCGGCGGTTATGGCCTGGCCGCCGCGCGCCGCCGGGCAGCCATTACTGCGTGATCTCTTTGAGGGACTCTAAACTCCCTGTGGCCAACGCGCGGGCTCGGGGATCCGATTCAGCCCGGCCTCTAGCGGCAACCGATCCGCAGACGGCAGAATGGCGGCATGACATTTCGCATCGAGAACATTTCAATTGATTCCACGTCCCCGTTTGAGACCGCGCAGTTTTGGGCGCAGGCCCTAGGCTGGCAGATTGCCGAAGACGGCGACGACGACGAAATTGCTGTGCAACCAGCCCCCGGAAGTCCGGAATTCGGGGTACTTCCCGATATCTTGTTCCTCCGCGTTCCGGAGACCAAGGCCGTCAAAAACCGCTTGCACCTGGATCTGCGCCCCGCAGACCAAGCCGCCGAGGTTGCCCGTCTGGAATCCCTCGGTGCCACTCGGGTTGATATCGGGCAGGGCAGCGACGTCATATGGGTGGTGATGGCAGACCCGGAAGGTAACGAATTCTGTATTTTGCGGGCCTTGACGGAGGCGGAAACCGCGGCCCTCGCGGGCTAAGCTTCCGCGTGCTCCCGCTTCGGCCGCAGCTTTTGAACCAAGAGCATTGCACCGACGGCGATCAGACCGAGCAGCAGTCCGGCCACCGCAGAAACAAGGGTGTCACCGAACCAGGTGATGACGGCACCCAAGGGCTCCAGGGCATGTTCCACGGTGTGCAGCAGGTCTACGGGCCAGTGCCATCCCACCTCACCCAGGTTGAGGATGGCCAGGTGTCCACCGACCCAGAGCATGGCTACGGTACCGATAATGCCGATGACACGGAACACAGTGGGCATGGAACGCACAATTCCCGCACCGAGCCTGCGCGTGCTGCCGTTCTTACTGCCCTCCATCTTGATGCCGACGTCGTCGAGCTTCACCAGCAGCGCAACCGCACCGTAGACCAGCACCGTCATCACCAGCGCGATCACCACGAGGGCACCGAGCCGCATCCAGAAACCCATCTCAGGGTCAAGGTTAGACAGTGAGATGAGCATGATCTCGGTGGAAAGAATCAAGTCTGTACGCACGGCACCAGCAATGAGTGCCTTCTCATCGCGTGCCCCGTCTTCCTTGTGGGCATGAACGTGGCCAAACCATTCCGTCACCTTCTCGGCACCCTCGAAGCACAGGTAGATGCCGCCGACAATCAGCAGGTAGGGCAGCACCCACGGCGCAAACGCCGTCAGCAGTAGAGCCAACGGAATGATGATGGCAAATTTGTTGATGAGCGAGCCGCGGGCAATCTTGGCCACGACGGGCAGTTCGCGGGTGGGTGTCAGGCCTGCAACATACTGCGGGGTGACAGCGGCATCATCAATCACCACGCCTGCCGATTTGGCAGACGCCTTCAATGCGGCGGTCAGGATGTCATCAACGATGGCGAGCAAGCCAACAGACATGGTGCACTCCTTGAGTCTTGCGGTCGGTGTAGTTAAGGCGCCTCAGACTGGCAATGCCCCGGTGCTCGGGCGCCCCAACGAAAAAGCCAAGCAGAAAACATCCTAGACTGTGCCGCCGAAGCATGACGATCTGGCTAGTGCACCCGGCAAGACTGGCCGGGACTCACTGACCGGAACTCACGGCATGGCGTCCGCGGGCTGCAAGCTTTCCACAATGGTTCGCATGCCCTGTTCCCCGGCCTCGGTGGGAAGAAGCGCGTACACATGCAATTGCCCTTCGGCCTCGTGCCACGCCAGTTGGACTCCCACTGCCTGTGCCTTGGCTCGCAAGATGTGTGCATCGGGGTTCAGGACGTCGCGCGTGCCGGTGAGGACCGTCAGCGGGCCGAGCCCGGACATGTCGCCGAACAGCGGACTGACCACGGGGTCTTCAACGGGGTCGGCACCTCTCCAAGCATCCGCTAGAACACGCCCACCGGGGCGCCCCAGCCACGGGTCGCTAGGCTGCACGGCGTCGATCCGCGGGTTCTTCCAGCTGAGGTCCAAGGCAGGCGAAAGCAGCGTGGTGGAGGGAAGCACAATCCCTTGGTCGCGAAGCTCCAGCGCCACCGAGAGCGCAATCTGGCCACCGGCCGAGTCACCTGCCAGGCGCACCTCGTTGCCGGCGTCGAGCTCTGTCCGGACAAGTTCGACGACGCCGTCGCGCACCTCGCGCGCCGTCCCAAAGGGCACGAGCGGATAGATGGGCACCACGACGCGTTGCCGTGATTCCCGCGCCACGCGAGCGATCAGTTGCCAGTGCTGGAGACGGATCTCATTGACCCAACCGCCGCCATGGACATAAACGACTACCGATGTACGCCCCTCTCGACTCGGGCTTCTGTCCGCCGACTCCACGTCATACACAGGCCACCCGAGTGGGTTCGGCAACCGGCGGTGAACACGTACACCGTCCAGACGACCCGGCGGCCCGTAGGGTTCGGGACGCAAGGCGCGCTCGCGAATCCGCTGGTGTGCGCCCGCCTCGCTCACAAACGCCCGGTTGGCACGGGTCACTTTAAGGAGCACCGGAATCAGAGGTTCGGGTAGTCGTATGGGCAAGGGGTTCCTCTCGGCCGCGCAACAGTGCATTTTGGTCAGGATACAGCGCTCTGAAATGAGGTGCAGACTTTCCGAGTGGCAAACGCCGCAAGTCCGTTTCGTGGCTTATTGTCTTGACCAGATACGGGGAAGGATACCGAGCAATGAAACAGTACCGAATCGACGGTGCCGAGGTGCACAGCATCTCCGATCTGTACGGGCAGCTCAACCGAGAGCTGATGACGGACGAGGACTGGCGCCTCGGGTCCAGCCTGGATGGGTTCAACGACATCCTGTACCGGGTGGACGGCGAGATCCGCGAAGGAGTTCCTGCTTCGTTCGTTTGGACCGACCATGCACACAGCCGTGACGCGCTCGGATTCGATGAGACCCAGCGGTGGCTGCACAACAAGTTGTCACAACCGAATTCCTTCAACCAGCAGCGTATCCAGTCTGATCTTGACGCCTTGCGGAGCGGACTCGGGAAGACGTACTTCGAGCTCATACTTGAGATTTTCGCGGATCACCCGCTCATCAAACTCCATCTACGCTGATCCGGCGGCTTGCGCCGACGAGCTTCCGCCAAGCTAATTAATTCGTTCAAAGACCATCGTTGCCTGGATTCGATCACCGCCACCGAGACCCTTGCTGCCCGATGCCGCCGTGGTTATGGTGTGGAGCCGGTAGCCGAGTGCAGCCTGCCCATTTATGGCCGCCTCCAGTTCAGTGAGGTTTCCCGACCCTGTTCCCCACATCTTCTCCTTGAGGATGATTTGAAGGACAACGTAACTCATACCCTCGGGAGCGGGGCGAGGACGACCGCCCGCGACTGCCTCAGCCTCGATCCGACTGACCATCCCACTCAGTCCAGCGGCCGGGGGTACCTGCGCTTGAACTTGATCGGTCCAGTTCTGCCCGTCCCACCAACGCGAGACTCCTGAGCCATCGTCATACCAGCCTGCTTGCGTTCCAGTTGCCATGTCTCGCCCCTCATCGAATTACCTGATGAGAAACAATGGCACACCTGATACGGGAACTCCATCAAATGCGACAACTAGTCCGCGTGAGAGGAGCCAATCTGTCTTGAAACTCCATTTGTTCGCTTGCTAGCCTGACGAGACACGGCGTTTCGTTGGAGGGAATCATTCCATGACTGAATCATCACGCACGTCTCTCACCTGGTTCATCACCGGTGCTGGCCGCGGTCTCGGCCGGGAATTTGCGCGGGCAGCTCTGGAACAGGGAGATTGCGTCGTCGGAACCGTCCGCCATGCCGGAGCCATGTCGAATCTTCTGGCTGACCACCCGAACTCGG
>JBKKBD010000166.1:0-41443 GCA_046714315.1 Specibacter sp.
CCATGACGGAAGCCTTCAGCTCACGCCAGTCATCCTGGGTGGGGATGTGGATGCCGTCAAACATCTGGGCAACCTTGGCCGTCTGGGGAACCCATTCGCCGTCGGTGTACTTGTCAAAGAACTCGCCGCTGGCGTAGGTGGACTTCTCGAAGCCGGCGAAACTGGTGCCTGATTCGATGGCCAACAGGTTCGAGGCCCGGATGCAGTGGAAAACAACCGAGTAGAAGTAAATGTTGGTGAAGTCCAGGCCCTCTTCGGAGCCGTAGTGGACGCGCTCACGGGCAAGGTAACCATGCAGGTTCATCTGGCCAAGGCCAATGGCGTGCGACTGGTTGTTACCCTTCGCGATGGACGGCACGCTGGTGATGTTTGACATGTCAGACACAGCAGTCAGCGTACGGATCGCCGTCTCAATGGTGCTGCCGAAGTTGGGCGAATCCATGGCCTTGGCAATGTTCAATGAACCAAGGTTGCAGGAGATGTCCTTGCCGGTCTCGTCATAGGAGAGGTCATCGTTGTACGTGGTGGGCTGCGAAACCTGCAGGATCTCGGAGCACAGGTTGCTCATGATGATCTTGCCGTCGATCGGGTTGGCGCGGTTCACCGTGTCTTCAAACATGATGTACGGGTAGCCGGACTCGAACTGGATCTCGGCGAGCGTCTGGAAGAACTCACGAGCCTTGATCTTGGTCTTCTTGATCCGGGCGTCGTCAACCATTTCGTAGTACTTCTCGGTGACCGAGATGTCGGAGAACGGCACGCCGTAGACCTTTTCGACGTCGTACGGGGAGAACAGGTACATGTCCTCATCGCGCTTGGCCAGCTCAAAGGTGATGTCCGGAACCACAACACCCAAGGAGAGGGTCTTGATGCGAACCTTCTCATCAGCGTTTTCACGCTTGGTGTCCAGGAAGCGGTTGATGTCCGGGTGGTGGGCGTGCAGGTACACGGCTCCTGCACCCTGGCGGGCACCGAGCTGGTTGGCGTAGGAGAAGCTGTCCTCGAGAAGCTTCATCACGGGGATGACGCCGGAGGACTGGTTCTCGATCTGCTTGATGGGCGCGCCCACTTCACGGATGTTCGTCAAGGCGAAGGCGACACCGCCGCCGCGCTTTGACAGCTGCAGCGCGGAGTTGATGGAGCGGCCAATGGACTCCATGTTGTCTTCAATGCGCAGCAGGAAGCAGGAGACCAGCTCGCCGCGCTGGGCCTTGCCAGCGTTCAGGAAGGTGGGGGTGGCCGGCTGGAAGCGGCCGTCGATGATTTCATCGACGATGCTCGTGGCCAGTTCCTCGTTGCCACGGGCCAGGTGCAGGGCAACCATGCACACGCGGTCCTCGTAGCGTTCCAGGTAACGGTTGCCGTCGAAGGTCTTCAGCGTGTAGGACGTGTAGAACTTGAACGCGCCAAGGAAGGATTCGAAGCGGAACTTCTTCTTGTACGCGCGCTGGTAGAGCTCGCGGATGAAGTTCATGGTGTACTGATCCAGCGTCTCGCGCTCGTAGTACTCGTTCTTCACCAAGTACTCCAGCTTTTCTTCCAGGTCATGGAAGAACACCGTGTTGTTGTTCACGTGTTGGAGGAAGTACTGGCGGGCAGCGGCGCGGTCGGCGTCAAACTGGATCTCGCCGTCGGCGTTGTACAGGTTGAGCATGGCGTTGAGCTCGTGGTAACCCAAGCCCTCCCATGCCGCTGGCATCTCCTTAGACGCCTTCACAGCTGCGTCCTGTTCTGAGACAATCGTGTCCAAAATTCTTCCAATCCTTCGTGAACGCGGTCCACATCATCAGATGTGCCCATGAGTTCAAACCGGTATAAATGCTGTACTTTGCACTTCTCGGCGACAATGTCGCCAGCAATGCAATATGTTTCGCCGAAATTTGTGTTCCCGGCGCCAATGACGCCGCGGATAAGGTTCCTATTTTCCGCCACATTGAGGAACTTGATGACCTGTTTTGGTACTGCGCCCAACCGGTTTTCTCCGCCATAGGTTGGCAGGACCAAGACGTATGGCTCTTGGGCCAAAAGGGTTTCTTCATAGGTATGGAGGGGCAGCCTAGCTGCATCCATGCCGAGCTTCATGACGAAGCGGTGCGTGTTGTCGGAGGTCGATGAAAAATAGATCAACCGGCTGCTGGTGTACCGCGAGGTAACCGGAGCAACAGCGGTTTCTGCTGTTATGGCTGACATGACAATCGCTTTCCGACTACATTACTTGCTGCTGTGGGGCCAACCATTCTACTGGTCAGCCCCACTCGTGTGCGCCTGGACGCACGTGAAATTATGGTGGTTCCAAACGGGCTGCGAGGCCCGACGGCCACTACGCTACGCTAACTTCGCTTTCGACAGCGGCAGCCAGTTCGGCGATCTTGTCCGGGCGGAAACCTGACCAGTGATCGGCATCGGTGATGACAACCGGTGCCTGCTGGTAACCCAGGCTCAGCACATGCTCCAAAGCGGCCGGGTCTGCGGAAATATCCACGCTCTTGTAGGTGATACCTTTTTTGTCCAACGCGCGGTAGGTTGCGTTGCACTGGACACACGCAGGTTTGGTGTAAACCGTGACGGTCATGATCGTTTTTCCCCTTGTCTTTTACTGCCTATTACTGCCTCTAGCGGCAAACTCACAGTCGGTGGGACCAACGCTTCACGCCACGGTCTCGCCAGCTCTTGAGCTGTTCAAAGCGATTCTTTGGGAATCACTTGAATTCTGTATTAGATACTACATGTAGTGCAGGCGCCCGAGGTTGACCCCTACATGATGTATTACAAGTATGTCATTTTATGCACCGCTCGTCCACAGGTACAGGAATTTAAAAGCGCTAGAAATCAAGGTTTAACCCTTCGCTTTCCACAGGCTGTGGAGTACTTAGTCACAAATTAAAGTGCGGCGTGTCGATTCGACCGGCGTGTCGGGCAACCCTGGCGAAAACTACATATGGGGGTGCCTGGAATGCTGCGCCTATGCTTGCTAGGGAACAAGGCCGGCCCCAAGGAAAGAGTGTCCCGTGATCAACCCCGTGCATTTGCGGACCCTGCTGGAAGTTGTCCGCCGCGGATCCTTTGCCTCCGCAGCCACCCAACTGGGGTACACGGCTTCGGCCGTTTCACAACAGATGTCAGCACTTGAGCGCGATACAGGCGTGGCGCTGTTCCATCGCACGGCCCGCAGCATCCTGCCCACGGACGCAGCCCTAGTGATGTCGCGGCATGCGGCGAAGGTCCTGACCGACATTGACGCCCTACTGGCTGCGAGCGCGCGTACCTCTGAGGCGGCGAGCCATGAATTGCGCCTTGGCATTTTCCCGTCCTTGGCCAGCCATGTTTTGCCGCGTCTGTTGCGCAGCCCGCAATGGCCGGAGCTTGGCATCAAGTTGCATGTCTCGGTGGGTGAGCCGCAGCAGACGATCGGTGGCCTACGCACTGGCGGGGAGTTGGATGTGGCATTGGTCTATCAGGTGGGGCAATCGGGCCTGGCGTGGCCGCACAGCTTGAACCGGCAGTGGATTGGGGACGATAACTTCCGGGTGGTCCTGCCCAAGGCGTGGGGCATCCGGCCGGGGTCCATCATGGAGGCGTCGCAGCTTTCGGACATGCCGTGGATCATGCACCATCCGGGCACGAGCGATGCCACGGTCATTGAGCGCTTGTTTGCCGGCTGCAACCTGCATCCGCGTGTTGCCGCCTACAGTGACGATTTCAATGCGAGCCTGCAGTTGGCCAGTGTTGGCTTGGGTGCCGCGCTGGTGCCCGAGCTGGCGCTGCAGGCGCGGCCGGAGAACGTGGTGGTGCTGGACGTCCCGGAGATCCGCCTGGCCCGGAACATCTTTGCCCTGCTGATCAACGACACTCGGACGGCGCGGGTGGAGCTGTTTGTGGACAAGTTGGCCGGGATCCTTCAGGAAGTTACCGGCACCAGCCACGTGGATGTCACCCCATAGCCTCTAGTCCTTGCGGAATTTTTTGGCCGGTGCCACGAACCGCTTGATGACCTGCTTCTTCAGTGACCCAAAGGGTGGGTAGATCAGGGACATCGTGTCAGGCGATAGCGGCTTGTCCAGGATGGCCTTGCGGTGGGAGAACGTTTCGATGGAATGGCGCCCGTGGTAACTGCCGGTCCCGCTCTCCCCCACCCCGCCGAAGGGCAGGCCGGGCACGAACAGGTGCGCGGCCGGGATGCCAAAGTTCAGGGCGCCCGACGTCGTCTGTTCCGTAAAATCCCGACGCACCCCTTCATCGTCACTAAAGACATACAGGGCCAGCGGCTTGTCCCGCCCCTGGATGAAGCTGATGGCCTCCTGCGCCGAAGCGACGGTAACCAGCGGCAGGACCGGACCAAAGATCTCATCCTGCATAAGGTGGGCTTGCGCATCGACATGGATCACAGTTGGTTCAATGTAGCGGGTGGCGGCATCCATTCGCCCGCCACTGACGAGGGCGGATCCGGCGTCGTCCGCCAGGTCCTCGGCCAGCAGCCCGGTGATGCGGGCGAATGCGTCGTCGTTGATGATGCGCCCGTAGGCCAGGCTATGGGCAGGATCGGTCCCGTAGAGTTCCTCGATGGCCAGGGGCAGCTCCTTGGCAAGCTTGGCCAGGGCTGAGTCGGTGCCCAGTACATAGTCGGGGGCAACACAGGTCTGCCCGGCATTCATGAACTTGCCCCAGGCGATCCTGCGCGCCGCGGTGATCATGTCCACGGAGTCGTCAATGTAGACAGGCGATTTCCCGCCCAGTTCCAGGGTCACGGGGGTCAGGTTCTTGGCAGCGGCCGCCATGATGATCCGCCCCACCCGGCCGTTGCCCGTGTAGAAGATGTGGTCAAAGCGCTGTTCCAGCAGCTCGGTGGTTTCGGGAACGCCGCCCTCAATGATCGTGACGGCGCCATTGAGGTAGTCGGGGATCCAACGGGCCAGGGCCGCCGAGGTGGCAGGCGCCATCTCACTGGGCTTGCCCACAACGGTGTTGCCGGCTGCGAGCGCGCCAATCATGGGCGCAAGGAGCAATTGAAGAGGGTAGTTCCAGGGGGCAATGACCAGAACAACCCCGAGTGGCTCCAGTACGCTCTGTGCCTGCGCGGGCTGGAGGGCAAGGGGCACGGAGGCCTTTCGCGGCGTGAGCCAAGCCTCGAGGTGCTTGACGGTGTGCGCTATCTCAGCCGTGAGGAAACCAATCTCCGTTAGCCAGGCCTCTGCCGGATGCTTGCCAAGGTCGGCAGCGAGCGCTGCCGTGAAGTCCTCGGTGTGGTCAAGGAGCAGGCTGTTCATGGCCTTGAGTTGCCGCAGCCGCCAGTCCAGGGGCTTGGTTTCCCCGGTATTGAAAACTGTCCGTGCCGCCGCCACTGCCTCTTGTACGTTCATGCCTTCAATGTACCGGCACCGTCAACGTGCAGAAAACCAAGTTAGAACATACTTTCGAACAGCGGTTCCGGACCGTCCCACCCACAAAAAAATCGAGCACGCAGCTGTTGGACCCGAAAGCCTTCAAACGAAGCTTTCGGTCCAACAACTGCGTACTCGATGTGGAGAGGGTGCGTCAGCTAGACGAGCTGGGCGCGAACTTCCTTGGTGGCGTTGACCAGGTTGCGCAGGGACTCTTCGGTCTCTGCGTAACCGCGGGTCTTCAGGCCACAGTCCGGGTTGACCCAGAGCTGGCGGGCCGGAACATGCTTGACGGCGGTGCCGAGCAGTTCGGTGACCTCGGCCTGGCCGGGAACGCGGGGGCTGTGGATGTCGTAGACGCCCGGGCCTACGCCCCGACCAAAGCCGTGTGCTTCCAGATCGTTGACAACATCCATGCGTGAGCGGGCGGCCTCGATGGAGGTGACATCCGCATCCAGGCCATCAATGGCGTCGATGATGACACCAAATTCGGAGTAGCACAGGTGGGTGTGGATCTGTGTGCCATCAACCGCACCGGCGGTGGAGAGACGGAAGGAGTTCACCGACCAGTCAAGGTACGCGGCCTGGTCGGCGCGGCGCAACGGCAACAGCTCGCGCAGAGCGGGCTCATCAACCTGGATGATCTTGATGCCGGCGGCTTCGAGGTCTGCGATCTCGTCGCGCAGGGCCAGGCCAACCTGGTTGGCGGTGGCACCCAGGGGCTGGTCGTCACGCACAAAGCTCCAGGCCAGGATGGTGACAGGACCGGTGAGCATGCCCTTCATGGGCTTGGACGTCAGTGACTGTGCGTATTCGGCCCACTCAACGGTGATGGCCTTCTCGCGGGTTACGTCGCCCCACAGGATGGAGGGACGCGTGCAGCGGCTGCCGTAGGACTGAACCCAGCCATGGACCGTCACATCGAAGCCTTCGAGGTTCTCGGCAAAGTACTGGACCATGTCGTTGCGCTCGGGCTCACCATGCACCAGAACATCGAAATCGAGTTCTTCCTGCAGGTCCACAACTCGCTTGATCTCTTCCTTCATCAGGGTCGAGTATTCCTCGCCGCTGATGACGCCCTTGTTGGCGCGGGCACGGGCGCCGCGAATCTCGGACGTCTGCGGGAAGGAGCCGATGGTGGTGGTGGGCAGCGGAGGCAGGTTCAGTGCCGCTTCCTGGGCTGCTTCGCGAATCGAGTATTCCGAGCGGTTGAAGTCGGCCGGGGTGAGTGCGGCAAGGCGTGCGCGCACCTCGGGACGCTTGACACCGGCGGCGGCGGCGCGGGAGGCGATAATGGCGGAGGCTTCGGCTACGGCCGCAGCGGACGACGCCGGGTCCACCAGGTGCGCTGCCAGCGTCACCACTTCGGTAGCCTTCTGGTCGGCAAACGCCAACCAGCTGCGCAGCTCTTCAGAGAGCTGGGTTTCCTCGGTGACATCGTGCGGGACGTGTTGGGTGGACGTCGAGGTGGAGACCGTGACGGTCAGGCCGGCTGCCTTGAGGGCGTCAAGGCGGCTGACGGACTCGGCCAGGTCATTGCGCCAGATGTTGTGGCCATCAACCACACCGGCAACAACTGTCTTGCCGGCCAGCAGTGCCAGTTCCTCTGCGGAGGGAACGGCCCCCTTGAAGGCGTCGATGTGCAGGGCTTCGATGGGGGCACCAGCCAAGGTGGGCAGCAGCTCGGCGAGGGCACCAAAGGGGGTGGACACCAGAATGGACGGACGGCCCGAAGCAGCACCGAGGACTTCGTAGCTGCGGGCAACCGCGGCCTGGATCTCGGCGACAGGAACGTCCTGATCGGTAACAAGGGCCGGCTCGTCAAGCTGGACCCAGCTTGCACCGGCAGCACCCAGGCGAGTCAGCAGCTCGGCGTAGATGGGTAGAACGTCTTCCAGGCGAGAGAGCGGGTTGAAGCCGGCGGGGGCTTCATCTGAGGCCTTGCTCAGCAGCAGGAAGGTTACCGGACCCACCAGGTAGGGGCGGGTTTCAAAGCCGTTGGCAAGTGCGTACTCGAACTGCTCCACAATGCGGTTGGAGGTCAGCGAGAACGTGGTCTCCGGGCCAATCTCCGGCACCAGGTAGTGGTAGTTGGTGTCGAACCACTTGGTCATTTCCAGCGGCTGCTGGTCAACCGTGCCACGGGCCAGGGTGAAGTAGGCATTGATGTCCAGCTGGCCGTCGGCGTTGCGCAGATCGCCGAAGCGGGCCGGGACGGCACCGATGTGGGTTGCGGCGTCGAGCACCTGGTCGTAGTAGGAGAACGTGCCGGGGATGGCGGCTGCCTCGCTCAGGCCCAGTTCGGTCAGGCGGCGGGCGGTGCCCAGCTGGATTTCCTTGGCGGCGGTATCCAGCTCGGCGGCGTCGATCTTGCCGGCCCAGAAGGATTCAATGGCCTTCTTTAGTTCGCGGCGGCGGCCGATGCGGGGGTAGCCCAGGAGCGAGGCGGCGGGGAATGCAACGTTGTTTGTCATGGGAAATTCCTTAGCTGTGAAGTGCAAAAAATGATGGAAGTTTTATGAAAGCTGGCGCTTAGGCCCGGACTAGCCGTGCCGAATCAGTGGGTGCGGCGCGTGGCGCCACAGGTGGGCGGCCGGGACGAAGCAGCTGGAGTTTGTCCAGTACTTCCAGGGCCGCCGCATGTTCGTTGAAGGTGTAGAGGTGAATTCCAGGGGCTCCGGCATCCAGTGCTGCCCTGGCCAGATCCACCGTTGCCGCCACACCAATTCGGCGGCTTTCGGCAGCATCGTCGGCCCGGCCCAGTGCGTCCAGCAGGGACGTCGACGGCGCAACACCCGTTATGTCCCCCAGTCGTTGCACGCGGCGCAGTGTGGTCAGCGGCATGACTCCCGGGATGATGGGGATGCTCACCCCGGCTCGCCGGGCTCGCACCACCAGGTCCTTGTACTGATCGGCATGGAAGAACACCTGGGTGATGGCAAAGTCTGCCCCCGAGTTCTGCTTGGCCAGCAGTACCTCAACATCATGTTCAACCGATGGCGACTCCGGATGCTGCGCCGGGTAGGCAGCCACACCAATGGCCACCTTGCCGGCGCACAAGAGGGCCGACCGGCGCTGCTCAACTCGACGAATCAATTCGATGAGGTCCGCGGCGTAAGTGAGCGATCCCGGTCGCGGCGTGGCAGGACCATCCTTGGGAAGGTCACCTCGCAGGGCAAGAATGCCTCGGACTCCGTGGTCCAACAGCTCAGAAATGATTTCGGCCAGCTCGTCGGCCGTATTGCCAACACAGGTCAGGTGGGCCAAGGGAAGCAGCGAAGTCTCGGTCAGGAGCCGGTTCAACAGCTGGACAGCCGTGTCCCGATTGCTTCCATTGGCACCATAAGTGACAGACACATAGTCGGGGTTGGTAGATTCCAACTCCCGAATAGTGTTCCACAAGGAGGCCTCGGCGGCCTGATTCTTGGGCGGGAACAATTCATAGGAAAGGGCTATTGGCGCGCTTTGTGTCAAAGGCGCCGATGCCTGTAAAAGGCTCGGAGGTGACATTTGCTTAGGTCCTTGAGGATGGGGTTGGCCATGTCCGCCTCGTGTCTAGAACACGTTAAGGGACGTAGCCAATTTTTTTCATAAAAGGGGGGCGGGCACATTTCCTCCACTGCACATGGTGCAATAAGGCAACGTAGCGATCCGCCAGCAAATGTCAGACCCACATGGGGGCACCCACACCCTCGAATGGTCCAAGGGTCGCTGACACACGTTGATGAAATAACGTACTGCCAATCTTAGGCACTCAGACGCCGCAGCACAAAGTCGGCACCGAATTATGGCGCAACGTAACGCAATGTTGCGACACATCCATTCGACTCGGGCCGTCAAATGTATCCTCTAGCCGAACTTTACGCGGATCCCCTGCGGAGCTACCAGGGTTTCGCGAACTGCTCCGGCTCCGTATCGGCGTAGTCCTCACGCAGCTTCTCACTCTTGCTACGTTCCT
Organism: Specibacter sp.; assembly: GCA_046714315.1. Taxonomy (GTDB): domain Bacteria; phylum Actinomycetota; class Actinomycetes; order Actinomycetales; family Micrococcaceae; genus Specibacter. The sequence goes on from JBKKBD010000166.1 coordinate 9,337, forward strand.
TCTGGGCCTGCTGGCCACTTTTCTCAAGCTGTTCAAGCTTGCTCGCGGGTGGTTCCTCGGCGGGGTCGGAATTGCCGGCGTCCGCGGGCTGGTCCGCGCCGTCGTCCTTGCCGTCCTGCTCTTTTTGCGCCAAGCGTTCCTTGGCGTCGTTGAGGGCCTGACCCTCGCCGTCCTTGTTGTTCTCACTGTTGGCAGTGAAGCAGTCACGCGGCGCCTCGGCAATGATCACCCCGCCCTGGGCGAAGAATTCAGCGGCCGACGCCGCGTCCCCGGCTTTATCCCGCGCCTCGCCGAGCTTCTCCAGGCTCAGCACGAGGTTCACACGGACCTTGCAGGACTCCCCTGCCGGTACGAGTTCCAGCGCACGTGAAAATTCTGTCCGGGCGGCATCGAAATCGCCTCGGATTACATAGCCGTCCCCCAGCGCGAAGTGCGCCTTGTAGCGCTCGACCATGTTCAGCACACCCATGGCTTGTCCCGCACGCACCGTGCCGTCCGCATCTGCGGCCTCATAGGCCGCGACCGCCTGGCCGGCAGAAACGGGCATACTCAACAACTTGATGGCAACCACCATGGCAACCAGCACCACGGGTGCCGACGCCAGCAGCAGCCTCCGGCGCCTGCGCAGCCGGGGTTGGGGCAGAGCAGAATCAGGCACGGCGGAAGCTGCCTCGCGGACGCTCATCGGGCCTCATCCTTTCCGTGGCGCTGTAACTGGCGCCAGGATCGCGTTAGATCGGCCGCTTCCCACAACACGATGCCGAAGGCGGCTAGGGCGAACAGCCAATAGAGTTCCCATCGACCGGCACCATCCTCGGCTCCGGCCGGCGACGATGCGACAGTGGGTGCCGACATGGCGAGTGCAGTGCTGATGCCCTCCGGCGATTCCCGGTGGAGATAAGGAACCTTGAGTTGATCGGCAATGGCCTGCAGTTGAGTTTCATCGATGGTGGAAACCGCGCTCTTGTAACCGTTTGCCTTGTCCCGAATATAGGAGCCGGGTTTGTCGCTTCCGAAGGTATAGTCGCGCATTTTCCCACCGGCCGCCGTGCCATAGCCAAGCACGGCGCCGCCGTCGGTGAGCTGTGCTGCAGACGTGAACGGTTCCGGGCTGGCTCCCGATGTTTGCTCTCCATCACCGAGGTAATACACCAACCGCGGCCTTTCGGGATGGGCCTCCTGTGCGGCAGCCAGTCGTTGGGCAAGGAGGTCCTTGGCAACGCTGATGCTGCTGCCTTTGGAGACCATGGCCGAGCTGGGTGTGAGAATTTCCGTCAGGGTCGCCAACGCCGTGGCATCGGTGGTGAGCGGCAGAACCACCTTGGCACTGCTGTCGAAGGTGATGAGCGAGAATCGGGCACCCGCCAGTTCTCCGGCGAGCGCTAGGATGTCGGCCTTGATGCCGTCAAGGCGCGGGGTCGAGCCGTTGTAATCCTCGGCCGAGGAGCTGGGTGTCATGTCAACAACAAAGAAGACGTTCAGCTCAGTTGTGGCCACCTGTGCCGGAGCTCCGACCATCCCCGGGCGCGCTCCTGCCAGAACCACCAACAAAACCAGGGATGCGTACCGCCACCGGGCTGCACTGCGGCCCTTGATGAGCAAAAAAGCGGCACCGCCGAGCATGAGCACGGCCACGGGCCAAAAAAGCCACGGGGTAAGTATGGGAAGGAAGGTCATCGCCGCAGCCTCCATGCTGCAGCGCCAAGCACCAATACCGAGAGCAGGGCAAATCCCAAAGGCCAGGCTGGATGGTCAAGCAGTGTTTTTTGCGGTGCACCCTTCAAGGTGGCGGCCTCCGTGGCTTGGACCTTGCTCACAATGGACGCTACGGCGGATTCAGATTCGAGTGCGTAGTAGGCGCCACCTGTCGCGGTGGCAGCCTTCTTCAAGTTTTCGGCGGCGGCACCGAAGACGGAGTTCAGGCCGATGTCGTTGGGATTGAGCGCGTAAACACGGATCTTTGCCGCTGTGGCCAGTGTGGTGGCCTCGGCAAGGGTGAAGATTGGCTTCCCGGCCAGCATGTTGTCCGTGGCAAGAATGATGGAACGGGAGCGTTCTTCATCTCCAGACGCTGGGAACCCTTTGGCGCAGCTGGCGAGGCCGTCCCCGATGAGCGAGGACCCGGGCATTTCGTACGTGCCGGCAAAGTACTCGAAGCTGCCAGCATCAGGATTCAGGGCCTTCTGCGCCACGTTGAGCTCTTCTGCTACAAATTCATAGTCATCCGTCAGCGGAAACACCATCACGGAACTGGAATCAAAAATGGTCAAACCAATCCGTTCGCCCTTGAAGTTGCCCACCAGTTTGGCGAACACGGACACAATGGCCTCGTCGGTGTCCAGCATGGAGCCGGATACGTCCAGGCACAGCATGATGTCCCGGTTTAGCCGTTCCGGAATGCTCGTACTCTCAGTCACGGGGCGTGCGGCGGCAGTCAGCAAAGACAGCCCCAACACGGCAACTGCGGCGAGGGCTGTGAGCAGCCAGACCTGGCGTTGCCGCACGGCCTTGCGATAGGCCGGCAACGCCGTCAACCGTTCAGCATGTGCCACCAGAATCAGCGTGGCTGCGTCTTTACGCCGGCGCCAAAAGATCACAACGACGACGGCGAGTGCCGCCGCCCCCAGCGGCAGCAGCCACCAGTATGTCAACGCCACGAGAGCACCACATTTCTGGCGGCCTCGGCCGAATCAGCCACGCTGGCGTGTCCATCGTGGGCGGCGAACTCCCCCGGATAGAAAAGTGCAACGGCGTCTGCAACCAAGGGCAGTTGTTGTTCGCGCAATTGTGCCAGCGTCATGCGTTGGGTTTTCAACCCCGTCATCTCATGAACAAAGGTGCGCACGGCGAGACTCAATTCCAGGTGGGCGGCACGCCCGGTAATGGAAGCCGTGCCGTGGCGTTCTTCAATGGAGTTGATCAACGTGACATATTTTCCCCTGACCGTCTCCGGGTTCCGTGGGGCGATGAATCCGGGCACACCGGCACTGGGCTCGGCCCGGGTGGAAATCCAGATCCAGCCGAACCAGCCGAGGCAGAGCACCAGGATGGCAGCGCCGGCCAGCGGCCACCACACCGAATAGCCTATGGGGGCATAAAACGTTTCTTCAGTGGGCACGGCGGTGCCTTTCCAACAGTGCAAAGACTTGGGTCATGACCTCGCCGGTGGCCCCAATGCTGGCAGAAGCAATTCCTCGGGCCTTGAGGATGTCTTCCAGACCCCGGGCACGTTCGGCCTGGGCGTCGGCGTAGCTGCGCGCCAGTTCCGAATCTCCGGCGAGCTGGAGCATGAGGGGCTCCATGCCAGCCACATCAAGGCCGGTGCCTTGCACGGCATCGGGTCCGGCCAAGGTGGCATCGGCGATTTGCACCCACAGGATTTCATGCTGCGCACTGAGCCGGCGCATGACCTTGGCTAGCCGATCATCGGCGGCGAGCTCGTCGGCAATGACCACCAACAGCATCCGCTGCCGGTAGTGCGTGGCAACGAATTCCAGCCGGTCTATCAGGCTGCTGGGCCCGGAGGTGATCGAGGCGGCGTCAACGCAGCGCAGTATTTGTTCCAGATGACTCTCGGTACCCTTGGCCGGCAGGGCCACCGTGGCGTCACCGGCGCCGTGGACAAGTGCCACAGAGTCCCCATGTCGGATGGTGAGGGAGCCGAGTACCCCAACAGCCATCACCGCGATGTCCTTCTTTATCTCACCACCACGCGCTGTAGCAGCCATGTTGCGGCCTGTGTCGGCAACAACCATCAGCTGTTGGCGGCGGGTGGCTACATAGCGCTTGATCAGGGGCGCGCCGGTCCTGGCCGTTGCCTTCCAATCGATGTCCCGTACCTCATCGCCGGGGACGTAGTCACGCAGATCATCGAAGTCCAGGCTGCGCCCGCGAAAAACTGAAGCGTATTCGCCGTCGAGCATTCCCCTGGCCCGGCGGTGGGTAAAGATGTACATCTTGGATTTCACGGCCGTCAACAAGCTGCCCATACGTACCTACGGTGTCTGGACAGAATCAACGATGGCGGCAATGACCGTTTCCACCCGAATGTTTTCCGCCACGGCCTCAAACCCAAGAATGATCCTGTGCCGCAGAACCCGCTCGGCCAGTGCCTTGATGTCCTCAGGAATCACGTGGTCGCGACCACGCAACAGGGCCAGTGCACGTGCCGCCTGGGTGAAGGCAATGCTGGCCCGAGGGCTGGCGCCAAATTCGATGAGCTTGGCGAGGTTCGGATCTATGTAGGCGCTGGCATGGCGGGTGACGTACACCAGGCCAACGATGTAGGTCACCAGGGACGGGTCAAGGTATACCTTTTTGGCGGTGTCTTGCAGGGCGCACACCTGGTCAAGGGAGGCAACAGCCTGTGGTGTGGATTCGGCGAGGAACACACCGGCATCAATGCGCCGGATAACTTCCGCTTCCTCGACGGGGCTCGGATAGTCCAGCACGTCTTTGAGCATAAAGCGATCCATCTGGGCTTCGGGCAACTGGTAGGTGCCCTCCTGCTCAATGGGGTTCTGCGTGGCCATGACCATAAACGGCTGCGGCAACGGGTGGACCTGGCCGCCGATGGTTGTCTGGCGTTCCTGCATGGCTTCCAACATGGCCGATTGGGTCTTCGCGCTGGATCGGTTGATCTCATCCAGCAGGACTATGTTGGCATGGACCGGACCGAGCTGTGTGACGAAGGTGCCTTTGGCGGCATCATAAATTTGGGTTCCCACAATGTCACTTGGCAACAAATCCGGGGTGCACTGAATTCGGTGAAAGAGCGCGCTGACGGAATCTGCCAGGGTTTGAGCAGCGGTAGTCTTTGCCAGTCCCGGCACGGATTCCAACAGGACATGCCCACCGGTCATGAGGGAGATCAAGAGAGTTTCGCGCAGCCGGGCCTGGCCAACAACCTTGTTTTCGAAGCTGTGCGCGATGCTCGCAACCACCTGCTGGGCGTTGGCCAGCTCCTTGGAATCGATGCGGGTGGAATCGATGTGCGGGCTGACGCTGGTGGGCAACACTATCTAGGGCCTTTCATCGGGCATGGATGAGACTTGAATCCTACAGACCAGCCCACACGTTGGCAGGCCGCCACGCAATGGGGAGAACTTCCCATGAACATCTGTTGGACAACTCTGTGCAGGACTACAGTATGGTTCATGACCCAGTTGCCAGCCGCGTATACAGAATATCTGCAGGGCAAAAGTGAAGCGTTCGTCGACACCATCATGCCGGTCCTGCTGCAATCTGTCGCCGAGAAAACGCACGGCGTCCATGTTGTCATCAGTGCCCATGTCGTGCAGGCCCACACCGATGCCACCATTCCCTTTGGCGAGATCCTAGAGGGTGTGGATTAGCCAGGACTTATGTCCAGCCTTGGCCAGCTTCTGCCTGTTAGTTCTTGGCGTCCAAGAGGAGTCGGGCCGCGTTGGGGCTGAACGTCTTTTCCATGACCAAGCAGGCCGCGCCGAAGGCCTCCTCGCCCGAGCTCACGATCGTCCCCATGACATCCACCGAATGCACGCTGGTGGTCACACTGAGGTGCTCGAGCAGCGGCGGGATCGCGGCCAAGTGGGTCGGGGCCAGCGCCGGCCAGAACGGGCCGCCAAAGACCACACGTTCGACGTCGAGCAGGTTCGTGAGCACCGAGGCTGCGCCAGCAATCCGGGTTGCCGACCGTGCCAAAATTTCGACGGCGGAAGCGTTGCCATCTGCGGCAGCCTGGGCTAGTGCGGCCATGTCCTCTGGAAGGGACGGTTCATCGAGGGGGTTGATCATCGGCAAAACCCCCGCCGCGCGGGCTTGTGCCACGAGCGTTTCGGGCATGCAGGTGACCTTGATGCAGCCGCGCCGGCCGCAATCGCATTCGGGGCCGTCCGGATCGGCGATGATGTGGCCGATTTCGCCGACGTTACCTGAGGACCCGCGGACAACTTCGTCATTGAGCACCAGCCCGGCACCAATACCGGTACCGATGTAAATAAACACAAAATCCCTGACACTGTTGGCAGATCCTGCCCAGACCTCGGCCACGGCAGAGGCTGTGACGTCCTTGTCCACCACCACAGGAAGGCCTGTGGTCTGGTGCAGGATGTCACGCAGGGGCACTCTGGTCCACCCGGGCATATGCGGCGGGTCCACCACGGTGCCGCTGGCGGTGTCCACCGGGCCCGGTGTGGCTACGCCGATGCCGGCAATTCGATGTTCGTCAACACCTGATTCTTCAATGATTCGGCGGACTGTCGCTCCCATGGCGGTGACAACCTCTGTTGGGTCTCCGGCAAGGTCGGTGGGCTCATCGATAGAGACCAGGACGGTACCAACCGCATCCAGCAACGCATAGCTGGTCAATGCCGGGTCAATGTGGATACCAACGGCATACATGCCCCGCGGGTTTAGCCGCAACATAGTTCGGGGTTTGCCGGGCCCGGACGCTTCCTTGCCTGCTTCGACAATGAGTTCAGAATCAAGGAGCCTGCGGCAAATGTTGGAAACGGTCTGCGCCGCGAGGCCGGCAGATGCAGCCAGCTCAACGCGGCTCAGGCCTTCCTCGGCGCGCCTAATGGAGTCCAGAATAACGGCCTGGTTGTAATCACCCATCTTGGGCAGGTTCGTGCCTCGACGGCGCTGTGGCAACCCAACCTCGGGAACACCCAAAATTTACTCCTCGACAGATGACATACAACAACGGTGGCGGACTTCCCCGAAGCCCAACTGCAAGATTACCCGAGGCACCCTCGTGTGCGTGGACGCCACGGCACACAGTGATTGCTACATAGTGAGTGCTACAAAGGCAGCCGTCGTGAAACGGTCACGGTGAACTTGCTGTTGTTCCCCATGATTTCAGTGGGTCCGACAAGTTTTTCCAACGACGTCCGGTACTGCAGATGACGGTTGTAGACACACCAAAGCTCCCCTCCCGGCGCTAGGACCCGGGCAGCCTCGGCAAAGAGTTTGAGCGCGATCCCTGCGTGCACCGTGGCGCCAACATGGAAGGGCGGGTTGAGTACTATCAGCCCGGCCGATTCCGCCGCGAAGCCACCTAGTGCGTCATCACGCACAACGTCGATGCGCTCCGTTAACCCGTTGGCCTCGGCCGTGGCCTTGGTTGATGCCACGGCGGCCGCCGACTGGTCTGTTGCCGTGATGTGCATCCCGGGCCTGGCCATGGCAAGGGATGCGGCGATGGTGCCGTTGCCGCATCCCAGATCAATGGCGGCGTCATCGTGACGCATCTGGGCAACGAAATCGAGCAGGTACCGGGTGCCGACATCAACTTTGGTGCCACCGAAGGTCGCCCCGTGCGCACATAGCCAGAGATCAAGGTCGCTGTGAAACTCTATACGCGGGAAGCTCGACGTCGGAGCCCCCGGCCGTGGTCCGCTCACAGTAAGCGGGCGGGACTTGCGCCACGCCCGCCCTGCAGTGACACGGGAGAAGTATTGCTCCAGGACCGAGTTCATGGCCACGGTCATGTGTTTGATGCGCCCGCCAGCAAACACCTGCACGTTGGGTCCGGCATGGGCGCTGATAAGTTCGGCAACTTCGGCGACCTCATCGAGGCTGCGGGGTAATTGCCACAGCACCACGGTTGCACCTGCGAAGAGGGCCGGATCCAGCGGCAGGGAGGCATAGGTATTCGAGCAGTCCAGCTTGTTGGCGTTGTTTTTCAGGGCGATCTCGCCCGACAGTGCATCCTGATGGACACGTATACCAGTTAGTTCATGCAAAGTGGCCGCGGCAAGCGTCAGTGCCCCGTAGCGTTCTCCAACAATGACCACTTCGCCGTCGCCTGCTGCGGCCAAGGCGCCTGCTGCCTCGTTGAGGATTAGTTCATCGGTGGCGTCGTGGGCGAAGAGATTCTCCGCCTCGATGTCGGGGAACCGGCGCAGCTGCGCAAAATCGAAGGCCATGTCCGCACGGGTGTCTTGGCTGCCGCTGCTGCTGTTTTGCTCCACCGGGCAACTCTACAGCTGTCATTTTGTTGGGACGGCAACCCCACTGCCCTTGGTGCTTGAAATCACAGCTCGCCCGGTGGCGGTTGGCCCAGCACAACTTCGCGACCAGGTGTTGGGTTCAGCCAATTTCAAGGGCGGCGACGTACAACCATTGCTTCCCTTGGCGGGTGAAACTGCTGGTTTCGCTCAGCGAATCACGGAGCTTGCGGTTCGCAGCCGAGCCATAGCTGGCACGGAAGCTGACAACACCTTCATCATCGAAATATCCACCGCGGCTCGTGCTGAGTATCTCCAACAAGTACCACTGCTGGTCCGGGTCCAGGTCCAAGGTTGCGGGCCGGGTATCTGGGTGCCAGGTGCGCAGAAGGTAGCCGACATCGCCGCGTGCAAATGCTGTATAGCGTGAGCGCATCAGAGCCTCGGCCGTTGGCGGATATACAACTGTGGCACCTTCAAGTCCTTGCAGGTACTTGGCACAGCAGCCATCAAAACTCTCGCCACTGTTGCAGGGGCATCTCATGTTGTTGGCCTTTCCTTGGTTGCATGCGAATGGAACCACTCAATGTGGCCCTTGAGCGCTCGAGCCGCACCAGCGCCGTCGTTCACCAACACCGCAGCCACTATGGCTTCGTGCTGCTCGCGCAGGGTGGGCACAATGACCGCCCACGAGTCGTCGCTGTCGATGGCCGCGCTGACATATCCCTGGATGGCTGAGCGCAGGGATTCCATCATGGCCGTGACCACGGCGTTGCCTGCCAACGAGCTCAACTGAACATGGAAGGCGGCATCCAGTACGTGGAATTCTTCCCTGCCCAGGCCCGGAGCGTTCATGGCCGCCAGCGCACCGCGAAGGCTGCTTTCCTGGTCAGCCGTCCGAGGTTGCTTAGCGGCCTCCACGGCAGCCCAGGTTTCCATCATGACGCGGGTTTGCACAATGTCGGCCACAGGAAAATGGTTCGTGGCCATATGCAACCGAAGTGTTGCTGCGAGTCCGGCACTGGGATTGGCGATCACCACGGTTCCCGATTGTGGCCCGGAACCGACTCCCGTGCGCACCACACCCATGGCATCCAGCACCCGGATGGCGTCCCGCACGGAGGCCCTGGAGATCCCGTGCTTAAGGGCGAGCGCCCGTTCGCCGGGAAGCTGGTCCCCCACCTTGAGCCTGCCGTTCCGGAGTTCGCTCTCAATATTGGCCAGGACGGCGTCGTAGCTGCGCACACCATGGCTCGTGGCGGCGGGTATAGGCTCACCGGTGGCGGTTACTGGGGAAGTTGGCTCTGGCTGAGCAGGATCTGGCATGGACACTGCAACATTCTCCCACCCTTTCAGGACAACGGTCGCGAGCTGGCGGTGTACACGAAAAAGTCCGGCCACCAGAAGGTGACCGGACTTTTTGTTTTGGTGGAGCTGAGGGGACTCGAACCCCTGACCCCCTGCATGCCATGCAGGTGCGCTACCAGCTGCGCCACAGCCCCAAAACATAAATCATATTTAGTTGTAACCCACGAACGATTTTTCAATCCGTGGCGTGTTTGGTGGAGCTGAGGGGACTCGAACCCCTGACCCCCTGCATGCCATGCAGGTGCGCTACCAGCTGCGCCACAGCCCCAAACACTTTACTTCTCGTTATTCCTTTTCCTTGACCTTTCGGTCTTGGCCGGAGCAACCCGTCTATCCTAGAACAACTTTTACCCAGCTGACAAATCGAGACTCCTCGGACTCTTAATCCTCCACCGGTTCAGCCAAATCTTCGGGTATTTCATAGGGTTCCGGGAGCGTCCCAACATTATGCTCAAGCAGCCGCCACGTGGTGGGAACGGCACCGGGGGCGTCCGATTCTTCCACGACCGACCAGTGGCAGTTGGAAAGCCCGGACAGGGTGCGCCACAGGTCCTCAGGCAGACCCAGGATTTTCGCGAGGGCTACCCGTGTCGCCCCGCCATGGGTGGCCACCACTAGGGTGCCACCCTCCGGCAGGTCTTGGAGGTGTTCAAGGATGGAGTCAACCATCCGCTGGGCAACTTCAACTCTGGTCTCTCCCCCGCCAGCGCGGATGCCCGGCTCATCGAGCTGCCACCGCCGAATCTCATCCGGGTACGCTGCGATGATCTTATCGAAGGTGAGGCCTTCCCATTCGCCGCCAAAGGTCTCGCGCAGACGGGGGTCCACCGTCACGTCTACGCCGTTTAGTGCGGCCAGGGCCTTCGCCGTTGAATAAGCGCGGGCCAGATCAGAGGAAATAATGCGCACCGGTGACTCAGATGGGGAAACAAGTTTGCCAGCCAACAACGCGGCAGAGCGGCTGGCCTGCGACTCCCCTACCGCATCCAAGGCAATGTCGCTCTGACCTTGGAAACGGCGTGCCGCGTTCCACGAGGTTCGTCCATGGCGCCAAAAAATAACCCGCCGGCGTGGGCCGGCGGGCTGCAAAACTGATCGCTCGGGTGCAATGGAAGCCATGGAATGACCTATCTATAGTTCCTGAGCCCGTCTAGGGATTAGTTTTCGGTGACTGCTTCTTCAGCGACCTTGGCTGAGGGATCGGACTCCGCCAACTGCAGGTCGACGACGGGGCAATCTCCGTAGAGGCGTTCCAGCGCATAGAAGACACGGTCCTCTTCGTGCTGGATATGGAAGACGATGTCTGCGTAGTCCAGCAACACCCAACGGCCACTGGAGCGGCCTTCACGGCGTACCGGGCGCAAGTCAAACTTGTGGAGCTCATCTTCGATGCCGTCGGCAATTGCATTGACCTGACGCTCAGTGGCCGCCGATGCGATGAAGAAGATATCCGTGATGGCCAGACGTTCGCTGACGTCAATGGCCGTTATGTTCTGAGCCAGCTTGTCCGAGGCCGCACGGGCTGCTGCCCGTGCAAGTTCGATGGACTGATCTGTTGCTGTCACTGCTGTTTCCTTTGATTGGTGAAAAATTAGCGTGCGAGTGCGGTAATAAACATGATGACACCAACCGCAAGTGCAGCGCCACCGGCGACGATGGACCCCCACTGAATCAGCATGTTTCGCTGAGTACGGGCCAGTCCCGCCGTCATGGCGTCCAGCGGCTCAAGTCCGTGAGCGTAGTCGGCAGGCATAGGCGGCATCTGGGAACGCTGGACCGAAACTGGTTCTGCCTCGGTGCGTACGGTGGCGTGCCCGCCGGTAGCCATTGCTTCGGCCTGCTTGAGCGTGCTGCTCCGCCCACCCGTCAGTGGACGATTCCCCGGACCGGGTCGGTGAACCGCCCGGGCCGCCAGGGCTGCATCGAAGCGTTCGGCGCTGACAGCCGGAACTGCCGGCTGCGGGGCCTGAATTGGCGTCGCAGCCGTGGGAGCTGGCGGTAGCTTCGGTGTTGCAGTCCGGTTGGGGGCAGCACCTGCCCGCTTTGATGCTCCACGGATGGCTGCAGTCGCCACGATCGGAACATGCGTCGTGGTGGGTTGGCGCAATACCGGTCGGTCAGTCCCTGGAACCTCGATGAAGTCCAGCGGGGTGACCATGGCGAGGTTGTTCGTTGCCGTGGGATCTGTAGACGGGCGCCGGTTCCTTGCACTTTCCTGGGCAAGACGCTCGCGCGCCTGGGCCCGCTCAGCCAAAATCGCGGCACGTTCAGCCTCGGCTCGCTGGGCAGCCAGCAATCGGAGTTCCTCGGTGCTGGGAGCAACCGCCACGGGCGGTGGACCTGCCGAAACAGGATAGTAGCTACCTCCCGGCATCAAGCCGGGTAACGGCGGGTACTTGGTGCTCTCGTTGGATACCGGTCCGGTGCCTTCGGCGAGAAGTTCTCCCGTTTCCGGGGGCGAGGCCATCGCCGGCGACTCAGAGGTGTGCGTCAACGATGCACTTTCCTCACCTGCCTGCCCGGCAACGGCGGTAGCTTCCGCAGTCGCAGCCAAAGGGGGCTCCGGCGTCGAACTGTCCACAGCTCCAACGGCAGGAGGCCGGACACTGGACCCACGTCCAGCACCGACTGCTGCCGCGCGGCGCCCGCCGCGGGTCCGCGGGGAAGCGGAAGGCAACGGTGCTGCTACAGCTTCCTGGCTCGCAGTGGCCGTCTCCACCTGGGGTTCCGGCTGGGTTTTAGGGGCGTTCGACGGCGCCGCCGGGGCAAGTGCGGAGACCACGGGATTGACAGCCGTGATCGGCGCCCGTTCGGCGTCCAGTTGCGCCTGGCGGATAGCTCGACGCGACGGCAGCGGGCTGAGGCCCGGAGGGTCCACGAGTTCCTTATAGGCACGAAGGGCGGCCCTGTCACGTGCCCTTGTCTGCGATTGCCGTTCGCCGCGGTGATTTGTCGGCTCCGGGCGGGCTGCAGGAATGGGTGGAATGGAAGGGGCCGGGGCGCTCTCAACAACAGCAGCTGGCTCTTCCCGGGCCTCTGCCGGGGCAGAGCCAAGTGGCACCTGCGGCTTCGCCGCGGCGCCTGTTGCTTGTGCCGTTTGCGCCCGCAACTGCCTGCGGCTGCGAACCGGCTCCGTTTCCTTACTCATCAATTACTCATTCGGTTCTTTTTGGTCACCGGCACAATGCCTGCGCTGGCTTCAGTTCCGGGCTGAACATACAAGCCATACTTGGCAATATATTGCACGACTCCGTCCGGAACCAGATACCAGACGGGGTTTTGCTCAGCCACTCGTTTGCGACAATCGGTTGAGGAGATCGCCATTGCAGGGACTTCCAACAAACTTACATCGGTGCGCCCTCTGTCATCGAGCACATGACCTGGGCGGGTCACTCCCACAAAATGGGCCAGATCCCACAATTCATCGCTGTCTTTCCATGACATGATCTGTGACATGGCGTCGGCACCTGTGATGAAGAACAAGTCCGCATCGGGACGCGCCCTGTGCAAATCCCGCAGGGTGTCGATGGTGAAGGTGGGTCCGGGCCGGTCGATGTCCACGCGGCTCACGGTGAATTGCGGGTTCGCCGCGGTGGCAATAACCGTCATGAGGTAGCGGTGCTCGGCTGCACTGACACGGCTTTTCGCCTTCTGCCACGGCTCGCCGGTTGGCACAAAGATGACTTCGTCAAGTTTAAAAACACTCGCAACCTCACTGGCTGCGACAAGGTGACCATGGTGGATTGGATCAAATGTTCCACCCATGACTCCGACGCGGAGACGGTTCCGGGTGCCTTCAACCGAAGGCACCCGGAGAGTGTCCTCAGTGATTGGAGGACGCCGAATCGTCGCCGTGCAGGTGCTTGTTGGTGTGCTGACGGTGGGGATCGTCAGTTGACTCAACGGCCGTGTGGCGGTTGCCCAAGTTCATGAAGGAAACCGTCACCAGCATCAGCAGCAGCAAGGCTGCCAGCATGACTCCGCCGACTACCAACGGCGGTGCGATCAACGGTGCAAGCTCTTCATGTTCCTCTGCGGCGGCTAGTACGACGCCGGCAAGCTGGGTCAGCATTATTTCTCCCCTTGGGTGCGTGGCCGGGTCGCAGTATCGCCACGCCCGGTCCAGTTGTTGCGTGAATTCCTTCTAATGGTACGTGCAATCGGTGCACTCTGGCACACCGGCACGCAGCAAAGCCCCTGCCAACTGGGACCCCAACTCCGAACTGGGCCCAAATGCAGACGCGCCAGCGGCTGGATTTGGGGAGGAGTTGACTGGGCCCACACGTCCTGGGCCCCCAACTCCGAGGGGCCCCAAATGCAGACGCGCCAGCGGCTGGATTTGGGGAGGAGTTGGGGACTAGCTGCGGACCTGGCCTTCGCCCTGCACAATCCACTTGGTGGTGGTCAGTTCCGTCAGGCCCATGGGCCCACGGGCGTGGAGTTTCTGGGTGGAAATTCCTACTTCCGCCCCCAATCCGAGCTCGCCACCGTCGGTGAAACGTGTGCTGGCATTGACAATGACGGCAGCCGAATCAATTTCGGCGATGAACGTTTCCGCATTGCCAAGATCGTTGGTCAGAATTGCCTCTGTGTGGCCGGTGCTCCAGGTGCGGATGTGCTTGATGGCCTCATCCATGGTGTCAACCATCTTCACCGCAAGATCCAGATCCATGTACTCGGTGGCCCAGTCCTCATCCGTGGCCGCGGTAGCCGTGACACCGGCGGGCAACACGGCCTGAACTCGCTCGTCAACGTGCAGGCGGACACCTGCCTTCGACAGCGCGCGCAGAACGGCTGAAAGCACAGTGGCGTCCTTGTGCACCAGCAGGGTTTCCACCGTGTTGCAGACGCTGGGGCGCTGGGTCTTGGCGTTCAACAGGATGTCAACGCTCATCTCTTCCTTGGCACTGCTGTCAATGAAGATGTGGACGTTGCCCTCACCGGTCTCAATGACGGGAACCGCTGCGTTGTTCACCACAGTCTGAATGAGTTCGCGTCCGCCGCGGGGAATCAATACGTCAACGGCGCCGCGCGCCTTCATGATGAGGTTTGCGCCTTCGCGCCCATACTCATCAACGGACTGCACTGCATCGGCAGGCAACCCCACGCGGTCCAGGGCATCACGAAGAAGACCCAACAGCGCTTTGTTGGTGTTGGCCGCGGCGGTGCCGCCGCGCAGGATAACTGCGTTGCCGCTCTTGAGCGCCAATCCGGCAATATCAACTGTGACGTTGGGGCGGGCCTCGTAGATGGCCGCAACAACACCCATCGGCACGTTGATCTGGCGCATGCGCAATCCATTGGGTAGGGTCTGGCCGCGCACAACGTTGCCGACAGGATCGGGCAAGGTGGCGAGGTTTTCCAGGGCTGCGGCCAGCCCTTGCATGCGCGCTTTGGTGAGGGTCAGCCGGTCAAGCATCGACGCGGAGGTGCCGTTTTCCCGGCCTGCAGCCACGTCTTTGGCGTTGGCGGCAAGTACGGCGTCCTGATTTTCCAACAGGGACTTGGCCATGGCGCGCAGGCCCTTGTCCTTCCAGGCCCGGTTGGCCCGGGCCATCCGACGGGCTGCCCTGCGGGCGCGGTCGGTGATGGCACGAACCTCGGCAACTACATTTTGTTCAACAATCTGCTCGGTCATGCCTCAAGTCTAAAGCACAACCACAGATCGCGCTGTGAGCTATCCGTTAAGAAGCACCAGATCGTCAACATGGACAACGACGCGCTCAAATTCCCGACCCAGTTCTTTGGCCAGCGCCTTGGTGGAGCGTCCCAGCATCTGAGGCAGGTCCGAATGCCGGTAGTTGACCAAGCCGTGCGCGAATACCTTGCCCTGCGCGTCACTGATCTCCACGGCATCACCGGCGTCAAAGTCACCGGTGACGGCCGTGATTCCGGCCGGAAGCAAGGACTTGTGACGTTCGCTGACGGCCCTGACGGCACCGTCATCCAGGACCAAGCGTCCGCGGATGTCAGCCAGATGAGCCAGCCACAGCATGCGCACGGGCCGCTTGTTGCCGTTGATGCCGAACCAGGTGCCAACGTCCTCCCCCGCCAGCGCCGCGGCAGCCTGCTCTGTGGAGGTGACGAGTGCCGGGATGCCGGTTTCGGCCGCGATCATTGCCGCCTGAACCTTGGTGGCCATCCCGCCGGTACCAACGCCGGCCTTGCCAGCACTGCCGATCACAATGCCTTCAAGGTCCTCAGGTGAGTCAACCTGGCTGATCCGAGTTGCGCCTTCCGACGGCGGTCCATCGTAGAGGGAGTCAACGTCGGAGAGTAGAATCAGCGCATCAGCCTTGACTAGGTGCGCTACAAGAGCCGCAAGCCTGTCATTGTCACCAAAGCGGATCTCGTGGGTCGCAACCGTGTCATTTTCATTCACAATGGGAACCACGCCCAGGTTCAACAGCCGTTCCAACGCCCGGTGGGCATTGACGTACTGATGCCGCCGGCTCAGATCCTCTGCCGTCAATAGGACCTGCGAAGCCGTCACACCATGGGCAAGGAAGGCACGGTTGTAATGCGCCATCAACAACCCCTGCCCCACGCTGGCAGCGGCCTGCTGTGTGGCAAGGTCCTTGGGCCGGCGAGCGAGGCCCAATGGGAGCAGGCCGGCAGAAATGGCTCCCGAAGAAACCAGAATAATCTCGGTCCCGGTCAGGCGTCGCTGCGCCAGAACATTCACAAGATTTGTCAGCGCCTCTTCGGAAATACCGCCGGCCACCGAAGTCAACGACGACGATCCCACCTTAACCACGATGCGCGCTGCCGTGGCAATGCCCATGCGTGATTTAAGTGAGACAGCCTCGTCGTTTTCCTGGACTCCCATGGGTTCAACGCCCACTAGTTCTGCTTTGCGCTAGCGTCGTCGGATTCACCTTCAGCAGCCAAATCGGCTTCGATGAACTGAGCCTTCGTGGCCTCGCGGTTGTGAGTCTCAGTCCAGATACCAGCCTTGCGCTCGGCATCCATCTCCGCACGCGCGGCAGCCTTGGCATCACGGCGATCCTGCTGCTCCTGACGCTTCTGCGAACGTGTGGGACGGTCACCGAGGTCAAGGAGGCGCAAGTCTGTACCGCGCGGTGCGGCCAGGTGCTCGGCGCCACCCATCATGGTGGGCTCCCAGTCGAAGATCATGCCATTGTCGCCCCCGATGACTACGGTATCCCCGGGTGTGGCACCGATCCTGAAGAGTTCCTTCTCGACGCCGGCCTTCGCCAGCCGGTCTGCCAGGTAGCCGATGGCTTCCTCGTTCTGGAAATCGGTCTGCTCAACCCAACGCTCGGGCTTTTCACCGCGCACACGGAACAACGGAGCCATGTTTCGCTCTTCGCGGTGAATCGTGAACGTGGTCTCGTTGATGGCGCGGGGGCGCAGGATCACGGGAGTGACCTTGACGGAGACTTCGGCGAGGGCCTTGCGTGCCGCAGTGACAATTTCTGCCATCGCGAAGCCAAGCTGCTTTAGGCCCTCGTGGCTGGCGGCCGAGACTTCGAAGACACGGTAGCCGCGGGCTTCCAAGTCAGATCGGACAAATCCGGCCATGTCCCGGCCGTCCGGTGAATCAACCTTGTTCAGTGCGATAAGGCGGGGACGGGCATTCAGGGGAACCACGTCACCGTCGGTTCCTGCGAAGCTCATGTCAACGTCGTACCGGTCGAGTTCGCGCTCAATGATGGCCAGATCCGTGATGGGGTCACGGTCGGCTTCTAGGGCTGCACAGTCAAGGACGTGCACAATGGCGGCGCAACGCTCAACGTGGCGCAGGAAGTTGTGACCCAGGCCCTTGCCTTCGCTTGCACCCTCGATCAGGCCCGGAACGTCGGCCATGGTGAAGCGGACGTCGCCAGCCTGGACAACGCCCAGGTTGGGGATCAGGGTGGTGAAGGGGTAGTCGGCAATCTTGGGCCGGGCCGCAGACATGGCAGCGATGAGGCTGGACTTGCCGGCGGACGGGAACCCGACTAGCGCGATGTCGGCAATGGACTTCAACTCAAGGACGATGTCGGCCTCTGAGCCAGCAATACCCAACAGTGCGAAGCCGGGGGCCTTGCGCTTCAGTGAGGACAGGGCATTGTTACCGAGCCCGCCCTGGCCACCGGCGGCAGCAACATACTCCGTGCCGATGCCCACGAGGTCGGCAAGAACATTGCCTTCTTTGTCCTTGATGACCGTGCCATCGGGGACTTCAAGGATCAGCGATTCCCCGTCCTTGCCGTCGCGCCAGTCACCCATGCCGGGCTGGCCGTTGCCGCCGCGACGGTGGGGTGCATGGTGAAAGTCAAGCAAGGTGGTGGTCTGGTCGCTGACACGGAAGGTGACACTACCGCCATCGCCGCCCTTGCCGCCGTCGGGCCCGCCCAACGGCTTGAACTTTTCACTGTGAACTGAGACGCAGCCGTGGCCGCCAGTCCCGCCGGATACGTGCAAAACAACCCGGTCAACAAAGCTGGCCACTGAAATCTCCTTGAATAGAACTTGCTACTGCGTACTAATTCTAGTCCGCTACTTAGCGAGCGCCCCGTTTCCGGTCGGCGCCGCTGATGTTGAAAATGCTGGTGTTAAAAGCCAGTGGAGCGAGCCATGCGGCCCGCTCCACTGGAAAAGCTTCGGTATTAGACCGTAGCTGCAACGATGTTCACAACGCGACGTCCACGACGCGTGCCGAACTCGACTGCGCCTGCGTCCAATGCGAACAGCGTGTCATCCTTGCCACGGCCGACGCTTACGCCGGGGTGGAAGTGTGTGCCGCGCTGGCGAACGATGATTTCGCCAGCCTTGACAACCTGACCGCCGAAGCGCTTTACGCCCAGGTACTGAGCGTTGGAGTCACGACCGTTGCGAGTGGAACTCGCACCCTTTTTATGTGCCATTTGAAAATGCCTGCCTTTTTACTAAAAGATTCTAAGTGGATCGAACGTCAATGCTTATTAGGCGATTGAGGTGATCTTGACCTTGGACAGTTCCTGACGGTGACCCTGGCGCTTCTTGTAGCCGGTCTTGTTCTTGAACTTCTGGATGACGATCTTCGGTCCACGAAGATCCTCCAACTTCTCAGCCGTAACCTTCACATTAGCCAGGTCCTTCGCGGCTGTGGTGAGCTTGTCACCATCAACCAAGAGCAAAGCGGGCAGCTCAAGCGTGCTGCCAACTCCACCGGGGACGCGGTTCATGGTCACGTGGTCTCCTACGGAAACCTTTTCTTGACGGCCGCCTGCGCGGACAATCGCGTACACCACTGGGGAACTCACTTCTCTCGACGTTTATTACAAAGTTTTTATGCCGGCTCGGATCATGTTTGATCTCTGCCAACCGCATGCACCCGCGGTTCAAGAATGAACAGAACGGGATGCACACTATGTGCCTCAACGCCGTGGACCTCAATGGAGTTCTACCATGAGTGGTTGCCCTAGGTGTTGGCGTAAGCACCGAAGAACAAGAATACGCTAATTCTGGCTTCGGGGGCAAATGAGACTAGTTTCGACTCCCCGCACTGCGTCCAAGTGAACCCAAGAAAACATGGTTGACTTCAGAAACTCGTGAAGATCGTAGAAACCGTACTCAGCAACTTTAGCGCGCTTGGCGCCGATTTATGACATTTAGGCTTGGGACGCGCCGAATTTGTGCCTCAAAGGCGGGTGTGGTTAATCACTTGAGGTCGCTGAACCTGATTTGACGAGGCGGTGCGGCGCCGCAAAGAAGTCAACCTCATACTGGGCGGAATGGGCAAAAGCCTCCCGCATCCGTTGGCGTTCAAGGGCCGAACCTCGCCGTGCTGCCGCATCGGTGAAGCTGATGGCCGCCTCCGTAGCTTTAGCAAAGTCTTCATCCGCATAAGTTGCCAGCCACGTCCCGTAAGGGTGCTCACCCTCAAAAGCGAGGTAGTCAGCGTGAAGTACGCGCCCAACTTCGGCGTACAGCCAGTAACAAGGCAGAACAGCTGCAACCACTTCGCCGTAACTGCCACCGAAGGCAACAGCCTGCAGGTGGTCCACATAGTGTTTGGTCACGGGACCCTGGGGAGAGTCCAGTGGAAATTTGCTGAGCCAGTCGCGGTGCAGGCCCAGCTCAACATCAATGCAGTTCTGCGCGCCTCCTGCCCAAAACTTCTGCTCGGTTTCTGTCGGTGCCAGCGAACTCGCCCGGGCAAGGACCCTGGAGTATGTGGCCAAATATTGGGCGTCCTGGGCCAGATAGTAGGCAAAGTGGTTGCGGCCGAGTGTGCCGGCGGCCAGCTCCTTGATAAAGTCCAGCTCGAAGATGGCCGCTCGCTGGGGCGCACAGTCCGCCCACAGTTCCCTACTAAAGGTTTCGCCGGAGGGAACGGCACTGCCCCATAATGCGTGCAGGTGATTGATGGGGCCGGCACCAGAACCGACCTCCAACTCCCCGGCCGATTCCAAGGCGCCTCCCAGCCACTCCTTGGCCCTACGCACGCTTTCGACCCAATCGCCTGTTTGCGCCTGGAGCGTGGCTACCGCCGCGGAGAGCGAGCAGCCCGTTCCGTGAGTATTGGCGGTCTCTATCCGGGCGCCGTCGAATTCATGTACCGAGCCGTCGGGCCACACGAGCGCATCAGGGCATTGCGCTCCGGGCAAATGCCCGCCCTTGACCAGGACCATGACGTGATGTTCGGTGGCAAGCGCGCGCCCCTGCTCCAGCGCCTCGTCCCAGCTGCCGGCTTCGGCACGGTTGAGCAGGACAGCCAGTTCCGGGAGATTGGGAGTCACAAGATGGGTGAACGTCAGCAGCTCCAGCAGGGCTTGGCGGGCCTCACCTTCTACAAGGAGGTCTCCGCTGGTGGCCACCATGACAGGATCCAGTACGACGACGGCGGGGCGGGTCCGTGCAAGCCAGTCCCCCACGGCTTTCATCACCGCCGCGTTGCCTAGCATGCCGATCTTCACTGCATCCAAGGCGATATCCACTGCCACCGCATCCAGCTGCGAGGTAAGGAAGGAAGCCGGCGGAATATGAACGCCTTGCACCCCTTGGGTATTTTGGGCCGTCAATGCCGTGATGGCGGCCATGGCGTAACCACCATGAGCGGAAATGGACTTGATGTCAGCTTGGATGCCTGCACCGCCGGAGGGGTCCGAGCCGGCAATGCTCAGGATTCTCGGATGCTTCACGGCAGTTGCCGCGCTGAGAGAATCCGCGGGAGCAGCCTCGTGAACAAGAGGCAATAAGGTACTGGTTGTCATGGGACATCCCTTCGCCGGTGCTAGCCGGGCAGGTTCAACGGGTATTGTCTCAGCCGGCCCTTATGGCCTGGCACCCCGTGTCGCATTCCACCCTAGCGCGCACCCGCCTCCTTTAGACAACTGATACGTGAAGAAGACTTGCGGGCACCACCAGCGAGTCGACATCCCCCAACAACTGACCCGCAGTAGTGGCTGAAAATTCACGGAAATCGTGACTTTTTCGACCA
This sequence comes from Specibacter sp., assembly GCA_046714315.1. Taxonomy (GTDB): domain Bacteria; phylum Actinomycetota; class Actinomycetes; order Actinomycetales; family Micrococcaceae; genus Specibacter. The sequence continues at coordinate 30,067 of JBKKBD010000166.1, forward strand.
CTACTGCGGGTCAGTTGTTTAGGTCCACTGGCTAATCAAGATCGAGCTAGAGCTCGGAAGCGGGTACCCCTACGCCGAGGATGATCGGCTCGGAGGCCTTCTTGGCAACAGACACAACGGGCTTGTCCGTAACAACGCTGCTATGAATCGTGGAGCCCTGCCCGGCAGGAGCCTGTGCTGACGTTTCCACAGCCATGTCCGCTCCGCCCTGTGCACTGCGGGCGCTGCGGTTGCGGCGGCCCCTGCGTGAGCGTGAACGGTTGCTGCCGCCCTCGGCGTTCTCACCCTGCGAGGATTCACCCTGGCCCGGTGCAACCAGCTGATCCAGCGCCTGGGCAAGGTCCGCCAGTGCGGCTGCTTGATCAGCATTGTTGGTGCCGGAGAAGTCGCTGCTTTCACTGCGGTGCCCACGGGGCAGCTCAATGGCCTCCCCACCCAAGGTGAGAGTGGCGGCGTCGGCCTCTTCAACAACCGAACCCTGATTGGGCTCGGCAGTGACTCGCTCGTGGTGTGAAGCGGCGGCCGCAGCGGCAATATTGGCCAGTGCAGCACGTGCCTCGTGAGCCTTCTGCGCCTTGGCTGCGTCAGCAACCTCATCGGTCGCAGCAGTCGGTGCGGCCTCAACCTGCGGTTCGGCTTCAGGCTGCTGGCCGCGGTTGCGGTTGCGCTTACGTTCGCTGCGGGTCGACCGGTTGGCCGTGCGCTCGCTCTCGCGGTTGTCCTGCTTCGGAGCCGGGGCATGGATCTGGGCTACTTCCACAGCGGGGCTGTGGGTTCGGCGGTGCTCCACGGGGATCTCGTGAGTGACCATGCCGCGGCCAGCGCAGGAGGGGCACAGCTCGCCGAAGACTTCCAGCAGGCCGGTACCCATGCGCTTACGCGTCATCTGAACCAGACCCAGCGAGGTCACCTCGGCAACTTGGTGCTTGGTCCGGTCACGGCCCAAGCACTCAACGAGACGGCGCAGCACCAAGTCGCGGTTGGATTCGAGGACCATGTCAATGAAGTCAATGACGATGATTCCACCGATGTCGCGCAGGCGCAGCTGGCGAACAACTTCCTCGGCAGCTTCAAGGTTGTTCTTCGTGACGGTCTCTTCGAGGTTGCCACCGGAACCGGTGAACTTGCCCGTGTTGACGTCAACAACTGTCATGGCTTCGGTGCGGTCAATGACCAGCGAACCACCCGACGGTAGGAAGACCTTGCGCTCAAGGGCCTTGTTGATCTGTTCGTCGATGCGGTGCACGGCGAAGATGTCATCGGGCTTCGTCCACTTTTCCAAGCGGTCAAGCAGGTCCGGGGCAACGTAGGTTACGTAGGCCTCGATGGTGTCCCAGGCGTCCTCACCGGAAACGACGAGCTTGGAGAAGTCCTCGTTGAAGACGTCACGGACAACCTTGATGGTCAGGTCCGGCTCGCCGTACAGCATCTCCGGGGCAAGCGTCTTGTGCGAGGAAGCCCGCTCGTTGATGCCTTCCCACTGGGCGCGCAACCGGTTGATGTCATTGGTGAGCTCTTCTTCGCTGGCGCCTTCGGCCGCCGTGCGCACAATGACGCCGGCATTTTCGGGCAGGTGGTCCTTCAGGACGCGCTTGAGGCGGTTACGTTCGACGTCGGGCAGCTTGCGTGAGATGCCGGTCATGGAACCACCCGGGACAAACACCAGGTAGCGTCCGGGCAGGGAGATCTGGCTGGTCAGGCGGGCACCCTTGTGGCCAACGGGGTCCTTGGAGACCTGTACCAGGACCGAATCGCCGGACTTCAGCGCGTTCTCGATGCGGCGCGGCTGGCCGTTGAGGTTTGCTGCGTCCCAGTCAACTTCGCCGGCGTACAGCACGGCGTTGCGGCCGCGGCCAATGTCAACGAAGGCAGCTTCCATGCTGGGCAGCACGTTCTGGACCTTGCCAAGATACACGTTGCCAATGAGGGAGTCCTGCTGTGTCTTGGAGACAAAGTGCTCGGCCAGAATGCCGTCTTCGAGGACACCAATCTGGATCCGGTCGTCACTCTGGCGTACAACCATGACACGGTCAACGGACTCACGGCGGGCCAGGAACTCGGCCTCGGTGATGACGGTGCGGCGGCGGCCCGAATCACGGGAGTCACGGCGGCGCTGCTTCTTGGCCTCAAGACGGGTGGAGCCGCGCAGGCTCGTGACTCGGTCCGAGGTACTAGCTGTGGTCTCGGCGGGTGTGCGGGGTGCCCGGACACGCGTGACGGTGTTGGGCGGATCCTCATCGGTGCCGCCGGTCAATTCCAGATCCTGATCACCGCGACGGCGACGGCGACGACGGCGGGAGGTCACGCCGTCGTCCAATCCCTCATCATCGTCAGCGTCTTCATCGCCGGACTCGATAGCATCAGCAGGCTCGGTTTCGTTGCCGCGGCGGCGGTTGCGGTTACGGGCGCGGCCTCGACGATCGCCGTCGTTGCCATCCTTGGCCGCTTCGTTGTCCTCGGAGCCCTCGCCGGCGGCTACGACAGGAACAGCCTGGCTGAGGTCGGGTGCCAGGAACAGCGCTGACATCCCGGCAGCTGGAGAGACGAACAAGGATTCGCCACCCTGGGCAGCGGTGGTTTCTGCCTCTTCGACGACGGTCTCAACAACGGCCTCGGGTGCGGTTTCTTCCGAAACCTGGGCAGCAGGTGCAGACTGTGCTGCGGACTTGCGGCGGCTTCGCGTTGCGCGAGTCCTGGCCGGAGCGGATTCGGTATCCACCGATGTTGCCGGCACGGATGCGGCGGGCACAGCCTCTTCCGCTACGGCAATAACCGCAGCGGGCGCGGAGGCCGCGGATTGCGCCGGAGCAGCGGCACGCCTGGAGGCACGGCGAACCGGCGCCTTCTTGACGGGTACTTCATCTGCCACGGTGGCGCTGGCAGCCTCCACGGTGACAGGTGCGACGGCGGGGGCTTCCGCAACATTCTCGGAGTCCGAAGTTACTTCGGCCGGGCTGGTGACGGGGGCCTTGGCCCGGCGGGTACGCTTCGCCGGCGCCTTGGTCACCGCGGCAGTTACCTGGGGTGATGTCTGGGCGGCATCGTTGGCGGGCGCTGCTGTTGTTGCATTCTGACCCGAAAGGCTCAGTTCTCCCTGCACGCCTTGCTCGGCGGATGCCGCAGCAGGTGCGGTGACCGGCGCGGTGGCACGGCGGCGAGTGGCACGCTTGGCCGGAGCGGCCTCGGACTTTTCCGCAGGCTTTTCTGCAGGGGTGCCGGACTCTGTGATGCCGTCCAAGAGCGAGGGCTCAGCAGCGTTGATGGCTGCGGCCTCGGCTGGTGCGGCTTTCTTGGCGCGGGTGCGGCGCGCTGGCGCCTTCTTGACCGGGGCGGGCGCTTCTACGGCGGGGGCCTTGGTGCTGGCCGAGGTGCTGGTGACGGCTGCGGTTGCGCGGCGTGAGCGGGTGACTCGTGCCTTGGCAGGTGCAGCTTCTGTGCTTGCAGGTGTGGGCTGTTCATTTTCCATTATGGGCGTTACCTTCGCGCCGAATTGGTGCCCCCACATCGGGCCCCAAATGCGGCAGATGTGCCAGCACCCGCGGGCGCTGACGGAAGTCGTCTAATTACTTCTCAGGCGGCACCAACTCCTGGGTGCGCAAGCTCTGACAAGCCAATGGTTAGCCAAAACCGGCCGGTGGATGGCTGCACGCATTGGCAGCGTCGTCACCAGTAGCCCGTGGGCTTCCCATTGGACTGAAGGGCGCATGTGGATCACCGGTCAGCCGAAACCATTGTCTCATACGCACCCCCTCACGACGCGTTAGTCCGCAGGGCGCGCCAAGAAACTCGGGCTACAATCAGGACACAATTAGCCCAGCCCCCTGAGTAAGGACGCCATGCCCAGCTCCAACGTTTCAACCAGCGCACCAGCGGACGCGAACCTGCCGACCCTATCGCGGTCAAGGTTCTTCGGCTGGTTCCTTGTCATCGCCGGTGGTATTGCTTGGATCTCATCCTTCACGCTGGTGCTCGAGCGCCTGCATCTATACACCAACCCCGACGCCAAGATCAGCTGCGATTTCAACTCGTGGATTTCCTGCGGCGAGGTCATGAAGACCCCACAGGCGGCCATTTTGGGCTTCCCCAATCCGCTGATCGGCGTGGTCGCCTTCGCCATTGTGGTGACAACGGGCGTGGTGCTGTTGGCCGGCGCCCGGATGAACCGCTGGTATTGGATTTGCCTGCAAGTGGGCATCACCGCCGGAATTGGCTTGGTCTGCTGGTTCTGGATCCAAGCCGTCTACGTGCTGGCCGTTCTGTGCCCCTACTGCATGATCGTCTGGGCCATGATGATCCCCATATTCGTGTTTACAACGCTCCGCAATCTGAACCATGGCGTCATTCCCGCACCGCCTGCCCTCACGAAGTTCCTCAACGACTGGGCCTGGGTCATCGTTGGCCTGCTGTACCTGGGTACCGTGGCCTCGATCTTCTTCAAGTTCATGGCCCTGATCGTCCCCTCCAACGCCTAACTTCCCCACCCACAACCGCAACCACAATCTATGTGGCAGCAGATGGACCGGACAACGCTTTCCGGTGACGATTTGATGCAACAACTGCCACACAGATTTTAAAGTACGACGACGAAGGGCACCTTCCCCACGGAAGGTGCCCTTCGTCGCAAGTACTTTAAGCGAAAGAACGCTTAGACGAACCAGATGCCAATCTCGCGCTCAGCGGACTCAACCGAGTCGGAGCCGTGGACCAGGTTCTGCTGAACCTTCAGGCCCCAGTCGCGGCCAAAGTCGCCGCGGATGGTGCCTGGGGCTGCCGTGGTGGGATCTGTGGTTCCGGCCAATGCGCGGAAACCTTCGATGACGCGGTGGCCTTCGAAGATGGCTGCCACGACGGGGCCGGAGAGCATGAACTCAACCAGCGGCTCATAGAACGGCTTGCCCACGTGCTCTTCGTAGTGCGCTTCGAGCTGTTCGCGGGTGGCGGTGACCTTCTTCAGCTCGGCCAGGGTGTATCCCTTGGCTTCGATGCGGGCCAGGACGGCTCCGGAAAGGTTGCGGGCCACGCCGTCGGGCTTAACCAGGACAAGGGTGCGCTCAATGCTCACGGTAACTCCAATTAATTAGATAAAAACAGGATCAGTTTTAGTTTACTTCGCGGACGATTCGGGGGCTTCCGTGGGGTGCTCCGCATCCCACTGGGCCTGCGCCTTAGCGCGTGCCACGTTCTCGCGGTCGATTTTGGCACCCCCATTGAGGGCATACCACCAGGCAATGGAGAAGAGCACGCCCACTATGAACATGGAGTATTCCCAGAATCCGCCGGCAATCAGGACCAATTGCAGAATCCAGCCGAACGCAATCCCCCAAGTCTTGCGGATCACACCGCAGGCCAGGATCAGCAACACGGCCAGAACCACCGCCACCACAAGATAGACCGGGTTTTTGTCATGGATGCCGAACAGGGCCAAGCCGAGGAACAATGCCACGAATGCCTCGAGCATGAGCACCACGGAGGCGAACATCATCTTGGTGGAGCGCAACTTCTTGGGCGTGTTGGGCTTCCATTCGCGCTGTGCTTTAGTCAGCTTTGCCACGATTAGACACCGTCCTTTTCGCCGGGCCGCCCCAGCAGGATCCGGGCCTCGCCTACCAGCGTGATTGATCCTGTGATCAGCACGCCGCCAGCCAGGTCATTGTTGGACTCGGCCCGTTCAACGGCCCATTCAATGGCGTCGTCGAGTTTCTCGGCAATGTGCACGTCTTCCTCGGCCCAGCCAAGGTCCACAGCCATTTCAGCCAACTCGGCGGCCGGGATGGCCCGCGGAGAGCTGGACTGAGTCAGTGCGATCTCGCCAGCCTCCTCACCATAGGCTTCCCTGATGGTGGAGAGGATTTCCTCTGCGTCCTTTTCCGCCAGGATGCCCAACACGACCACGAGCTTGCTGAAGGAAAAAGCTTCCTGCAGGGCAGCGGCGCTGGCCGCGATACCGGCCGGGTTGTGCGCCGCATCCACCACAATGGTGGGCGAGGTGCGCATAACTTCCAGCCGGCCGGGAGAGGTGACGGCGCCGAAGCCTTCCTGGACCAGTTCCAGATTCAGTTCCTTCTCCCCTCCTCCGAGGAATGCCTCGAGTGCGGCAAGGGCGACGGCGGCATTCTGAGCTTGGTGTTCACCGTGCAGCGGGAGCAGGATGCCTGGGTAACGGCCGGCGAGACCCTGCAGGTCCAGCACCTGCCCACCTACGGCGATCGTGCGGGATTCCACGCCAAATTCCACGCCTTCGAAGCGGAAGTCGGCGTGCATTTCGCGGGCCTTCTCCAGGATGACTTGGGCGGCGTCGGTGGGCTGCGCCGCACTGACGACGAACGCGCCTTCCTTGATGATGCCGGACTTTTCCTCGGCGATCAGGCCCGTGGTGTCACCCAGCAGCTCCGTGTGGTCCAGGGAGATGGGGGTCAGCACGGCGACCTGGCCGTCGCCCACATTGGTGGCGTCGGTGATGCCGCCCAGTCCAACTTCCATGACGGCCACATCAACCGGCTCATCGGCGAAGATGGCAAAGGCCAGGATGGTCAAGCACTCGAAGTACGTCAGCCGGACCTCTCCCGCCGCCGTGAGTTCGGCGTCGACAATGTCCAGGTAGGGGCGGATCTCGTCCCAATTCCGCACAAACGTCTCATCGCTGACAGGGGCGCCGTCAACGCTGATGCGCTCGGTGACCTTTGACAGGTGCGGGCTCGTGTACCGGCCCGTGCGCAGGTCATGGGCCAGCAGGCCGCATTCGATCATCCGCGCCGTGGAAGTCTTGCCGTTGGTGCCGGTGATATGGATGATCGGGAACGCCTTGTTGGGCTCCCCGAGGATCTCCATGGCCCGGAACAGCGGGGCCAAGCGCGGCTCCATCTTGTTCTCGGGGGCGCGGCCCAAAAGCTCGGCGTAGACGCTCTCTACCGAGAATTCGTCGTGGTTTTCAGTCATCAAGACACGGTCCGTTCAACTGTGATGGTGGTTTCTACGTCACCGGGGATGAGTTCAAGCTTCAATGTCAGGGTCTCAGTCTTCACCAGTTCGGCATTGGCGTGCAGAGCGTCAACAACGTCCTGCGGGGCGCTGATGATGGTGCGGATGCGGTCGCTGACGTTAAGCCCTGCGTCCTTGCGGGCCTGCTGGATGGCACGGACCATGTCACGTGCCGTTCCCTCGGCCTCAAGTTCCGCGGTCAGTTCGGTGTTGAGCACCACGAAGCCGCCGCCCGGCAGCATGGCCACCGCGGTGGAACCGCCGTCGTGCGCGTCAGCCACAACTGTCTCCAACGTGTACTCAGAGGGCTCCAGCTCCAGACCACCGGCCGTGACGACGCCGTCGGCGACTGACCAGTCGCCGGACTTGGAGCCCTTGATGGCGAGCTGGACGTTCTTGCCCAGGCGCGGGCCAGCGGCACGGGCGTTGACCACGAGCTTCTGGGAGATGCCGAATTCCTCCGGGGAGGCCTCGGCCGCGTCAACGAAGCGGACGGAGCGGATGTTCAATTCCTCCGCAACAATCGCCGCGCCGTCGTTGAGGGCGGCGGCGTTGGGTGCCACGACAGTGAGTTCCTGCAGGGGCAGGCGGACTCGCAGCTTGGCTGCCTTGCGCAGGCTGGAACCGGTAGAGCAGATCTGCTGGATCTGATCCATCTGCTCAACCAGTGCGGCGTTGGAAACGAAGAGGTCGGCGTTGGGCCAGTTAGTCAGGTGCACGGAGCGCCCACCTGTGAGCCCGCGCCAGACTTCCTCTGTGACCAGCGGCAGCAAGGACGCTGCCACACGGCACACGGTTTCCAGTGCCGTGTAGAGAGCGTCGAAGGCGTCCACGTTCTCGTCAAAGAAGCGGCCACGGCTACGGCGGACATACCAGTTGGTGAGCATGTCGAAGTAGCTGCGCAGGGAGTCGCAGGCGCCGGAGACGTCGTACTCGTTGAGCTTGGCTTCCATGTCGCGCACCAGATCCCCGGTGTTGGCCATCAGGTACTGATCCATGGGGTCGGAGTACTCGTCGTAACGCAGCTTGGCATCGTAACCCTTGCCCTCATTGGCGGTATTCGCATAGAGGGTGAAGAAGCTGTAGACGTTCCACATCGGCAAGATGACCTGGCGAACACCCTCGCGGATGCCCTGTTCGGTGACGACCAAGTTGCCACCGCGCAGGATGGGGCTGGCCATCAGGAACCAGCGCATGGCGTCGGCGCCGTCGCGGTCAAGCACCTCGGAAACATCCGGGTAATTGCGCAGGGACTTGGACATCTTCTGCCCATCGGAGCCCAGGACGATGCCGTGGCTGATGACGTTCTTGAACGCCGGGCGGTCAAAGAGTGCGGTGGAGAGCACGTGCAGCATGTAGAACCAGCCGCGGGTCTGGCCGATGTACTCAACGATGAAGTCGGCCGGGTTGTGCGTGTTGAACCAGTCCTCGTTCTCGAACGGGTAATGCACCTGGCCGTACGGCATGGAACCGGAATCGAACCACACATCCAGCACATCCTCAACGCGGCGCATGGTCGACTTGCCCGTGGGGTCGTTCGGGTTGGGGCGGGTCAGCTCATCGATGAACGGGCGGTGCAGGTCAACCTCGCCCTCCTTGTTCAACGGCAGGCGGCCAAAGTCTGCCTGCATCTCGGCGAGCGAGCCATACACATCCGTGCGCGGGTACTCGGGGTCATCGGACTGCCACACCGGGATGGGCGAACCCCAGTAGCGGTTGCGGCTGATGGACCAGTCACGGGCGTTGGCCAGCCACTTGCCGAACTGGCCGTCCTTGACGTTGCCGGGGATCCAATTGATGTCCTGGTTCAGTTCCACGAGGCGGTCCTTGAACGCGGTGACCTGCACGTACCAGGACGAAACCGCGCGGTAGATCAAGGGTGTGCGGCAACGCCAGCAATGCGGGTAGCTGTGCACGTAGCTGGCCTGGCGCACCAGGCGGCCAGCCTCCTTCACGACGCGAGTGATGGCCTTGTTGGCGTCGAAGACCTGCACGCCGGCGATCTCGCTCAGCGGGCCCTGTGCGAAGAGCGGCAGGAACTTGGCACCCTCGTCGACCGAGAGCACCACGGGGATGCCGTTCTGCTCACAGACCTTCTGATCCTCTTCACCGTAGGCCGGAGCCTGGTGAACAATACCCGTACCATCGGTGGTGGTGACGTAGTCGGCCACTAGGAACTGCCAGGACTTGGCGGTGCCGTACTTTTCGTCGTCGGCAAAGTAGTCCCACAAGGGCTCATACTTCAGGCCTTCAAGCTCGACGCCGGTGTACGTGGCGGTGACAGCGGCAGTCGCGGCAGCTCCGTCGTCGTACCCCAAATCCTTGGCGTGAGCACCCACAAGATCGGCGGCCAGCAAGAGCTTCTCAGCCGTGGCGCCCAGCGAAACACCATTCGGGCCAACGGGCACGACGGCGTAGCTGACCTTGGGCCCTACGGCCAGGGCCTGGTTGGTGGGCAAGGTCCAGGGCGTGGTGGTCCATGCCATGGCGGCTACGCCGGCCAGCTCCTGGGACAGCGCAGACTCGCCGGCCACGATGGGGAAGGTGACGGTGACTGTCTGGTCCTGGCGGTCCTTGTAGACGTCGTCGTCCATGCGCAGCTCGTGGTTGGAGAGGGGCGTCTCATCCTTCCAGCAGTAGGGTAGCACGCGGTAGCCGTTGTACGTCAGGCCCTTGGAGTGGAGCTGCTTGAACGCCCAGAGAACTGACTCCATGTACTCGACGTTGAGCGTCTTGTAGTCGTTGTCGAAGTCGACCCAGCGGGCCTGCCGGGTGACGTATTCCTGCCATTCACCGGCGTACTTCATGACGGAGGAGCGGCAGGCGTCGTTGAACTTGTCGATGCCCATGGCCTCGATCTGTGCCTTGTCCGTCATGCCGAGCTGCTTCATGGCTTCCAGCTCGGCAGGCAGACCGTGCGTGTCCCAGCCGAAGCGGCGCTCAACCCGGCGACCGCGCTGAGTCTGGTAGCGAGCCACGAGGTCCTTGACGTAACCGGTCAGCAGGTGGCCGTAGTGCGGCAGGCCGTTGGCGAAGGGTGGGCCATCGTAGAAGACGAATTCATTTGACCCATCAACACCGGCGTCGCGGGCGTCAATGCTGGCTTGGAAGGTGCCATCTTCGTCCCAGTACTTCAGGACGAGTTCTTCCACCTTCGGGAAATTCACGGAGGAGGGAACGTGCTTGGAATCGGCGTGGAGGCCGGCGGCGGCAGAGGCCTTCGGGAAGTGGGTCATCACATCATCCTGGTTGTGGGTGTTCTTGATCAGGATGCAAGGACGGCTTACGCCGCGGTACCACCTCGCTTACCGTGCCCGTTTTTACTCAGGTGCGGCCGCTCATTAGCTGCTGTGACGGGCTTACCCGTCCGGTTCTACTGATCCCACTTTTGGTGAGGCGTTCTTCCGGAAGCTCACCGGTGATGGCCGGGTCGACGCTTTGTCCTTTATTCTACGGGATGCGCGCGTTTTGTGCGCGCATCCCGTTTACTGGCGGTTGCTAGCGGCGAATGACCTTGTGCGCGGCTGCCTGTGCCACCGGGCGCAGGACAATCTGGTCAAGGTTGATGTGGTGGGGAAGCCCGACGGCGTAGCCCACCACTCCTGCCACGTCCTCAGCGGTGAGTGGCTTCTCCACGCCTTGGTAGACCTTGTCCGCGGCTTCTTGGTTGCCGCCGAGTCGGTTGAGGGTGAACTCTTCCGTTGCGACCATTCCCGGCGCCACCTCGATGACGCGGATGTTGTTTTCTGCCTCTTCCAGGCGCAGCGCACCGGTCAGGGCATGCTGCCCAAACTTGGCTGCGCTGTAGCCCGCGCCGCCTTCATATGTGGCCAGGCCAGCCGTAGAGGTCAGGTTGAGCACAGTGCCGTGGCCATGTTCGCGGAGTGCCGGAAGGAAGGCCTTCAGGACCTTCACGGTGCCCAGCACGTTGACCTGGAACATCCACTCCCAATCTGCTTCCTGGGCATTGGCTACGCTGTCCACACCGCGAGCGCCACCGGCAATGTTGATCACGGTGTCTACTCCGCCTGACTGGGCGAAGGCATCGGTGGCGAAGGCGCGCAGGCGCGCAACGTCGTCGTCCTGGGTGATGTCTGCGGCGAACGGCGTGGCGCCCGTTTCCTGCGCCAGCTGGGCCAGCCGGTCCTCACGGCGGGCTACGGCAATCACGTTCCACCCATCGCTGCGGAGCTGGCGGACGGTTGCGGCGCCGATTCCGGAGCTGGCACCTGTGACAATTGCATTCTTGGAAGTATTTTCAGCCATGGATTAAATCTAGCCCTGTTGCGCGGGGGCTGGGGAACGGGCCCGTGGCTATGACGTTGTGTTGAGGAAGTTCAGGAGTACGGCCGCCTGGTTCTGTAGTGGGTCCTTGGCGCCGTAGAGCAGCACGAGCCTC
>JBKKBD010000167.1:0-29910 GCA_046714315.1 Specibacter sp.
CCTTCGGTGGTTTCACTCTCCGCGGGCACCGTTCGCATTGGCTGGCAGGCCAACTGGGACCGTGACAATGAAAACCTGACGTACAGGGTCATCCGGGACGGCATCATTCCCGCCCCCATTTACACCGTGACGCAGGCATCGACCTTCTGGAACCGGCCCACCATGGGCTATATTGACACCGGTCTGGTGCCGGGGCAGGAGTACCGGTACAGAATCTTTGTCACCGACCCCTTTAATAACGAGGTCAGATCGGAAACCATCTACGTGACGGTGGCCGATGCGGCAGCGGCAAGCGCTTACGGCGACAAGGTCGTTGCTGACGGTGCAGCGAACTACTGGAGGCTGGGTGAAGCCAGCGGCACCACAACATCTCTGGACTGGGCCGGCTGGTCAGATCTGGCCGTGGGCACAGGTGTCACCCGTGGCACGGCGGGGGCGCTGGCCAACGACCCCAATACGGCAAGCACCTTTGACTCCACAACGAACGGCTTGGCAGCCACGCAGTCAGCCCTGCAGGCACCGAACACCTTCAGTGCCGAGATGTGGATCAACACCACTACCACTCGGGGCGGAAAGATTCTCGGCTACGGCAATGCTGCGACGGGGCTCTCCAGCAGCTACGACCGTCACGTCTATATGGATAATTCCGGACGTATCTACTTCGGCGTCTACAACGGCAGCGTCCAGACGGTGAACTCGCCAGGGACCTACAACAACGGCCAATGGCACCACATTGTTGCCAGCCTGGGTGCCGGCGGAATGAGCCTCTGGATTGATGGAATGCAGGTTGCCACCAAGCCAACTGTCACCACAGCCCAAACCTACAACGGGTACTGGCGTATAGGTGGTGACAATCTGGGTAGCTGGACGGCAAAGCCACGCAACACTTACTTCGCCGGCTCCATTGACGAGGTAGCCATCTACAACAACAACCTCACCCGGGCCCAACTGCAAAGCCACTACCTGCTTTCGGGGCGGACGTTGAACATCCCGGCGGACGGTTACGGGAAGGCCGTGTACGACGGCGACCCGCTGCTGTACTGGCGGGTGGGCGAGGCTTCCGGAACCACTGCGGCCGATTCAGGCGCAGCATCGCACCCCGGCACCTACAGCATTGGCGTCACCAAGGGAGCTGCCGGTGCACTGAGCGGCCAAAGCAACACAGCCGTGACGTTCAATGGAATCACGGGGCTGCTCTCCAGCAATGATCAATTCACCAACCCCACCACCTATTCGGAGGAATTGTGGTTCAAAACAACCACAACCAGCGGTGGCAAGCTCATCGGCTTCGGCAACTCGCGAACGGCACTTTCCACGAGCTATGACAGGCACGTCTATATGGAGACCAACGGGCGGCTGACGTTTGGTACCTACACAGGTGTGCAAAATGTGGCCACCTCCACCAACTCCTACAACAACGGCCAGTGGCACCACATGGTGGCAACCCAGGGTGCCGACGGCATGAAACTGTACGTTGACGGCGCGCAGGTGGCGTCCAACCCGCAAACGGCCGCGCAAAACTACAACGGGTACTGGCGTGTTGGCAGTGACACCACTTGGGGGCCGCAGCCATACTTCGCCGGCACCATCGACGAGGTGGCGGTATACCCGACGGCGATATCCGCCGGTGCTGTGGCCAACCACTACGCACTGGGCACCACAGGCGCCCCGGCGAATGTGGTTCCGGTGGCGGCGTTCACGTCCTCGACGGTAGCCTTGAAAGCCTCCCTTGACGGTTCCGGCTCCACGGACAGTGACGGCACCGTTGCTTCCTACGATTGGGACTTCGGCGACGGGACGCCGCACGGCTCCGGGGCCACCCTGGATCACAGCTACGCAGTGGGCGGGACATACCAGGTGGTGCTGACGGTTACCGACAACGCCGGCGGCACGGGCACCGTGACGCACCCCGTCACGGTGACTCCGGCACCCAATGTGGTTCCCGTGGCGGCGTTCACCTCCTCGGTGGCGACGCTGACGGCCTCCCTTGACGGTTCCGGATCCACAGACAGTGACGGCACAGTTGCTTCCTACGATTGGGACTTCGGTGACGGAACGGCCCACGGCTCGGGGGCAACCCTGGATCACAGCTACGCAGTGGGTGGGACGTACCAGGTGGTCTTGACTGTTACTGACAACTCCGGTGGTACGGATTCGGTGACGCACCCCGTCACGGTGGCGCCCGCCAATGTGGTTCCGGTGGCAGCGTTTACCTCCTCGGTGAATTTCCTGCAGGTTTCACTGAATGGTTCATCGTCAACGGACAGTGACGGAACAGTTGCTTCCTACGACTGGGACTTCGGTGACGGAACAGCGCACGGCACGGGGGCAACCCTGATCCACAACTACGCTGCGGCCGGGACGTTCCAGGTGGTTCTGACAGTCACCGACAACTCCGGCGGCACGGGCACTGTGACGCAGGCCGTCACACCCGTGGCAGCACCGGCGGGGGTACTGGCACAGGACGACTTTGGCAGGACCGTCACCGGGGGGTTGGGTTCGGCCGATGTTGGCGGAGCCTGGACCCTGACTGGTTCAGCAGCCTTGTACTCAGTGTCCGGCGGTCAAGCCGGGATAGCGCTGACCAAAGCTGGTGCGGGGCCTGGGGCTTATTTGAACTCCGTGTCCTCAAGCAGTGCTGACTCCGTGGTTCAGTTCTCCTTCGATAAGATCGCCAACGGTGGAGGTTCGTACGCTTACCTTCTGGGCCGTTCGGTATCCGGCGCCGGTGACTACCGGGCCAAGGTGAAGGTGGCCGCTGACGGCACCCTGACCCTGTACACAACCCGCATTGTGGGCGGGGTTGAGACCACGCTGAGGACTGTCAACATCACCGGCTTCAAGTTGGTGGACAACCAATCCATGACGCTTCGTCTGCAGGTGATTGGCACTGGCACAACCACCATCTCGGCGAAGTTGTGGCGGACGTCAACAACCGAACCTGCCGCATGGCAGGCCACCGGCACTGACACCACGGCGGCGTTGCAGGTGCCGGGGGCGGTAGGTCTGTTTACCTACATGTCGGGATCGTCAACGAACTTCCCGGTTTCCGTGAAGTTTGACGGGCTGCTGGTGACACAGGTCCCCTAGCAAGGGTCCAACGGAGCAGCTGAAATTCACTAGGTCCTGTGCAGCGTGGCGGCTGCACAGGACCCCAAGTGCGGAAGGGAGGTGTCGATGCCGACCATGGAAGAACACCCAAAATGGCGGCCGGTGCGGAGACTAGCTCGGCAGTGGCGCAAAAAAAACAAGAAGGCAAGCAGCGTCCTTCGGGCCTTTAGGTTGAGGGTGCGAAACCGGCTCAGTCGCACTGCAGTCGTGGGAACAGTCCCGGTGGCTGTGTCACTGACAAGTTACGGCGACCGTGTCCTGTCCGTGGCCGTGGCCATCGAGTCCATCGTGGCGGGGACGGCCAAACCGGCACGCCTCATCTTGTGGCTCGACGATGACCTTGAGCTACCCCCGGGCGGCTTGCCTAAGTCCCTGCGGCGTTTGCAGCGTCGCGGCTTGGAGATCCGGGCGGCTGAAAATGTGGGCCCGCACGGAAAGTACTTTGGCTACGTCAACTCCCTTCCCCACCATGAACTACCGCTGGTGACGGCCGACGACGACATCATGTACCCCCGGCACTGGCTGGGCAGCCTCTATGCCGCGCACCTGGCACACCCGGACGACATCAACTGCCACTGGGCCAGGACCTTGACCACCAGCCACGGCCGGATTGACCCCTATGCCGCCTGGCCCGTGGTCCGTGACACCGTGGCGCGGCCGGAAAATTTTGCGCTCGGTGTTTCCGGGGTCATCTACCCGGCGGCGATGCTGAACGAGCTTGCCAGCAGGGGCAAGGCCTTTTTCGCATATTGCCCGAAAGCTGACGATATTTGGTTGCACTGGACGGCCCTGCAAAGTGGGACGAAAATACGTCAAATAGGGACGGTGGCGCATCATTTCCCGATGATTCCGGGCACCCAGGATACGGCACTGGGCCAAGGCAATGTTGCCGACGGCGGCAACAACGTGTGCCTCCACAAGCTCTATACGGAAGGAGACATCCTGGCCCTGAACCAAGCGACGGCACAACAGCTGGCGCGGTAGGTTCCTCGCTCCGGCAGCCAACAGTGTGCGACCAAGCCGGTCTCTCTTGGACGCGTCCAGGTCTCAGCGTCATTGTTTTGACAGCCCACCATGGGGCTCAAGTGTAGGAGACGTATCATGACACCATCACGATCCATTGACATAACGGCTGGGACGCCGCGGCGGCGTCGTGGCTCTAGACACCAGCAGCGGATCCGTAACGTCATGGCTGTGGTGGCAAGCACCGTTTTGATTGCCACCACGATGGTGGCAGGGTCGCGTGCGGCCACCGCCGATACGGCTCCGCCAAACCCCAATGATCCGAAAACACCCGTCACAGTTTCGGCGGACGTGCTGCCCACCGTCCAGATCAACGGCGTGGTTTGGAACCAGACCATCATCGGCAACACCGTCTACGCCGCGGGAAGTTTCAGCACGGCACGCCCGTCAGGGGCGGCCCCGAACACCCAGACAGTGACCAGAAACAACCTCCTCGCCTACAATCTGAGCACCGGCGCGCTCATCAGCTCGTTTGCCCCGAACCTGAACGCCCAGGCGTACGCCATCACGGCCTCACCCGACGGTTCACGGCTCTATGTTGGCGGCGACTTCACCTCCATCAGCGGAACGCAGGTCTGGCGTGTTGCGGCACTCAATCCAACCACCGGTGCCGTAATCACCTCCTTCCTGCCGCGGATGGGTGCTTCGGTGCGAGCCATCACCGTCAGTAGCTCCACCGTCTGGATGGGCGGTTTGTTCCCCAATGTCGGCTCAGCCACGCGCAACCGACTCGCCGCCGTCCGGGCCACCGACGGCGCCCTGCTGTCGTGGGCCCCCAACGCCAATCAGCGGGTCAATGCCATGGTGCTCTCGCCCAATGCTGACCAGGTGGTCATTGGTGGTGTCTTCACCGAGCTCAACGGCTCCAATAGGCCAGGCTATGGCTTGGGCCGGGTGGATGCCGTCACAGGTGCCACCTTGCCCTTGGACGCGAACAATGTGGTCCGTGATGCTGGGCCGCAATCGGCCATCCTGTCCCTATCCAGCGACGGCACCAACTTTTACGGGACCGGATACATTTACGGAACCGGCGGAAATCTGGAGGGCGGCTTCTCGGCCAACTGGTCGGACGGGAAGATTCGCTGGGTTCAGGACTGTCACGGCGACAGTTACGGTGCTTGGGCCTCACCCACGGCGGTGTACATGGTGGGACACGCCCACTACTGCCTCAACATTGGCGGCTTCCCCGAGACAACGCCACGCAGCTATCACCGAGCCTTGGCGTTCAGCAAGGCCGCCACGGGTCTCATGACCAAGGACACCCAGGGGTACCCCAGTTTCACGGGTGTGGCCTCGCCTTCCCTGCTGAACTGGTATCCGGACCTGGACGCCGGAAGTTACACAGGGCAGAGTCAGGGGCCCTGGACGGTGACAGGTAATGACGACTACGTGGTGCTGGCCGGTGAATTCAAGACGGTCAACGGCACCGCACAACAAGGGCTGGTCAGATTCGCCGTGAGCAGCATCGCACCCAACAAACAGGGACCAAGGAACACTGTGGTGCCAACGGCCAGCTACGTCAGCCCCGGGAAGGCCAATGTGACGTGGAAGACGTACTGGGACCGCGACAACACCAATCTGCGCTACTCGGTAATTAGGGATGGAAACACCGGATCCCCGGTCTACCAGGTCAACCAGATCTCAACTTTCTGGCAGCTGCCGACGCTTTCCTTTACCGACAGTGGGCTCTCGGCAGGAAACCACAGCTACCGGGTCATCACCACAGACCCGTTCGGCAATACGGTGAATACCTCCACCGTCACCGTCAACGTTCCCGTCGGCGGGACGGGGAACTCGCCGCCCACCGCGGCATTCAATGTCACCAACAACGGGCTGCAGATCTCCGTCAACGCCTCCGGCTCCTCGGATCCGGACGGGAGCATCAGCAACTACGCATGGAACTTTGGAGATTCCTCCACGGGATCTGGAAGTCAAACCACCCACTCCTATGCCCAGGACGGCAGCTATCAAGTGGCGCTGACCGTCACGGACAATTCAGGTGCCACAGCGACTACAACCAAGACGGTTCAGGTGTCCGCATCACCACCTGTGGGCGGCGTTGTCGTCAGCGATGATTTTAATCGAACACTTGCCTCGGGCTTGGGTAGTGCCGATGTTGGCGGTGTTTGGTCATTGAACGGAGCCGAGTCATATTTCGGGGTTGGGACCGGAGCGGGGTTATGGAAAATTCCCTCCGCAGGGAAAGGCCCTTCGGCGTATCTGCGCGGCGTGTCCCTGACGAGTTCGAACTCCGTTTTGGTTCTCGCCTTGGACAAAGTACCTGCAGGTGGGCCTGCCTACGTCTCGATGGCAGGTCGCAGTATCAGCGGTGCAGGGGACTACAGGGCAAAGCTGCGCTTTGATACCGACGGGCGGGTCACCCTTTCCACAACAAAGGTGGTCGGTTCCATTGAAACCACCTTGAGCCAAGTGGTACTCCCGGGTATTTCTTACAAAGCCAACGACCAACTCAAGATCCGAATCGAAGTCGCAGGCACGTCACCTACGTTGATCCGGGCCAAGGCGTGGTTGGCAACCAGTGCCGAGCCATCAGCATGGCAGCTCTCAACGAGTGAAACCACCGCTGCGCTGCAGGGTGGGGGAGGCGTCGGCGTCGTCGTCTATGTTTCCGGGGCCGCCAGTAATACGCCATTGACGGTCAAAGTGGACAGCCTTGTGGTCAGTACGCCCTAGCGTCAAAAAGTTTTTCATCTCGCAGTTAACCTTCCAGGGATTGGCTCTGGGAATGTTTCGAACCTCTGTTACAGGGAGTGCACAATGAATAAGGGAAAATTCCTGACAGCACTGCTGGCAGCTGTGGTTTTGACGCTTGGGGCAGCTCCAGCACTCAGTCCACCGGGTTCCGGCATGATCGGCTTTCAACCGGCGGGAATGCAAAACGTACAGCTTCCGGGCGCACCCATTCCTGTTAATCCCGGAGAACTTCACGTCACCGCGGCCGGTGACTACTCCAGCAGTGCAGCAGCTGCCGGCGTCATCTCCGGTATGGCTGGCATTGCTCCCGATCTGAATCTTGCCTTGGGCGATCTGAGCTATGGGGCAACGGGTGCGGAGCAGGAATGGTGCGACTTCGTCACGTCGCGAACTGGGGCCGGATTTCCCTTCGAGCTAATTTCGGGCAACCACGAGAGCAATGGGCAGAATGGGAATATCAATGACATTGGCGCTTGCCTTCCCAACCAGCTCCCTGGACTAGTTGGCACTTATGGTCGCCAGTACTACGTAGATGTTCCACAGCAGAACCCGCTGGTGAGGTTCGTCATGATTTCACCGGGTATTCCATTTTCCAACGGTGCCTTGAATTTCTCTGTGGGCAGTCCCAACTACAACTGGACTTCAGCTGCGATCGATGGAGCGCGCACCGCGGCAATTCCATGGGTGGTTGTGGGCATGCACACTCCCTGTCTGTCCATGGGCCAGTACGTCTGTGCGTCAGGAACTCCGGTTGCGAACTTGCTCCTGAGCAAGAAAGTAGACCTGGTTCTCAGCGGCCATGAGCACCTATACCAACGGACCAAGCAACTGGCCACGTCCGCCAATTGCTCCGGACTCGTTGCCGATGTCTTCAATCCCACCTGTGTAGCCGATTCAGACAACACCTTGGGCAAGGGGGCAGGCACCGTTTTCGCGACAGTTGGAACAGGGGGAGTCGCCTTGCGAGACGTCAACGCAGCGGATCCGGAAGCGCCGTACTTTGCATCGTCGTCCGGGCTCAATGCCAACCCCAGCCATGGTCTTCTTGACCTGCGGTTCACGGATACCAGTTTGACCGCAGACTTTGTTGCTACGGCCGGCAATTTCCAGGACAGCTTCAGCATCGCTCCGGCCGGGGCCAACATTCCACCAAGTGCGGCCTTCACAAATAGCTGCGTTGACCTGACCTGCTCATTTGATGGCTCGTCCTCAGCCGATTCGGATGGGAGCATCGTTGGCTATTCGTGGAACTTTGGCGACTCCGCGACCGCCAGCACTAGCTTGGCCAACAGGGAATACGCGGCAGGTGGCAGCTATCAGGTGACACTGACAGTGACTGACAATCATGGCGCCAGCCACAGCGTCACGCACAACGTGATCGTCACGCCGCCAGCAACCGGGGCGTTGGCCCAAGATGCCTTTTCAAGGACCCTTGCCAGCGGCCTAGGCACAGCAGACACCGGTGGGTCGTGGTCCACGACGGGCAGTGTGGCTGACTACTCAGTTGCCGCCGGGGTGGGAAGGATTCGCATTCCTGCGGCAGGAAACGGCCGGAATGCGTATCTCGGTACTGTGGCCTCCACAAACACCGAGCTCTATCTTGAATTGGCAACTGACAAAGCAGCCACGGGATCCGGACTATATATGAGCGGCATCGGGCGGAGAATCCCTGCGGCCGGGGAATATCGAGGCAAAGTCTTAGTGGCGGCCAACGGATCCGTGGGCTTGTCTTTGGTTAGGACGACTGCGAGTGGCACGGAAACCACCATTCAAAGTTCCGTGACGGTTGCTGGACTTGTCTACTCGGTTGGAGACAAGCTCGCACTTCGATTGCAGGTGACAGGTACCTCACCCTCAACCATCCGGGCCAAGGTGTGGAAACTTGGGACGGCTGAACCCGTGGCTTGGCAACGCAGCATCACGGACACAACTCCTGCCCTCCAGAGTGCCGGTGGGGTCGGACTTGCTCTTTACCTGTCGGGCACTTCCAACAATGCGCCATTAACGGTGTCGATGGACAACCTGCGTGCCATTTCCCCGTAGCGGACTGCGAATCGAGAAGTCGGCAGGACTTTTCACGGGAAATGATGCGGGCCTTGCCCCAACACTTAAAGTGCTGGGGCAAGGCCCGTATCATTCTGGGTGAATGTAATTAGCTGTTGTAGCGAATGCCCAGATCTCGCCCAACTGCAAGGTTCTGGCCGGTGTCTTCCCAGACATTGGTGGTCAAGCCGTTCACTACGCTGGCGGCTTGGCTGATAATACGGATCGGATATTTGGAACCATTGCCAAAGTCCATTTGGTTGCGGCCCAGGTAGTTGTTCCGGACGGTCACGGTGATGTTGGAATAGTTTTTGGCAGTGTGATCGATGTTGATACTGGTCTGGCCGTCATCCACCCAGTTCTTCTCAATTACGACATTGGCCAACTTGGCGACGTTCTGTTGGACCATGATGGCGATTCCGCCATGGGTGCCTCGCGGGCTGGGTGCACTGCCAGCGCCGGTGACGATGGAAGCAACTACGGTGTTTCCGAACAGGTGGATGTTCTCGCCGCCCTGAATCTGGATACCGTCGTTGTGCGTTCCATCCGAGTGGGCCGGATCATTGCTCCAGAACGTCAGGTCATGAATGTAATTACCTGAGGCGGTCACATTGGCAGCAGTCGAACCGCCCGGCTTGTTGAAGATACCCAAGCCGTCATTGGTATGGAAGATATGGTTCCGGGTGGCCGTGTATTCGTGTCCAACAATGCCGTCACGGTAGTAGGACGGCTGATCCGGTGTAATGGTGTTGTTCTCCAGAACCAGATTTTGGACATCCGCACTATTTGCGTCGACGATTCCCGTGTTGCTCTTGGGAATGTACTTACCGCCACGAAGATAGCTGTTCTTGATGACAACATTCTTGGCACGAACCTTGATGTCGCCGTAAATCATCAGACCGTCAAGAACCGTGTTGTCCTTGTCGATGATCAAGTCCGCTCCGCTGGTGTTGTACGGAGTTAGCTTCAGCCCAGCGGGGGCACCGGTGTTTGTCGCATTCGGCTTGCCTGTGGTGGGCTGCGGTGGTGTAACTACAGGCGATGTCGGGGCAGGAGTGGGCGTCGGTGACGGGGCAGGTGCCGGCGTGGGTGTCGGCGTCGGTGACGGGGCTGGTGCCGGCGTGGGCGTGGGTGTAGGCGTCGGAGTCACGGGGGCCGGGATGCTATTGGAGGAGGCGACGTCGTCAAAGCGAATGCCGGCATCGCGTCCCACCGCCAGCAGAGTACTGGTGTCAGCCCACATATTCGTTAGGAGTCCAGCGATGTTGCTGGCCTTTTGGCTGGCGATGCGAATGGCATATTTGGAACCGTTACCAAAGTCCAGTTGATTGCGTCCGAGGAAGTTCCCACGCACCGTGATCGAGATACTGGGGTACTTTGATGCCGTGTGGTTGATATTGATACTGGACTTGCCGTTGTCAACCCAGTTCTTTTCAACGACGACGTTCTCAAGTTTGGCCACATTCTGCTGGAATGCGATCCCGGAATTGCCAGCAACCTGCCCGGTAGACGTTATTCCCGGTCCACGCTGAATGACTGTGGCCACGATCGTGTTGCCAACAATGTTGATGTTGCGTCCGCCCTGAATCTGGATGCCGTCATTGCCTGTGGCACGGGGCTGAGAAGAGTCGTCAACAAATTGCGTCAATGAGTGAATGTAGTTTCCGGTCGCCGTGACGTTGGCGTTGGCGGAACCACCGGGCCTGTTGAAAATGCCCAAGCCGTCGTTGGTGCCGTAAATGTGGTTGTTGCTTGCCTTGTAATCATGGCCCACAACCCCATCGCGGTTCGTGGAAGGCGCATCAGGGGAAATTGTGTTCCCTGAAACAACGAGATTGCTGACCTTCACGTCTGTGGCGTCAACGATTCCGGTATTGGACGTCGGGGTACTCTTCCCGCCACGAAGATAACTGTCGCGAATAACGACGTTCTTTGCCCGGACCTTGATATCCCCATATATCATCATGCCACTGAGGACAGTATTGTCCTTGGTGATTACTAGATCTTTGCCACCAGTGTTGTAGGGGGTCAGTTTCGTCCCTGCTGGAACGCCAGTGGTAACGGCGGCGGGCTTGTACGAACCTGGTGCCATCTGGATTTGGGATGACGGGACTGCATTCGCCGCCGATCCACCGAGGCCGGTCGCTGCTGCGGTGAGCAGGAGCGAGCCGATGGCTAGTGATGCAGTACGTTTCTTGATCTTTACTGCGCTGCGGGATTCTAGGGGGGATAAGGTCACTGATATTCGCCAATTCTAGAGATTCCGGGCACGAAGAAAGCGATGAACTTGGGGACATGACCGAGTCGATTTGGCTCGAGAGAAGAATTCCAGACTGTGCGCGGCAGTGCCGCGGCTTAGATCCTCGTACCCTTCACTGTCAGAGTCCGTTGAGGATTCATCGCCAGAAATCTTCGACCCCGGCGGGCATTCCTAAACCGTAATCGAATTGTGACCAGCGGGCAAATTTTCACCCTCAGAACCACCCTAATTGTGACGGAGTTCATTGCCTGGATGGTGTGTCGGAATTGATTTTCCAGATTCTCCCTGATCGTCTACTGGGATTTACGCCCATACTCGCTGTAAACATACCCAAAGGCACCTGAAAGCATGCCGACCCCACGCGCCGTTGTCCGAAGGCCTTTGGCACGGTGATGCGTTGCCTGTGATACCGCACCCAGCAGGTATCGAGCCAGCCCCCCTGCTACCCGTATGCTTCCACGGGCGGACAGGACGGATCTTGTGAGTACTTGCTCCCGATGACCCGCGGCGAGCTCAATCGCCACACGGCTCCAAGAGTTTCCACTGCGTAGCGATCTGCGCAGGACCCAGTCACGGGTTAGCCGGCTTGCAGGAACCCGGTCAATGACTACGGCCTCGTCGCACCACACTAGCTTGGCACCGGACTTGACCAGCTGCCGGGTGAATAAGGTGTCTGATCCGCCACTGAGGCCAAAACGCTCATCAAAGGACAGCCCCAGTGCTCGAATCTGGTGGAGGTCCAGGAGTAGATTGTTGGTCGCTGCAACTGTCAGCTGTGTGCCGGACGGAAGGCGGCGTCTTGTGAAGAATTCGCCCTCTTTGATCCACCCAGATGGTTCCTGTTCATATTCCGAGACGACAGGGCCAGCCACCCCGGCAGGTTGCGTGGCTGCGTATTGCTCGAGTAACAAGTTGAGCCAATTAGCGACCGGAACTTCATCGTCATCGATGAAAACCAGCAGGTCCGCGTGGCTCGAATCCATGAGGGCACGGTTTCGAGCAGCGGATATTCCGGGGTGCACTTCGTTGACATAGTGGAGATTCGTGGCGGTGAAGGACTCCACCATGTCGCGCGCGCTTCCGTTGGGGTCGTTGTCAATTACTAGGACCGAGCAGTCCATTGAGCACGAGGCCGCCTGTTCCAGGAGTCTTGGTAGCGCGACAGCGATGTCCTCGGGCCGCTTGTACGTCAGGACTGCGATTACGACTGATGAATGTCCTTCGTTTTTCACTGCTGCCCCCTGGGGGTACTGGAAGGTATAGATTCCTGCTGGTTTTTTGGGCTCCGCATGAGCAGACGCAACTGCGACAAAACCCATTTGGTGGCCGTTCTGTGAACCAGAAAAAGGGCGAGAGCCGCAGCGATCGTGAACGCGAGGAATCCTAGTAAGACGATAACGGGGTCTTGCAATGGAAGGAGGGTCGTACAAAAGTACGCCGCGGCTCCCCATATGCTGGCGTGGACGGCGGGCAACAGAGCTGCCAAGTGGGATCGGATGCGAATCCCGCACAACCTGGATTGGATGATGAGCAACACTGGGGATAGTGCGAATCCGGCTGCCGTTAGACCAATAGCAACACCCAGAATCCCAAATTGAAGTCCGATCACGATACCGCCCACCTGCACCAGGCCAGCAAAGATCTCATAGCCGAGGTTCAGCTTTGCATGGCCCATCCCCTTCATTAGGGTTGGCGTGATGTAAAAGAGAGTCTCCCGCGCCCCGCCAATTGCCAGAACGGTGATTAATGGTGCTGCAGGCATCCAAGCGTCACCCAGCACGACCAAGACCAGCTGCGGGGCAGCAACGGCGACCAGCGACATCATAGGGATCACAGCGAATGCGAGAATTCTTGTTGACTTCAAGACATTCGAAGCGACAAGTGCTTTGTCGTGGGCCATGCGTGAAAATGCGGGAAACATGACTCTATTGACGGTTTGTCCGAGCAATTGCACCGGAACAACAAGAACTCGGTATGCCATTCCGTAAAGCGATAGCGACGTAATACCCAGGTATCTGCCGACTAAGATGTTGTCGATATTTCTTGAAAAATATGCCAAGAAGTTCGTTGCTAGAACATTAATACTAAATACGAACAGCGGTCTCAGACTCAATAAGTGCAAATTGGGTGCCGGACCACGTCCGACTGCCAAGACAATCACGCCCACTAACAAGTCCGTAGTCAAGACTTGGAACACAATAGCGAAATAGTCTGCTCCCAAGGCTGCCGCTAGAATCCCGGCCGCCGCCCCTAAGACTGCCCCTACAATGTCTGCCCAGGCAACGCCGACAAATCTCAGATGCCGAGCGAGCATGGACCGCGGCGCAATGGCCATGGCCTTCAAAGGGAGGCCCAGCGCAATCAATTGAAGGACTGTGGTTAGCTCTGGAGCATTAAAGAAACTGGCCAGTGTCGGTGCCACAAACCAGGTGGCTATTGAAATAGCAGCCGACATGATCAGATTGAGCGTTGAAGCCGCACCAGGCATAGGTCGAGTCAGGCTGGGTTTTTGAATTAGCGCAGCCGAGAGTCCCTGATCAAGCAGCAACGAGACAAACGCAATGTAGATACTGGCGGCGCTGATGACACCGTAACTACTGGGACCCAGAATTCGAGCCAACACCAAAGCGCTGAGTATTTGAAATACTTGCCGGGCCAAGACAGCGGACAGGCTCCACCGAATGCCCTGGACCGCGGTGGTTCCCTCAAAACTTGGCAACGTGGACTGTGGCTGGACTTTGCCGGCGGCAGTTGGCTTGGGCTTGACACTCACATCAGTGCACCACAATCACTTGGAGCGCTTGACTCCCGAATGAATGCGAAGTGGAGGAAATGACGTCCCTTAGGGCGACAGAATCCACGTGACCGGCAGCGAATTTTCAATTCCTTTCGTGCGAAACGGGTCAAGAAATTCACAGATATTTTCACAGTAGTCCACAGGCAGTTAATAAGCTCCCGATAGGCAAGAAAACCTCCTGCG
This sequence comes from Specibacter sp., assembly GCA_046714315.1. Lineage (GTDB taxonomy): Bacteria > Actinomycetota > Actinomycetes > Actinomycetales > Micrococcaceae > Specibacter. The sequence goes on from JBKKBD010000167.1 coordinate 14,133, forward strand.
TTTTTTGGTTACCCACAGGCCGCTCAGATCGCTCCCGTACATGCAAGAATGGGGTCAACAGAGGCTGCGTGCTCAGACGAGGCAAAAGTTCCTTGACGCGATATGCACGGACTGAGTCGGGCGGCTTCGAGTAACGAAGGTGAAGTGATTCTATGGAACTTTCCGACCTTGCCCGGGCCGTCGTACGCCGCTGGTGGATCGTGGTCGCCGCATTACTCATGGGTATTGCCATCAGTTTAGGTTCCATAGCCCTTGCTCAGCCTATTTATCAAAGCTCAGTGGGCTTCTTCGTTGTCGCACCTACGGCTGATCGCCTGTCCGCACTGGAAGCGGACAATCTGGTGAGAGGACGGATTACCTCCTATGCCAGTCTGGTGACTAGCGACCGGTTCCTCGACCAAATCGTCGCCGCCACCGGCGATGGCATAACCAAACAGGAAGCTGCCAAGAGCATTAGCGCGTTCGGTGATCCCACAACGCTGATACTTACCGTGGAGGTCAAGAACGCTGATTCAGCACAGTCCTTGGCTTTGGCAACAGCCATTTCCACACACTTTGGCCCCATGGTTAATAGTTTGGAAGGCAAAGCTGCAACTACAGACGCTCAAACAGTCCTCAACGTAGTATCCGGACCCACTTTGGCCAGTTCCCCGGTGGAACCTCGGAAGTCCTTAATTCTGGGCTTGGGCGTCTTACTCGGGTTGGCTGTCGGCGTGGGCGTGAGCGTGGCAATCCAGCGCGGCGACCGCACCATCCGCAGGGTGGAGCATTTGGCGCAGGTAACTCCACTACCGGTGTTGGTTGCCATGCCCAAGGACAAGGTCGCCGGGGAAGCCGCGCTCATGATGCTCCCACGCTCCAATTCCGTACTTGATGAAGCGGCCCGCCGGTTGCGTACCAGCGTCCAGTTCCATCCGCGATCGCAGGATCTGCAACTGTTGGCGGTTACGGCCGCCCAATCAGGCGACGGCACTACCACTACGTCGCTGATTCTCGCCAAGGCTATATCCGAAAGCGATCGCAGGGTGCTTTTAATGGAGGCAAATTTGCGAATGCCCGAAATCGCGGGCAAATTGAACTTGGCTCCCCGGCCGGGGCTAACCGAGGTCCTTTCGGGAAAGCACGATATTGGTAGTGCCATACAGAAGACGTCCAACAGCAACCTCGACATTTTGGTGGCAGGAGAACCGACGGACCGTCCGGCGGAACTCTTGGGTGGAGGCGTCTCTGACTTACTAGAAGAGCTTCGTGGGATGTACGACTTCATAGTCATTGACACGGCTGCCCTAGGTGCATGGACAGATGCGGCAGTGGTTTCCGCGGCGGCAGACGGGACCATTGTCGTTGTCCGGCACGGCAGAACAACCCCGGCCATGATCGATGCGACCCTCCTATCTCTTGGCTCAGTGCGGGCCGACGTGCTGGGCACGATCCTGAATGCCCATCCCACCAAGCGCTCTCAAGGGCATCAAGGTTCGGGACGTCACGAAGCCAGGGCCGCACGAGCATCACGGGAGGCGCCGTCAGATGCCGAGTTTGTTACCGCACCCCCGGTCGTGGATGCCGAACGACGCGAATCTGGAAACAAGCTCTAGGAGTCGGTTTCAGTGGTGCAACTAGGTGCATGGATTGCGATATGTACAGTAGCTTCTGTGGGGCTGCGCCGAAAACCGTTCGTCTTGGTTGTTGTTGTACTCGTCCTGATGTTCCTGGTTCCCACCGTGGGTAGTTCCTTGATCACCGGACAGGTGAACGGTCCGCTATCCCTCCACGCTGCGACGTGGTTGATCTTCCTGACCGCAGGTGTCCAAGTCCTTGTCAATTCCGAGGCGTTTTACAAGGTGCTAGTTAGGGAGTTCTTTCTTTTCTTAGTGCTGAGCGTAGTTGTTGTGGCTGGAGTCCTTGCCACCCAGGCCCGGGGGAGCGGCGGCGGTCTAGTGGTCTTGATTGACCAAGTTGTAGCTCCGGTGGTGCTTTTTGCCATCATCGTTTCGATCGGTCCAGGAGACCTGGCACTGGTGAATAGGCTGCGGATTGTTCTTCTCACCCTAGCTGCGTTGGTAAGCGTGGTGGCGGTGATCCAGTGGAGCACCCATAGTGTGCTTTTCTATGAAAAGGGTTTCGAAACACAATACTGGTTCACCACGGAGCAGTCCCGCTGGATGGGAACCATGGATCAGCCACTGGCTCTTTCGTTTGCACTATGCACCGTGGGCGCGCTCTTGGCAGGGACCCGTCGGCTGGCCATTCAGCTGCCGCTGCTGGCACTTTTCGCCATGGGAGTATTAACTACCCAGTCACGGGTGGGAATCCTGACCTTCCTCGCTGTGGTCTTGTTTGTAGTGATGCGATCAAAGGCAAAATTCCTTGCCAAGGCAATCATGCTCAGCCTCTTACTAGTGACGGGTTACCTCTTTTATTCCTCTCCTCTCGCCGCCGGCGTACTGGGCAGGTTCACCGACGACACGGGCTCCGGACAGGCGCGCGAGGCTGCTGGCCGGTTCTTCCTCGAAACCTGGCCACAGTTCATCCTGACTGGGGGCGGTATGACCTCCAGCTACCGGGTTGGCCAGACCGGTGGACTCGGAACGAGCTTGGAGAGTTCAATATTGATGTACTCCATCGATGTTGGAGTCATCTTCGCGCTCATGTACTTCGGATCAATGGTGATCATCGTGCTCCGAGGATTGACTGCCAGAGTCGGAGGGGGTGTGGCGATCGCCGGAATTCTGGCTGTTGTCATACCTCAAACGTACAGTTCACTGGCCACCCGGTCGGTGGCGGGCATCATTGTCTGGACGATCCTCGCGATGGTGGTCGTGGCCACGGAGGCAAGAAAGGCCGACGTCGAACATGGCACCAATGCCGGTGGCGGGGTGTTGGGACAGACGGGAAGTGGGAGCCTGCAATGGCGGAGGTGAAGCGACGACAGTTCTTGATCTTGGGTGCGTCCCTTCTTGCCTTGTCGGCCTGCGTCCCCGATCAGCCACCGCCGCCCAAATACACAATAAAAGACCTGATGTCGGCCACGCCTTTTTACATCGCCCACCGCGGCTCCGGCGACAATTGGCCCGAGCATACGTTTGCCGCCTACCGACGTTCTGCGCTCGCAGGTGCGAAAGCGATTGAAGTTTCGGTTCAAGCCACCAAAGATGGAGTGTTGGTTTGCCACCACGATCTCACCACTGCCCGAATGACCGGAGTTGAGCTGGACATTGCAGAGACGAATTTCTCGGAGCTAGAACATCTAGATAACGATGCAAGAGAATGGCTTGGGCCCAACAGTCTCCTCGTGCCCATCCCTTTGCTCAAGGACGTCCTTGACGAACATGCCGCCAATCGCGTCATCTTCATAGAAGACAAGCAGGGTACCAACACTGAAGCGCTGCTGGCCATGATGGACAGTTATCCCGAGTCAACGGAACACTTTGTCTGGAAACAACCGGCTTCGTCGATGCGGTTTGTTACTGCCAAGGAACATGGATACTCGAGTTGGGGATACTTCGCACCGGAGGACTTCGATAAGATTTCAGCCCTTGCCGGTTCCTTCGACTATCTGGGTATTTACCACACAGCACCGGACAAAACGATCCAACAGCTAGTGGCCACTGGTAAACCCGTCATCTGTTGGGAGATTCATACCCGGTCCCTGCGGGACAAGATGTCCGGGCTGGGTGTTCAAGGCATGATGTGTTCGAACTATCCATACGTCACCTCTGCCAGAGCGTTGAGTGGCCATGACCACTTCTCAGCCGGTGTGCGGGCCGCAGGGGACTTACCAAGCGTTTTGGCCTGGAGCAGACAGCCGCTCCTCATTCCCGGGAACTCCAGCGTCAGTTTTGAGCAAAAGGAGAAATCAAGCTACAGCATGGGCTCAATGTGTCCGGTCACGGAGAGCGACTACTCGATCAATTTCCACATGGCATGGGCCGAGAAGGCACCAGCCGACTTTGACCATGCCGGCATTGCCTTCGGGATGGAAAATGATGCGGCCTACCTTGTCAGGGAGGCGAGCACGGTGGGCGGCTATCACGTTGTTATTCGAGGCAGCGGTTCCATGGAGCTTTTCTCTCGACAGGCGGGCCTTGTTTCGGGAAAACTTGTCCGGCGCGTTCTGACTGCACCGCCGGTAGCTGGTGAATGGCTGCAGTTTCGAATCCGCGTAAGTGCCCGGACCTTGACTGTGGAGCGCATCGATAGCTCCGGATGGCGGTTGAGTGTAGACGACACACAATTCCGCGGAGGATATATATCCCTGTGCAGGAACTACGAAAAGGGGCCGACCGTGCAGTTCCGCAGCGTCTCAATCAGTCAAGATTAGATTAGGGCCGACCCAGGGCACGGTACGTCCAGCCTGCGGACCGCCATTTACTCGGATCGAGACAATTACGTCCATCCACAATCACCGGCGCGGTTACTAGATTTGCCAATTCAAAAGGATCTAGACCAACATATTCCGGCCATTCTGTCAGGACCATGATGGCGTCGGCATCCTTGACGGCTTCCTCAGTAGACTGGGCAAACACCAATTCCGGGAAACGCCTCGCCGAATTCTGAACGGCTTTTGGATCTGTCGCCACAACCGAGGCACCCTGAAGTTGCAATTGCGCCGCGACACTGAGCGCCGGAGAGTCCCGGACATCGTCCGAATTTGGTTTAAAGGCCAACCCTAGGACCGCGATTCTCTTCCCTAACAAACTGCCACCGCAGACTTCACGGGCCAGATCAATGGTGCGCGAACGCCGCCGCATATTGATGGAGTCGACCTCGCGCAGAAAAGTCAGTGCTTGATCTGCCCCCAATTCACCGGCCCGTGCCATGAACGCGCGAATATCCTTGGGCAGACAGCCGCCACCAAAGCCCAGCCCAGCATTCAGAAATCGTCTGCCGATCCTGTTGTCGTGCCCGATAGCATCCGCAAGTTGAACCACATCGGCGCCGGCCACCTCACAGACCTCTGCCATGGCGTTGATGAAGGAAATTTTCGTGGCGAGAAAGGCGTTGGCGGCTACCTTGACAAGTTCTGCCGTGGCAAAATCGGTAACGATTCTTGGGATGCCGGTGCTCAGTGCTGCTGCATAAATTTCATCCAGAACGGCGATGGAATCTTCGCTTCCTTCCTCAATGCCATAGACCAGGCGGTCAGGGGAGAGCGTATCTTTAACTGCAAATCCCTCGCGTAGAAACTCCGGATTCCACATCAGCACGGTTTCTGGAGAATCTTTGTGGATTCTCTCCAAGAGTCGTGCGGCAGTACCGACCGGCACAGTGGACTTACCAATGACGATCGCGTTCTTTCCCAGATGAGGGATCAGACTCTCCACGGCGCTGTCGACAAATTGCAGGTCGGCAGCATTTTCATTCTTCTTCTGCGGAGTTCCTACGGCCAAGAAGTGAACATCGCTGGCTGAGGCCGCCCCCATGTCGGTGGTGAACTTCAGCCTCCCCGATTCGAGGCCTTGGGCCAGCTTCTCTGGCATGCCCGGCTCAAAGAAAGGGGCGTGCCCGTCATTCAAGGCGGCAACCTTGGCGGCGTCGATGTCGATTCCGACAACGTGGTGGCCCAAGTCAGCCATGCATGCTGCATGGACGGCACCAAGGTAGCCGCAACCAATGACCGTAATATGCATCGAGACCCCTTAGGACCGCTTGTGCCGTACGCAGAATGACTCCTGAATGCAGTCTATGCCTTAGCCGGGATTCGGAATATGGTGCGGCCATGCCCAATTAGAAAGCTGCCGGGTACGCATACGCTCATGACAAATACGGCGAGGTTCACGCAGCAATGCGCTCAGAAATGAGATCCTCCTCACAGGGGATGTAGAATCGGCGTAGGCCACACCCGATCGAAATCTGGGCTGGATCTTGCGAGTGCTTTGTGGCCGGGGGAGAGTGTTTAGACATGACCAGTGTGCGGGAAACTGCGCTTCCGGCACAGGCCTCAGGGTATTTACGTCAAACCCACAGGCGGGCACTAGGGGCGGCCGAAAGGCACCGCTGGTCCTCTGTTGTGCGCCAAGAAGAAATCGACATTGTTCTGGGAATGCTCCAAGATCCCGAACTGTTCGGAACCGCAATTCTCGGGCCTAGGGGAGTGGGGAAAACCACGCTTGCCAGGAGTGTGTCACGGCGGCTCGAAGATTCTTCCCACGTCGTTCGGCTCTTTGGCGCAAATGCGCCGACTGAAGTTCCCTACACAATTTTCACCGTCCATCTGGCCCGGTTGTCCTCACGCCAAACGGAATCCCCCGAAGCAGTCCTTAGCGGCCTGGTTGAGCTAATCTCACAGGACGCCGGCGGCCGGCCGATTGTGGTCATCACGGATGACTTGCCCGGCATGGACACCATGAGCATGGGTGTGCTGCTCCATCTGGTGTTAGGCGGAATGGCCAAGCTGCTTGTCATCGGCCGAACATTGGCTGACTTTCCCGAGGACCTGACTCGGATGATCAGGGACGGAATGCTTGGGCAGCACAGGATTGGGCCCTTCACGCGTACGGAAGTTCGGGCACTCCTGGTCCGAACCTTGGGGGCCTCCGTTGCGGAGTCTGTCGTGGCTTCCTTGCACATCGCCAGCTCTGGGAACCCGCTTGTGCTGCAGGCTCTTGTTCACGAATACCTCGGTAGTGGCGTCTTGAGAGAGCGCGACGGCGTTTGGGTGCAGCTGGGCAGTTTGGATAAGTACACCGACGACGTCCTGCGCGAGCTTGTGGAATCCCGTATGGCAAAGGAAACGGATCAACTACGTCGGAACATTGAAAAATTTTCGATGTTCAGCGGCGTCCCTTTGAATGCGGCGATAGACGTGTTTGGTCCTGAGGCCGTCGGGGCCATGGAAGAACGCGGTTTTTTGGTCATCGGTCACGACCTCAGAAAGACTGTGGGATTTACTGACCACTATGTTGGCGAGATCGTTCGCAGCCAACTCTCTTCCGAACAAAAGGCCGTGTACCTCAAGGAATTGTCCGGCGGACTAATGTTGGACCCGGCAAAGATGACCATGCAGGAACTTCTCCGGTATGCGGCATGGTGCGATGAAGCCGGGTTGAAGATGGATCCGGCGGTGGCACTAGCCGCAGCCCAAGCCGCCATTCACTATGCTGATCCGGTCTTGGCTTTGGCCTGTTGTGCCCATGTTCCCCCTGGCCATTACCTAGAAGTCTTGGCCGCACAAAAACGTAGCCGCGCCCACTACCTCATGGCCAACTATGACAAGGCCGTGGGCATCCTTGAAAATGTTTCGCCGGATGCGCTGGCGGCCGTTGACTCCCAGGCTTTTGCTGAGTGGGCGATGGACTTGATTATCGCCTTGCAGTGGATGCCGGACGCGGAGGCTCGTACAGCTGAAGTCTTGGCGGCGGCAGAGAAGCGCGTCTGTCAAGGGTCGGTTGCCCACCAAGTTGCCGGTCAGAGATTCCTCAATCTTGCCCGGTTTGAAGCGAAGATCCACTCTGGTGAGTTTCTTGATGTGCTTCCTGACCTTGAAAAGGGCAGCCGTAATGCGGATGACCATTCCTACCGACTCAACTGTGCCAGCCTCCTCACCATGGCGTTGGCCGCCACCGGTCGCGAGCAGGACGCCGTCGAACTTTCACAGGTGATTGACGCCGAAAGTTTGAGGCATGACGTTGTTTTTCGTATGAACGATTGGCATCTTTACGGGCGGATCCTTGCCCAGATCTGGAATGGGGAATGGCGTAGTTCAGAAGGGGCACTCCTGCGCTTGCTGGAGCGTTCCAACACCGCATTGGAATTCCGGGGCGGCGCAATCGAGCTGGCGCTTGGGGTTGTCTACATTTTTGCCGGGCGGCACGAGCAGGCCGCAGCGGTATTGCACTCGGCGGCTGTCCAATTGGAGGGGCGGGACACCTACAAGAGTTTGGAACTTGTCTATTCGGCACTCGCCTGCGCCCACACCTGGCTCGGTGACAGCAATCTGGCCGTGAAGTACCTGTCCATGGCCACGTCAGTTCGGGCAAAAACAGTGTGGATCAATCGGACACTGGCTGATTTTTTCCAAGGCCGGTCCCTGAGCTCGCTGAGCGATTCCGCAGTCGCGGCGAGGATGGTGGCCACGGCGGAGGTGGACCTCGAGAAGGGGCGCGTCAGCCCGGCCTCCACATGGTTGCTTGGCGCCGTCATGGCCGGAGCCAAAGACCAGTACGATCTGTTGGAAGTCGCCGCCCGGCAATGTCAGGGACCATTGGCGGCCATCAATTTGTTACTGGTCAAGGCACACCGTGACGAAGCTGCACAGCCAGCACTCGATGCCGCGGACAAGGCAGCGTCCTTGGATTTGGCTCCCATTCAACGCCACGCCAACGAGTATGCCTTGGAACTTGCTCTAGCGGCCGGCGATGGACGCCTCGTTCGGGAAGCCAGGAACAGGCTCAGCGCAACAGCCCCAGCGCAAGTACATCAGAGGGAAGAGGCAATTGCCGCCTTGACTGCGAGGGAACGCCAGGTGGGCCGCTTGGCGGCCGAGGGGATGAACAATCAGGACATTGCAATTAAACTTTCCATTTCTGTCCGGACAGTTGAAGGACATTTATACAAGATGTTCGCCAAGACTGGCATTACTTCCCGCAGTGAGCTGGAGGAGTGGATGCGCCCATGAGCGGATTCGCTGGGATGCCAGGGGACGCGGGCGGATTCCTGAGGCGGCCGTTCTGCCGTGATGATGAGCTGATGGACATCATCACGGCATTGCGGGCGGAAGACTGCAGGGCAGTATTTTTGACCTCGGACAGCGGACTCGGGGCATCCACAATATTGCGGAAGCTGGTGGAGACCGCCCCGAAAAGCATGCCGGTATTAAGTGTCACGGGGTCGCGTTCGTTGACCAAGGTACCCTTCGGTGCCCTCTCGCCTTTCCTCACGGGTGTAGGTGCAACGAGCGAATCCATCAGGGTGGATGTCATTCGGGGAATCCTCGCCGAAATCAACAGGCTAAGGGACAACCCGGCCACGCCTAATCCCGGACGATTTGGAGATGGACGTGGCGAAGAAAATAAGGGGGGATCTTTCGGTTGGGATTACTCCGACGGCAATGATCTGTGCCTGATAGTGATTGACGACGCCCATGCCATTGATGAGGGCACGGCTGAAGCCATAGTCAGTCTTGTCATGGCTGGAACCGTCCAAGTGGTGGCCTCGCATTCCAGCCGTCAGAACCTGCCTGCGCCATTGGCGAAGCTGTGGCAAGCAGGGATGGCCGAGAACATCATTTTGGAGCCGCTGAGCCAGCAACAAGGGCATGCATTTTGCGAGGGCGTGCTCGGTGGTCCTGTCGTGCCGGCTACAAGCTGGCACTATTGGCAGTCGGCAGGGGGCAATCCGCTGTTTCTGCATTTGCTCCTCACGGAAGCTGTGGAACAGGGTCTGTTGGCCAAGGACAGGGGTGTTTGGGCAGGTGAACATAAACCGCCGGTCCATGGCCCACGCTTGGAGGACGCCGTTCGGACCGTGCTGGCAGGGCTTTCGAATCAAGGAAAGGAGGCCTTGAACTTGGTTGCATTATCAGAGCCGTTGGCCGATTCTGCGCTTCGCAGCCTCGTTCCCGCCGCCGCGGTGACCGAATTACTGGACTGGCCGCTCGTTCGGTACCAGCCGCCGGAATCAGATCTGTTGGTGCTGGCCAATCCCATTTATGGACAGGTTATTCGCGAGCTGGTGACTGTGACGAAAAGCCGTCAACTCCGCGAACAGCTTATTTCCGGAATAGTCGAGGAAAACAACAACAAGGAGTCCCTGCTCCGAAGGGTGCTCTGGTCCTTGGAGGTAGGTGTTGAGGTACCGGATGTCATGATGCTGCGGGCAGCGGTTCTTGCGACCAAGATGTTCCAATCTGCAACGGCGCTCGAATTGGCTGGCCACATCCATGGCCAGGAATTCAAACTCCGAGCCACCATGGTCAAGGCTCGTGCCAAGTACAACCAAGGTGATTACCACGGAGCGTTTCTCCTGATGGAATCGCTGCGCGATCGCGCTGAAACCGTTGCTGACCTCGTATTTGGCAGCCTGTTGCGGGCCTCAACCAGATCAGCGCTTGGCATGCCCGTGACTACGCTCATGGCGGATGCGAGGGAACTGCGTCAGGTGGGAGGGCAACTAGCGAGAGACAATCCGCGCAAGGCCGGGAGCATTCGGGCGCACTCCGAAAGCGCTGCCTTGATGGTTGAGCTGATGGCGCTTTCCCGCGCTGGCCGGTACTCGGAAATGACGGCATTGACGCAGCTGCTGACCGCCCAGGAAGGGCTTCCTGCGGTCACCAACAAGCTCAACCTCACCATTGCGCTCACCATGGATTCCGAACGGCTGACAGCGCAAGGTTTCCCTCTTCAGGGAGCCCGGCGTGCCGCAGAGGCGTTCGCCATTGAACACTCAGAGGAAAACGATGTTTTCTTCCTTCCGGAAAGTATCCTGCTGCGCCAACTAACGGCCGTGCTGTGCGCCGGAGATTGGTCAGCCGCGTCGGCCGTCACGAGCCAGTTCTCGCTGGAAGCCGGGCCCGTTGTCTTCTCCTTCGGCGGCGGGGTCAGCGTGGTCCGGGGCATGGCCCTGTTACGAACCGGTCAGGATGCTCAGGCTCTTGACGTTTTGCAAGCTGGGCTGGAGGCGCTGCGGCTCAGCGATCCGCAACAGCTGTTGGGCTTCTGCACGGCCATGGCCGCCTATACAGCGGCGCGGCTGGGCAAGCTGGATCTGGCGGCCCAGTTGGCGGCAGACCACGTGGACAGCACCGGCATGTTTGTGGTTCTGGCCCATGAGTGCGCCTATCTTTCGGCGGCTCGCCATTTCCTGACGTCCGACGGCGGTGCCTTGGCTGAGCTGGCCACCCAAGCAGACACGGCGCGCGCTGCCGGATCATCGATGCTGGAACTGAACGCGCTGGTCCTGATGATGGAATTGGGGGATAACAGTATTGCTGAACGGGTGGCGAAAGTTGCGGCGGGTGTGGAAGGGCCGTGGGCGCAGGGTGTGGGTCAACTCGCCGATGCGCTGCAGCGCCGCAACGGCAATGATTTGGCCCTGGTGGCGGAGGATCTCGCCGCGGCTGGCTTGCACGGGCTGGCACAATTGGCCTCTGACAAGTCTGCGAGGTTGAATGGCAACGGCCGGAAAATGGCCCTGAAAGGCCGCAGGAACCAGTGGTCGAGACTCGGTGGTGGAGCCCAGGGGGCCGACTCTTCTGAAACACCGGCGCCACTAACCCGCCGCGAAGAGGAAGTTGCCGGACTGGCAGCCAAAGGATGCAGCGACAGGGAAATTGCTGACGAGCTGACGCTGGCCGTAAGAACTGTTGAAGGGCACCTCTACAGGGCCTATGCCAAACTAGGAATTTCCACCCGGGACGAACTTGGCGAAGCAATGACCCCGGTTAGTTCAGCATGATTTTCCATGAGTCACGACGGCGGGACTCACCGATAACCTGAGTCGCCACCGTCCGCAAGGAACTCTGTGAGACGCAACGATGCCGGGATCGGGTCAAATCCGCTGGCGCGGATCTTGGCTAGACAAAGAGTTGAGTAAAGCGGACGTGGTGCTGAATGATCTGGTCCATGGTGCGTTTCGGCGAGGTATGCGGCTGAGCTGACGCCGGTGATCCATTGTCGCGGGTGTCCTAAAGATTCATAGATGTCAGCAGCGATGTCGGCCCAACACTGAATGGGGCCGGCATTGCTGACGTTGTAGGTTCCATAGCCGGCTTGCGTATCAAGGAGGTGCTTGATGGCCGCAGCGATGTCCTGCGTGAACGTCAAACGGCCGAACTGGTCATTGACCACCTTGGGACGGACGCCGCGAGCAGCCAGGGCGGCCATGGTGGAAACAAAGTTCGTTCCTTCCCCGACGACCCAGCTAGTTCGCACAATGTAGTGGGACGGAACCGTTGATACAACCGCATCGCCGGCCGCCTTGCTTTGCCCGTAAACGCCAAGGGGCGAAACAGGTTCATCTTCTTGATGTTCGGTCACCGTGCCGTCAAAGACGTAGTCGCTGGAAACGTGCACCAACGTTATTCGATGGGCGTGACAGTACTTGGCAAGTGAAGCCACCGCAGTGACATTCACAGCCCAGGCGGCAGCCCGTCCCGTGATGGTTTCGGCGGCATCGACCGAGGTATACGCAGCGGCGTTGATGATGGTGCCGTAGGCGGAGAAGTCGAAGTCCGCAAAGGGGTCGGGGCCGCCGAGGTCAAGCTCCGCGCGGGTGGCAAAGCTAACTGCTGGGTCGCCGTCGTACATCTTGCGCAGGGCAAGACCCAGCTGCCCGTTAGCGCCTAGCACCAGAGTTTTTCGTGGCTGCATCGGAACCACATCCATCAGGAAGGGATGGAACTTGTCTTTCTCGGACAGCTGCGCACGCTCCAGCGGGACGGGCCAGGGTATTGCTGCCGTGGGATCTGCGAGGTTCAGAAACGTGTAGTGCGCCTGATCCGACCAGTGCTCGTTGACGAGGTACGTATAGCTGGTGTCGTCACTGAGGGTTTGAAAAGCGTTGCCCACGCCGCGGGGGACGAAGATGGCCGTTGATGGATCCAGCACTGCCGTGAAAGTGGTGCCGAATGAAGATCCAGCTCGAAGGTCAACCCAGGCGCCAAACACGCTGCCGGTGGCTACGGAAATGAATTTGTCCCAGGGCTCTGCATGGATTCCGCGAGTGGTGCCGGCGGTTTCGTTGAACGAAATGTTGTTTTGCACCGGCCCGAAGTCGGGCAACCCGGCGGCCAGCATTTTCTCCCGTTGCCAGTTTTCCTTGAACCATCCACGGTTGTCGCCCTGCATGGGGAGGTCAAAAAGTAGGACGCCCGGAATGGTTGTGCTCTTTGCCGCAAGTGGTTTGCCCATTTCCGGTCCCACTCAACCCACCTCGCCAAAAGTTGAACGCTGAATTGATTCCCCTGCGGCCGAATATTTCGCCTCGGCCGCAGCTTTTTGGGGTCGCCACCACGCCTGATTATCCCTATACCAATCAATCGTTGCCGCGAGTCCAGCCGCAAAGTCAGCATGGTGCGGCGTCCACCCAAGCTCGTTCCGTAGTTTCGAGGAGTCGATGGCGTAGCGCAGATCGTGCCCCGGTCGGTCAGTCACATGGTCGTAGGCGTCGTTTTTCTGGCCCATGCCGAGGAGGATGGCCTCCATGACTGCTTTGTTGCTGCGTTCGCCGTCCGCGCCGATCAAGTATGTTTCGCCGGGTAGTCCGTGTTCCAAAATCCTCAGGACTGCGCTGGAGTGGTCGTCAACATGGATCCAGTCGCGCACGTTTTCGCCCGAGCCGTAAAGGCGGGGTCGGATGCCGTCGATGATGTTGGTGATTTGACGGGGAATGAATTTTTCTACGTGTTGGAAGGGCCCGTAGTTGTTGGAACAGTTGCTGATCGTCGCCTCCACTCCGAACGAGCGCACCCACGCACGGACCAGTAAGTCGGAGCCAGCTTTTGTCGCGGAGTACGGGCTGGAAGGATTGTAGGCAGTGTGTTCGGTGAAACGCTGCGGTTCGTCCAGAGGTAGGTCACCGTAGACCTCGTCGGTGGAGATGTGGTGGAACCGCCTCCCATGTTTCCGTACGGCTTCCAACAGGACGTAGGTCCCTATCAGATTGGTTTGCAGGAAGGGCTGAGGATCGGCGAGGGAGTTGTCGTTGTGGGATTCGGCCGCATAGTGTACGACGGCGTCAACGTCGGTCATGAGCGAATCCACCAGTCCCGCATCGCAAATGTCGCCATGGACAAACCTCAGTCGCCCCGCCGGGAGACCGGCTAGGGATGATTCATGGCCCGCATATGTCAATTTATCCAGCACAACCACCTGAAAATCAGTGTGAGCCATGACATAGTGGAGGAAGTTGGCTCCAATAAAGCCAGCACCACCAGTAACCAATAGTCTCAGCATGACCCCAGCGTAGTTCCATTGGCGTTGACATAGTTGTGAGGGCGGCAAAAAATGCGTGGAATCATTCTCGCAGGGGGGACAGGAAGCCGCTTGCATCCCATCACGTTGGGTATCAGCAAGCAACTTGTTCCCGTCTTCGACAAGCCCATGATTTACTACCCGCTGTCCACACTGATTTTGGCCGGGATCAGGGACATATTGATCATCACAACCCCTCATGATTCCGAACAGTTTAAGCGGCTTCTTGGTGACGGCTCACAATTTGGTGTGAACCTGAGCTATGTGCAGCAGCCCTCGCCGGACGGGCTCGCTCAAGCGTTCGTCTTGGGCAGGAACCACATTGGCCAAGACACGGTTGCCCTGGTTCTTGGGGACAACATCTTCTATGGTCCAGGCTTGGGCACCCAGCTGCAACAACACGAGAACATCATCGGCGGATCCATCTTTGGCTACTGGGTCAAAGATCCAGGTGCCTACGGTGTCGTGGAATTTGATGAGGTCGGCAACGTGGTCTCCCTGGAAGAAAAGCCCATTAGTCCGCGCAGCAACTATGCCGTTCCCGGCCTGTACTTCTATGACAACAACGTCATTGGGATAGCAAAGGAGCTCACGCCCTCTGCACGGGGAGAGCTGGAGATTACAGACGTCAACCGAACATATTTGGAGCGCGGCGAACTTCACGTTGAATTGCTGCCGCGTGGAACGGCCTGGCTGGATACCGGAACCTTTACTGATCTCAACGATGCCTCCACCTTTGTGCGCACCGTCGAGAACCGGCAGGGGCTCAAAATCGGGGCGCCGGAGGAAGCTGCCTGGCGCATGGGTTACCTTGACGACGACCAGTTGCGTGAGCGGGCGCAAGCATTGCTCAAAAGCGGCTATGGGGCCTACTTGTTGGCGCTTTTGGAATGAGAGGTCTTGGCGAGGCAATGGACGGCGCAGGTTAGCCGCACCTTTGATGCCTCAAACAGCAATCGGTGCGACAATTAAGTGATGTGGACGTGACGTATTCGCGGCGCGCCCCTGCAGGTCGGTACCCGGCCAGCCGCACTATTGCCGAGGAGCATTCAATTGGTGACAGGATCCGCCACGCACAGTAACCACGCTCCCTTGAGTGACGATGAAGTTATGCGTATTCGCAATGATTTCCCCATCCTCGAAACGGAAGTGAACGGTAAGCCGCTGGTCTACCTTGACTCCGGCGCCACCTCGCAAAATCCGCTCAGCGTCATGGAGGCCGAGCAGGAATACTATGAGCAGCGCAATTCCGCCGTCCATCGCGGCGCACACACCTTGGCCGTGGAGGCTACGGATGCGTTTGAGGATGCCCGCGAGACCGTCGCAGCTTTCATCGGCGCCCAGAGCAATGAACTGGTGTGGATTCAAAATGCCACGGCAGGCCTGAACCTGATTGCTTACGCCTTTGGCAACGCCAGCACCGGCAAGGTCTCCGAGGCCGCCAAACGCTTTGCTCTCACTGTCGGCGATGAAATTCTGGTCACCGAGATGGAGCACCACGCAAACCTCATCCCTTGGCAGGAACTGTGCCGCCGCACCGGGGCAACCCTGCGGTTCATTCCCGTCCACGATGACGGAACCCTAGACATGGCTGCGGCCGCGACGCTGCTGAACGAGCACACCAAGGTATTGGCCTTCACACACGTTTCCAACGTCACGGGCGTCATCAATCCGGCCGCCGAGCTGACGGCGATGGGCCATGGTGTTGGCGCCCTGGTTGTCCTAGATGCTTGCCAGTCCGCCCCGCACCTGCCTCTGGACGTGAAGGCCTTGGACGTTGATTTCGCGGTTTTCTCAGGTCATAAGATGCTGGCACCGACAGGTATCGGCGGCCTCTATGGGCGCGCCGAACTCCTTGACGCTATGCC
>JBKKBD010000168.1:0-69369 GCA_046714315.1 Specibacter sp.
CTGTGCATGTCCAGGCAAAACGCGCAGCCATTGATTTGTGAGACTCGCACGTTCAACAATTCGATCACCGAGCGTGGAATCCCGGCAGCCTCAGTGGACGCATGGACCTTCAGTGCCAATCCATTCAGCGCGCGCCAGCTACCCGGGTCGGACTTGTCCAGAAAAAAGCGTTCGGTCATCGTGATCGTGCTCCTAGGTCCCAGAAGTGGGGACGGCCCACTCCGTCAAATTCCGAGATTCGAGAAGTTGTATTTCCTTCATACGAAGGCAACCAAGCCCGTTAGCGACGCCCACGCTTTTGCGCCCTGGCCTTGGCGCCGGGACGCCCGCCGCCGCGCAGGTTGGGTCCGCCGGACTTGCCCTTGCCCGCACCGGCGCGGGCCGGCGTCGAACTTTTAGCTACCTTGGCACCCTTCTTAGGGGTGGCATCCTGCTTGGCCTGAACCGACGGCTGGCGGGAGCTGTTGGCGCTACGTCCGCGGACAACGCCAACGAATTCCTGGATGACCGCTTCGTCCTCGGCGGGCAGGGGGTAGAAGGAGTCCACCCAAGCCAACGCGACGCTGGTCTGCGCGACACCGTGGAGCAACCGCGAACGGAGGGTCTTGCGACTAAAGTGGCGGCCCACCGACATCGGCAGGATCAGGATTCCGAGCCCGGCCTCGACCAGATCCAACGCCTCTTCAATGGAGGCCATGGGGGGCAGCGGCTTGCGGGTTCCGGCGGCAATTTCGCTGGAAATATCCCGCCATTCCGGGAAATCATCCGGGTCGGCGAGGAGGTATTCATCGGCCAGATCTTCAACGGAGAGCTCGTCAAAGGCGGCAATGGGATGGTCCTTGGGCGCCACAACCACGGAGAGCTCTTCGTAGAGCGGAATGACGTGGAGACCGGTCTTGTCCACGGGCAGGCGGACGAACGCCATGTCGACCTCGCCAGCGCGCACGGCATCCAGCTGGTGGGATTCCGGAACCGGTTTCGCCACGAGGGGCACGCCAGGCATGCGCTCCTCCCAGCGGTGGATCCACTTTCCGGGGGTCACACCCGGGACAAAGGTCACTGTAAGTTCGCGGGATTCAGACACCTGTTTACCCTAACGCACCCTTTTGCCCTAAACTACCGCGCGCGCACCGGTACCCTTAGAGATATGAGCATTAAACCTTCCCCCCAAGCAATGAAATCCGCCACCGCGGCCAAGAAGCTGGGCATCCACCTGCCCGCAGCTCCCGTGGAATTCCAAGAGAACGCGATCAGCCGGGAGGAATTCAAGGTTTTGCAGGAAACCCCGCCGGCATGGCTGGAGGATCTGCGCCGCAACGGACCGCACCCGCGCCCCGTCATTGCGCAGAAGTTGAACATCTCCATCGGTGGCCTAAACCGGTCCAACATCACCGAGCCGCTCACCAGTGCGGACATCACCGCGCTGCTGCAGGCACCCCCTGCGTGGTTGGTTGAGGAACGCGCCGTTCACGCTAAGGCCCGCGCCGAGGCAAAGCTGGCGAAAGAGCGTGAAGCAGCTCGCCGCCCGCAAAGCTAAACCCGCATTTACAACTGACCCGCAGTAGTGGTCGATAAAACGCGATTTCGCGGCGTTTTTCGACCACTACTGCGGGTCAGTTGTTTAAGGGTTGTAGATCTGACTGGCCCGGCTGAGCACCTGGCCCTTGAAGAACTCCGGATGGCGCCAGTTCATGATCAACATCAGAACCGCACCGAGCAGGATCACACCGGCGCCGAGGATGAACACGAGACCCAAGCCGCCGATGTTGGACCCGGATCCGTAGTCAGGATCCATGGAGTCGTAAGCGGTCTTGAAGAACATGACCAGCAAGATGACTCCGCCCACCAGCGGTGCCAGGAACTTGAAGAAGAAATTGCGCGCTCCACGGAATGCCTCTGCCCGGAAGTACCAAACACAGGCCAGCGCCGTGATGCCGTAGTAGAAACAAATCATCATGCCCAGGGCTGTGATGGTGTCCCACAGAGCATTTTCCGACAGTGTGCGGGTAATCACGTAAAAAGCTGCCGCCGCGACGGCTGCCGCGATGGTGGCGTAGCTGGGCGACTTGTAGGTGGGGCTGATCTTGCTGAAGCTCTTGGGCAAGGCCTTGTAGTGCCCCATTGAAAGCAACGTCCTGGCCGGTGAAACAAACGTTGACTGCAGGGATGCTGCTGAGGAGCTCAGGATGGCCAGGGACATCAGAATCGCGAACGGCCCCATGACCGGACCGGCCAGGACCGCGAAGATACTGCCCTGGTTCTCCGGGTTTCCGGCGCCCAATCCCTCAGTTCCGATGCCCGCAAACGCGAGAGTCGCCAAGGAAACTGTCATGTAGATAACCATGATGACGATCACCGTGACGGTGGCCGCCCGGCCCGGCGTCTTCTCCGGGTTTTTCGTCTCCTCATTCATGGTCAAGGTGACATCCCAGCCCCAAAAAATGAAGATCGACAGGGAAACACCCGCGGCAAATTGTGAAAATGACTCCACGGCAAACGGGTTGAACCAGTCGGCCTGAATGGCTGTCGCGTCAAAGGCCGTTCCGTTGGCAACGTGGGCGAAGGCCGCAATGGCAAACCACCCCAGCACCAAGAGCTGGAAGGCAACCAAAACATACTGGAACGTCTTGGTGGTTTCCATGCCCCGGTAGGAGATCCAACAAGCACCGGCAATGAAGACCAAGGTGGTGGCGATGTTCAGCGGCAGCACAGTTGTCAGATCGGCCAGGGAATCGTTGCTGAAAATTTGCGCCAGCATCAAATAGAAGAAGTCGACGGCCACCGCGGCAAGGTTAGAGAGCACAATGATGGTGGCGGCAATCAAGCCCCAACCACCCATCCACCCCACCCACGGACCAAAGGCGCGCGATGCCCACGTGAAGGAAGTTCCGGCGTCGGGCATGGCATTGTTCAGTTCCCTGTACCCCAACGCCACCAGGAGCATGGGGATGAACCCCACGATGAAGATGGCCGGCAGGTGCACACCCACCTCGGACACGGTTGGCCCGAGCGCGGCGGTCAGTGTGTAAGCCGGAGCGATGCAGGAAATGCCAATGACGACGGCGCCGATCAGCCCCACCGAGCCTGCTTTCAGACCCTTCTCGCTCAGGCCGCGATCGGCGGAGTTCACTGCTGTTTTGGGTGTGCTCATGCTGTCACCTCGGTAGTTGAAAATTCAAAATTGCGCGGCACCACGATCATGGGGACCGGCAGTGCACGCAGTATGCGGTTTGCCGTGCTGCCAAGGAAGATGGACTTGTTGTGTGCCAGGCGGCTGGATCCGATCAACAAGATCTCGCCCTTTTTCCAATTCAGCCCGTCCACGGCATCCTCGATGGTGCGTCCATGGCCAACGACGACGTCGATCTCGGGTTTGTCGAGGTCGGCCGCGGCCAGTCCTTGGCTGGCTTCTGCGACGCTGCGCAGGTGGGCGTGTGCCTCTTCGATAGTGGCTCCTGAATCACCTTGGCCCAGGGCCACGAGCGAGACCAGCCGCAGCGGCAGGCAACGGCGTTTGGCCATGGCCAACCCGGTGCGCAGCACGTCTTCGGCTCCGACGCGGGTGCCTAGTGCACAAGTCAGGCGCGTAATGGGATCCGTGCGGCTATAGCCCGACGGTGCAAGCGCCACGGGAACCGTGGAGGCATGCAGCAGGGCACTGGCGACAGACCCAATGGAGAATCTTTTGAACAAGCCTGAGCTGCTGGCCCCAATTACCAGCAGCTCAGCCCCCAACTCCTCGGCGGCGGCGATCAGGGCCTCGGCCTCGGATTCACCCCGGCGGATGTGAGCCTGTGCCGGGACATCGTCCGGGATCAGAGCCAAGCCCTCGTCGATCCACTGCGATATCTGCTCAGCCAGGATGTCACCAAAGCCAGAATCCGGAGGATAGACACCGTTGTACGGTGAATCCTCGGGCATGATCATGACAAGATCCAGGGTGGCACCCTGCCTACGAGCCAAGGCCACGGCCAGGTTGACGGCGTCGCCGCCACGGGCATTGGCCGCATATCCAACTACGTACCGCATAAGGTCCTCCTCAAGGACGTCTGTGTCATGTAATGCTCAAGGTGAATCCGCCAAAAGCTGACCGAAGCTGGCGAATCAGTGGTGACTGCCGGGCCAGACCGCGGAGCCGGCATTTTTTGTAGGTGACGTAAAGGAGACGCCAAAGGCCGCTTGCGGCCGACGCGTCGGATAGTCGCCGGAAAAATGCCGGGCCGCGGGCTGGCAGGCCGTGGCTGCCAGCGTTATTCGAGCTCTGCGATCAGCTTGTTGGCGGTGAACTGGCCCATGCGGACCGCGCCGTCAACGTGTTGGTAGCCTTCGGCTGCCAGATCGGAGCAGGACCAGTGGATGGGGCCGACGGGTGTCAGTTGGTCGGGGCCGTAACGGTGCAGGCCGCCGAGGTCGTAGCTGGCCGCATATGCGCCGCGGGTCCATTCCTCCGAGCCCCAGTCGGATTCGTAGTAGACAACCGGTTCAGCCGCGGCGTCGCCAAGGAATTCCGCGAGTGAAGCGGTGATTTCCTTCTTGCGCTGCTCGGGGGAAAGCGAGAACGCGTAGTCGGCCTTCTCGTCGGAGATGAAGCCAACAAGCGTGCCGCGCGGATCCTCGTGGTTGGTGTTGTCGTACACCTCCTGAACCAGTGAGGAGGCGCTGAAGCCTGTGCCTGAGAGGCCGTCTTCACGCCAGAACGGTGTGTCGTAGACGGCGTGGACCTTGATGACCAGGCCCAGGGACTGGTGCTGGTGCATCTGGTGCTGGCGGCGCGGCAGCGGCGGGTCAAAGGAGACGCGGCTGTAAAGGTTTGGCGGGACGGCCATGACCACGCGCTTGGCCGTCACTGTCGCGCCGTCGGCAATCACCGTGGCGAGGTAGCCGCCGTCGTTCTCTTCCCAGCGGACGGTGCGGGCCGCGGAGTTCAGAATGACGTCCGCGCCGAGCTCCTTGGCGATCGCGAGTGACACTCCCTGCATGCCACCCACCACGCGCTTGTCGAGGATGAAGTTGTCGTCAACGAGGTTAGAGAAGGAGCCGGCGGAGGATGCCATGAACACTGCCTGCAGCGCGGAGAAAGCGTGGGCGGGCTTGGTGAGCATGCCGCCAGCGATGAACAGGCCGATGTTGTTGCAGGCCTCTTCGTCGCTGGACTGGGTGCGCAGCCAGTGGTGGAAGGAAATGATGTCCAATTCACGGGCCTGCGGGTGGCCCCACGGCTTTTCCGGATCCATGAGGGCGGCGAGCGCGTCGAGGGTGTCGATGAGCTTGTTCATGGCTGCTTCGGTGTCCGCGGACACGGGGAACATTTCGCCGGTGTAGCGGGTGCGGGTGCCGTCGGGGGCGATGTAGACGCTGTCGCCGTCGCGGTAGCGAGAGTAGGTGGTCAGGTTGAGTTCCCCGAGCAAGCCGATGAGCGCCGTCTGGTCCGGGGAGACCCACTGGCCACCGATCTCCAGCCATGCGCCGTCGATCGTGTTGGACCAGGTCCGCCCGCCCACGCGATCGCGCGCCTCAACGACGGCGACGCTCAGGCCGGCCTTCTTCAGTTCGCGGGCAGCCGTCAACCCGGACGGGCCTGCTCCGATGATGACCACATCGCGATCGATCGTGACGGGTGTTTCTGCCGATGTCATGTTTCCCTCTCTTGCGAAGCCTTGGTGATCCGCTTCACTAAATGAATGCCGTTCATTTAGAATAGACTGTAATGCGCATCACCACCACCCGTAAAGGGGTGCGCGGATAATCTTGCGCCACCGTTGCGCACGGAAGGGGAACTGGCC
Organism: Specibacter sp.; assembly: GCA_046714315.1. Taxonomy (GTDB): domain Bacteria; phylum Actinomycetota; class Actinomycetes; order Actinomycetales; family Micrococcaceae; genus Specibacter. Next base: position 5,784 of record JBKKBD010000168.1, read on the forward strand.
TTGGCCGAGCCTGTAGAACAGCACACACGAGCACGACGTCGGGCAGGGCGCCCTCCGCAGGCACTGCTCAGTTCCGCCCGGATCACCAAGGCTGCCCTGAAACTCGTTAGCCACGACGGCTACAAGGGCTTGACGATGGCGGCGCTGGCCAGGTCGCTGAACGTGGCGCCGTCCGCCTTGTACAACCATGTGCGTTCCAAGCAGGACGTGCTGCTGCTTGTGGAAGACCACCTCATGGGCCGCGTGGATGTTTCCGCCTTTGGCTTGGAACCCTGGGAAACGGCCGTGGCCTCGTGGGCTCAGTCCTACCGGGACGTTTTCGCGGCGCACCTGCCCCTGATTCCGGTCATCGCGCTGCTGCCGGTGACCAACGCCCCGGCAACCATCACCATGTACGAGGCCGTGACACAGGGGTTCCTCTCCGCAGGCTGGCCACCGGAATCCATCATTGACGCCGTCGTGGCGCTGGAATCATTCATCTACGGATCCGCGTATGACGTCAACGCCCCGGCTAACATCTTCGACGCAGGCTCATTGGCACCGGAGGCACCCAACTTCAGCGCCGCCGTCGAACTCAGAGGGACAAGTGCGGGTGCCCGAAATGCCGCCGATGCCGCATTCACGCTGGGACTGAAGGCCATGATCGCCGGGCTCGCCGCGACAGTTGGACCCCGAAGCTAGCGGACCCACGCCAGCCACCAAAGGACACACCCCGTCGGGCACTAGCCATGTACGGCACACGACCCTAGGCTGAAACAACAAACGCCGCCAAGACGCACGGGAGCTCACCATGGGATTCAGCATCAGCAACGCAGCACTTCGCCTTGTCTCCGGGGCGTTTATTCTCAACTCCGGGATCAACAAACTCAGCCTTCCCGAGGAACACGCAGCCGGCCTTCAGGAGATGGCGCAGCGGGCAGTTCCGCAGGTGGCCAAGCTGGCGCCGGAGCAATTTGGCAAGTACCTGAGCTATTCCGAGATTGGCCTCGGTGCGCTGGTTCTTGCTCCGTTCATTCCCAGCCGCCTGGCCGGGCTGGCCCTTGGCGCGTTTTCCGGCGGACTCGTGGCCACCTATCTCAAGTCGCCCGGAATGACCGAGACGGACGGTATCCGCCCAACGGCCGCCGGCACAGCACTGGCGAAGGATTTCTGGCTTGCCGGGATCGCCGTTGCCCTGCTGTTCCACCGCAAGCGTGCCGCACGAAACAGCTGAACCCGGGGTCCGGCGTCGAAGATTGAGCTGAACTATCCATAGCCAGATCGTCTTGGCAATGGCAGGCTTTAACACAGGCCGCCTGGGGGTCCAAGCGCTGTGCACGGCCGTCATTGCGAGAGGTCACCATGGAACCCGCCAGCCCCCGCCCGGATTTTTCCCGCCTTCGAAGTGTCTTGTCCGGCGCCCTCCACGAACCCGGCGAACCCTTGTACGCCCAGCTGGCCACGCCGTGGAACGTGGCCGTGACGACGAGCCCGTCGGCCGTCGTGGGCGCCACGACAGCGCAAGATGTAGTCGAGGCGGTGAATTTTGCCGCCGCCAACGGACTGGCCGTTGCCGTTCAAGCCACGGGACATGGAATCGCCAGCAACCTCGACGGCGCCCTGCTCATCCACACCGGTGCCTTGAACGAGTGTGTGATCAGCGAGTCCGAAGGTGGCGGCACCGCACGTACGGGCGCCGGAACCACGTGGAAAACGGTGCTTGGCCGCTGCGCCGCACCGGGACTGCTCGGATTGTGCGGCTCCGCACCCGGCGTCAGCGTCGCCGGCTACACCAGCGGCGGCGGAATCGGACCCATGGCACGGACGTTCGGGGCCGCCTCAGACCTGGTGCGCTCCTTCGATGTCGTGACCGGCGACGGCGCGCTCCGCCACGTCACCGCCGCCACGGAACCCGAACTCTTCTGGGGTCTTCGCGGAGGGAAGGGATCGCTGGGCATCATCACGGGCCTTGAGTTCGGGGTGCTGGCGTTGCCCATGATCTATGCCGGCGCGCTCTTCTTCGACACGGCCGATGTACCAAAGGTCCTGCACGCCTGGGCTCAGTGGTGCCCCACGTTGCCGCACGCCGCGACCACCTCGGTAGCTCTCATGCAGCTGCCACCCATGCCGGGTGTCCCGGAACCGCTGGCAGGGAGGTTCACGATTGCCGTCCGTTACGTCTACGACGGGATCGCGGACGACGGCGCCACCTGGCTTGCGCCGATCCGTTCGGCCGCGCCAGTGCTGATAGACGCCGTCGGGCTCATGCCGGCTTCGATGATCGGGCTGGTGCATTCCGATCCGGAAGATCCCATGCCTGCTACCGAGGGTTCAGCCTTGTTGACGGACTTCAACACGGCAACCGCCGACACCCTACTGGAGGCTGCTGGTCCAGACTCGGCCTCATCGCAACTTCTGGTGGAAATCCGCCAATTTGGTGGCGTCCTAGCCCAGGATCCGGACGAGCCCAGCGCCCTGTGTCATCGGGATGCCCCCTTCGGGCTGTACACCGTGGGTGTCGGGGCACCCTCTGAGCTAGGTGGGATCGGAGCCCATTCAGCACTGCTGCGAGAATATATGTCACCATGGGCATATGGGGCGACATTGCCAAACTTCTCCGCCAGCAGCGGCCAGGCAGGCTTCGCGGCGAACTACACCGCTCCGGTGCTGGAGCGGCTAACAGCCCTGGCTCAGCAGTTTGACCCCGGGAATGTATTCCGATTGGGACAGGTTCCGGCGCGGTAAGCTCGGGGACGGGCCGGCAGCACGGCCCAACCTCACGTTTACCCCAGCCGCACAGGAGCCGCCATGCCCACCTCGCCCAGCGCAGGCTCCGCCAACACGCCCAGTTCCAGGCAGCTCGGGGCGCTCACGCCCAGGGCCGCGGAAATTCTGGCCCGGGATGACGTGACGCTGCACCGCGGCCGGTTGGCGTTGATCAACTGTGCCAGCGCAGCTGAGTTCGGCACTGCTGAGTTCGGCGCTGTTGACTTCGGCCCTGTTGCAGCGACGCCAAATGAAGCAATGGTGGCTGACCTTCTTGCCATCCGCAGCGTGCTGGACGCCCACTCGATTGAATACCTCCTGGTTCGTGGCAATGACCTGCGCCCTGTGCTCGCCATTGATGCCGTGTCACGTGAGGAACTCCAGCAAGCCCTTACGGAGGCGTTCGCCAACGAGCCGTTTTATGCCCGCAGCGTCGACACCCGAAAGTCAACGGTGTTGCTCGCGGACGGGCAATTGGCGACCTCGGCAAAGACTCGCATCATGCGACTCTTCCGTCCTCGCGTAGAGCCGAGAGGTGGCCTGCGCTTTGGCGCGGCCTGGGGCGTTCAGATTGAGCTGTGGTCCTTTTCCGCCGATCGCATCGACCTCCCGCTGGAAAATTCACTCACCCGGCGCAGCATCGATCGCGCAGACGCCACGCGCAGCTCCGTGGACCGCTACGGGCAGCACTGGCCCACGATCGAAAACATGTTCATTGACCACGTTTTCGACATTCGCTTTGACATCGACATGGTGTTTTCCTGGGTTGACGGCAGCGGTGCCGAGTACCAGGCCTCCCGGCGCGCCCTTGAAGCGGACGCAATATTAGGTGAAGGCGATGACCACGAATCACGCTTCAGGCAGGTGGACGAGCTGAAATACGCGTTACGGTCCGTGCATATGTTTGCCCCGTGGGTCAGGCGCATCTTCATTGCCACTGACTCCCCCGCACCCCAGTGGCTGGCCGCCCACCCCAGGGTCACTCTGGTCCGCAGCAAGGAGCACTTCGCCGACCCCTCGGTGCTGCCGACGCACAACTCCATGGCCGTGGAGTCTCAACTGCACCATATCGAAGGACTTTCCGAGCATTTTCTATATTCCAATGACGACATGTTCTTTGGCCGCCCGCTGTCCCCGGACGTGTTCTTCACGGCCGGGGGTATCACCCGCTTTATGCTTTCGCCCAACCGGATTGGTCTGGGTGAAAGTGAAGCTGCCCGCAGCGGTTTTGAGAACTCCGCCCGGGTGAACCGGAGGCTCCTGTGGGATCGTTTCGACGCCTTCACAACTCACCATCTGGAGCACAGCGCCGCACCCTTGCGCAGATCGGTCCTGAGCGAACTTGAACAAGAATTCGCCCCCGAGTTTGCCGCCACTGCGGCCAGCACTTTCCGGGCCGCAGATAATATCTCCGTGACAAATTCGCTCTACCACTACTACTCGCTCCTCACCGGCCGCGCCGTCATGCACAAGGACGGTAAGGGCATCTATGTTGACACCGCAAACACTGCCGGCTTCGCCTCGCTTGAACAGATCCTGGCCCAACGAAACGCCGATTTCCTGTGCTTGAATGACGGCAGCAATGGCGATGCCAACCCATCACGGCGACGTGAAATCGTCACAGACTTTCTGGAGAAGTATTTCCCGTTCAAGGCACCCTGGGAAAAATAGTGGCAGGAAATTGACCGACGCGCGGGCGCCCGTTTAGGCGCCAGTCAGCCCAAGTGCTGCCAAAATGAGCTGCTCCGAGTTTTCCGCATCGGTCCCCGTCGATCCTTCGGCTGCTTCGCGATTGTTCGCCGAGACGGCTTCAACCACCTCGCTCCGATGAATACTGACGTCGCGTGGCGCGTCTATGCCGATGCGGACACCTTCGCCGCGGCCGCCGTCGAGGATGGTCACAGTTATGTTTCCGCCGATGACGATCTTCTCGCCAATCTTGCGTGTCAATACCAGCATGCAGGTCCTTCCGTGGATGTGCAGATGGGGTAAATCCTAAAGTTCACTCACTATCGACTGGCGTCCATCAACCCAGCCAACCGGCACCTTGAGGGCATTGACGCTCTCTGGGGTGGCCGTGTCCGTTGCGCCGTACACGGCCAAAGCGTCGGGGACGCAATATCGGCAGGCCCTGCGGACCCAGGATTGGGTGTCCTCGGGCTTGTGGGCGGCATCCACCACCAGCCACAACTGGTTTGGCCGCACAGACCCGAGCATTGAAAGATTGGAAGCTCCCCGCTGTCCAAAACTAAATGCTATCAAGAGAGGCTTCCCCGCATTGGCCGCCACGGCTTGTGCCTTCTTCACCTCGACGCTATCGAGGAAAACATGGCTGACGCCGTTGTACCGGTGGTCGCCCGCTGTGAGCAGGTCCGCCCCATCCTGAAGGTGGCTGACCATGCTCCACGCCGTATTTAGCGGCTGGTCCCGCATCCCCGCGAGAACTATGAGGTCTCCGGGCGAGGTCGACGGCCGGGGTGGGGCCTTCACCCCGTTCCCGGCATTCCCACCTTCCGCCGCAGCACCGAAGCCGGGGGTATCTGGACCGCCACCGGCCAGGCCTGCCTCACCAAACGATTCCAAGATGGCGTCAAAGTCGGGTTTCGACTCGGCGGTCCGGATGGATCCAGATGGCCGGGCGTCGTCGGCCCTGTCGGCATCGGCCAACAGGTCACTTAGGCTCCGTCGCGGGCCGCTGGCCCGGCCCAATGATGCAGCCCTGGCCGGACGGCCCGGGCTAGTGAGGGCTTGGCCCGACGCCGGAGTCGTGTCAACCTCAACCACGACTTCGAAGGACGTGGCGGCCCCGATGCCGAACAGCCCTCCCGTCTGGATCCGCTCGGCACGAATAATGCGGGCTGCGGTCCCATATTTTTCAAAGAGCTGCCAGCGCAGGCTCTCCAGGCTATGGCCCCTAAGCTGAAATTGACTGGGCACTGCGCACAACTCCTACGGTTTCGATGGTTGGGTTCCCGGCCGTTGCCTCCGTGTAAGAAAGGACGGGCAGTCCCTTGATGCGTCCTGAAACGAGCCGCCAGATGGCTGGGCGCAGCGCCGGGGCGCATACCAGGACGGGGCTGCGGCCTGCCGCTTCGGCGTCGGCAAACAGTTCCGTGGCGGAGGTTAGGAAGCCTTCGAGGCGGCTTGGGTCCACCACGATTTGGGTGCCCAGCTCGGAAGGGCGAAGGCCCTCCAACAGTGACTGCTCTAGGGCTGGATCTATCATCAACACCGTCAGGGACCCGTTGTCGAGGTACTTGTCAGCAATCACGGGGCCAAGGGCGTTCCTGCCAGCCTCGACAAGGCCTTCGGCGTCCGTGCTCTTCTTGGCCTGCAATGACAGGGATTCGTAAATTCTGGGCAGATCGTTGATCGGCACCTGCTCCGCGAGCAGCCCCTGCAGCACGCTTTGCACCTCACCGAGAGACATGAGCCCGGGGATCAGCTCCTCAACGGTGGACGGTGAGGTCTCCTTGACGCCTTCCGTCAGCACCCGGACGTCCTCCCGGCTTAGCAGCCTGGCAGCATTCGCCGTGACCACCGAGGAGAGGTGGGTGACAAGCACCGACACCCTGTCCACCACGGTGGCTCCGGCCATTTCGGCGCTGTGCCGCATCTCCGCCGGCACCCATTTTCCTGCCAGCCCAAAGACGGGCTCCACAGTGGGAGTGCCAGGCAATGCGGAGAGATTGTCCCCCAAAGCCAGCACGCGACCGGTCGGCGCAGTGCCACGCCCCGCCTCCACACCGGCGATGCGGATGACATAGCTTGATGGCGGCAGCTCGGCGTGATCCCTGGTACGAACGGGCGGAACAACTATGCCAAGTTCCATGGCCACCTTGTGCCGCAGTGCGCGAATGCGAGCCAGCAGATCGTCGGCGGAACCATTGACCAGATCCACCAAGTCTGTCGCGAGCTGGATCTCCAGGGGCTGGACGCGCATTTGTTCAATGATGTCCTCGGTGGTTTCGGCCCGCGGAGCCGACGGCATGGCCTCAAGTGCCGCCGTCGTGGCTGCCGCGGTTTCGGCTGCCTTGACCCTTTGTCCCATGAACAGCAGGAGGGCGCCAACACCCAGGAACAAGAAGACGGGCATGCCGGGGATAATGGCCATGATGATGGCTGCGATCCCTGCCACCATCAGGGCCGGACGTGATTGGGTGAGCTGCACGGCCGCCGTCGTACCCAAATCGGAAGATGCGTTTGAGCGAGTGACAATCATGCCGGTTGCAACGGCCATGAGCAGGGCCGGAATCTGCGAGACCAGCCCGTCGCCCATGGACAGCAGCGAATAGGTTTGCACGGCGTCGGCTAGGTCCATGCCGCGCTGAATCATGCCGATGGCGATGCCACCAATGAGGTTGATGATAATAATGATGATGCCAACGATTGCGTCGCCCTTGACGAACTTGGAGGCGCCGTCCATTGCGCCGTAGAAGTCAGCCTCGGCGGACACCTCAACGCGGCGTTCCTTGGCCTCGGCGTCGGTGATGAGCCCAGAGTTCAGGTCGGCATCAATGGCCATCTGCTTGCCCGGCATGGCGTCAAGGGTGAAACGTGCCCCAACCTCGGCAACCCGTTCAGCACCCTTGGTAACCACCACGAATTGGATGACCACAAGAATCAGGAAGATCACGGCCCCGATGATCAGGTTTCCCCCGACAGTCACCTCACCGAAGGCCTGAATGACCTGCCCGGCATGCGCCTGCCCCAGCACCAAACGGGTGGAGGCCACGTTCAAACCCAGACGGAACAACGTGGCAACCAGCAACAGTGACGGGAACACCGAGAAGTCCAGCGGCTTCTTCACAAACATGGTGTTCATGAGCACCAGCAGCGCAAACACGATGTTGATGATGATGAGAATATCCAGCAACAGGGTTGGAATGGGCACTACAAGGAGCAGCACAATGCCGACCACACCCATGGGGATGGCCAGTGCGGACACGTTGCGGTTCACGGCGAATTCCTTAGCTTGACGGGGCAAAACGGTTGTTGTGGTGCGGTCATTTATGCGGCGGCCAGACTTACCGGGATACTCGACCCGGCCGGCAGGATCTGATGGGTCCCGGAGGCACTGCCGCGTTTCTTTAGCGCCATGACAAAGGCAAGAACTGCGGCAACCTGGTTGTACAACTCCACGGGAATTTCGGCCCCCAAATCACAAGTTTCGTGCAGGGCCCTAGCGAGCGGGATGTCCCTGACCATGGGCACCTTTTTCGCCTCGGCCTCGGCGCGGATGCGCTGGGCCACCCTGTCCGCGCCCTTCGCCACCACGCGGGGCGCCGATTTACCGGGTTCGTAGCGCAGTGCTACTGCCACGTGGGTTGGGTTGACCAATACGACGTCGGCCGTTGCCACGGCGCTCATCATCCGGTTGCGGGCCAGCGCTAGTTGGCGTTGGCGCCTGGCCGATTTCACGAGAGGATCACCTTCGGTGCTTTTGTGCTCATCCTTGACCTCTTTTTTTGTCATCCGGGTCCGTTTCCGGTTGCGTTTGGAGACCACGAAGACGTCAGCCACTGCCAAGATCATCCCTGCCGCAACGGCGTATTGGATCAGTTGCACCAGCCCCCGTCCGGCCGTGGCCAACAGTTCCGAGATTGGCCGTGCCCCGGCCCCCAGCAAAGTTGCGGTCAGCCCCTGGACAACAATGTACAAAACCAGGCCCACCACAGCTGTCTTCAGCAGAGCCTTGGCGCCATTCCAGAGCGCTTGGGTGCCCACAACTGTTTTGAGGCCCTTAAGCAGGTTGAATTGTTCATACTTGGGCTTGAACTTCTTAAAGCGAATCCCGCCCTGCAAGGCGGCTGCGGCCAACACGGCCACCACGACCGCAGCAAACAAGAGTCCCAGAATCCCCGCGAGCGAGGAAAGCCCGTCCTCCATGGCTTTGACTGCGGCGGGCAGCTCGGGATTGGCTGCAACTGCTGTGACAGTGAACATCTGATCTGCCAAGGCATCTGTGGCACGTGTAATGACGTTGGGGAACATGATGACTGCTGCCCCGACGCCCACCCAGGCTGTGAGGTCCTGGGACCGGGAGAGTTGGCCCTTCTGGCGTACTTCCCGCATGCGTTTGTCGGTGGCTTGTTCGGTTCTTTCCCCGCTGGGCTCATCCGCCACGGCTGATCACCCCCGTCAACGCTGTCATGGCCGTGGTCACGAGCGACGCCACAACGGGTCCTAACGCGAGCAGCAGCATTCCGCCCAGCGACAGTGTCAGCATGATCTTCAACGGGAAGCCCAGGGCAAACGCGTTCAGGGCCGGGGCCACACGCGTCAGGAGCCCCAGTCCAGCGTCGGCAAGGAACAAGACGACCAGCAGGGGACCGGCTATTTGCACCGACGCCACAAACATTTGGGTCACGGCGCCCGCCATTGCCTCCGCCGGATGAGTCATATCAAGACCGCCACCCAGCGGGATGGCATCAAAGGATCTGGCCAGACCGCCAATGATGAGCTGGTATCCGTCGGAGGCAAAGAGGAGGGCAAGGGTTGTCATTTGGAAGAGCCGGGTGAACTGCGCGCCGTTGACCATGGACTGCGGGTCGAACGCCTGAGCCATGGAAAAGCCACCAAATAAGTCAATGAGTGATCCCGCCGACTGGACGGCGGCAAACACCAGATAGACAAGGAAACCCAGGGCAGCCCCTGTCACGACTTCCAGCATGACGGAGCCAATGAACGCCCCTGTCTCACTCACCTCCCGGCCGATGCTGACCCTGCTGGTCATGGCAAGGCCCAAGCCCAGGGCGAGCATGCCCTTGATGCGTAATGGGATGGCGTTATAGGAAAAGGGTGGGGCAATGACAATGAAGGCGGTGACCCGCACTACCGCCAGCAGCGCGGCCTCCAACCACCCAAGATCCAAGGGGATGTTCATGGTTTGGCTGCCTACCCAGCCAGCAATGCAGGGATCTTGTCAAAGAGCTGGTGCGTGAACGTGACAATCTCGGTGATCATCCAATGCCCGCAAATGACTAGGGCTATCATCACGGCCACGGCCTTGGGCACAAATGACAAGGTTGCTTCCTGGATCTGCGTGATGGACTGCACCAAGGACACGGCAAAGCCCACCACGAGCGCCGTAATCAGGATCGGGGCACACAATTTGGCCGCAACCCACAGGGCCTGGACGGCGATATTCAAGACTTCTGCGGAATTCACGGGCCACCTGAATAACTTTGGATGAGGGAAGTGATGATGAGACCCCAGCCGTCCACCAGGATGAACAGCAAAATCTTGAACGGCAACGAGATCATGACCGGCGGGAGCATCATCATGCCCATGGACATCAGTGCCGAAGACACCACCAGGTCAATGATGAGGAAGGGAATGAAGATGACAAAGCCGATGATGAAAGCCGCGCGCAGCTCCGAGATCATGAAGGCCGGGATCAGCGTCAGCATGGGCACAGCGTCGGGCGATTCCGGGTTTTCCCTGTTCGCTGCCCGGGTCATCAGGGCAATGTCTGCCTCACGTGTGTGCGGCAGCATGAAGTGGCGCAAGGGCGTCCCGGCCAGCTCAAAGGCCTTGTTGACGTCCACCGAGCCGTCTAGGAAAGGTTGCACGGCCGTGGTGTTGATGTCGATGAGCGTGGGAGACATGATGAACAGGGACAAGAAGAGCGCCAGGCCTGCCAGCACCTGGTTTGGTGGGATGGTGGGTAGGCCAATGGCGTTGCGTGTCATGGCCAGCACCACGAAAATTTTCGTGAAGGACGTCATCATCAGCAGCAGCGCCGGTGCAACCGACAGCAAGGTGACGGCGAGCAACGTGACGATGGATGAGCTTGGCGTCCCGCCCAAGCCGTTGACCGTCAGGTTGACCCCGCCGGCACCCGTGCCAGGTGCGCTCGGATCTGTGGGGGGTGTTGGTTCCAGCGGGTCGTTGGGGGCCATGACCCCGATGGCGTGGGCAGGCGCAGCGTTGAGCATGACGAGCAGGTACAGCACGGCCAGCAAAAGGACGCCTACGACGGCGGCCTGCACCCAACTGCGCGGGTGCACGAAGGCTCGGATCACAGATTCAAGCCTTTTCTTACTGCGGCGCCCGCCTGGGTCCACGTGCTGCGGGCAAAAATTGTCCCGTGCAAGGAACCAGTCACGGGGGCCGAATTGCGCAGACGGCGTGCGGCGCCGTCGCGGCGCAGGGCAGGTTCGCCAGCGGCTTTGAGCACCTCATCAAAGTCAGGATCACCGGCACTATTCAATTCGGGGCCGGGAAGCGGCGCGTCGGAGGTGTGCAGGACGTTGATGGAGTGTTCGGTGACACCCAGCAGGAAACGCTGGCCGGCGGACTCAACAACAACAACCGAGGCTTTCTGGCCTACAGTGCGTCTGCCAACCACCTCAACCACTGCCTGCTCGCCTTGACTCCCGACACGGGAAAAACGCTTCTGCGCCATCCACAAAAGCACCATGACTACTGTGAGGGCAAGTCCCACCCGTAGTACCAGGAGGAACGCGTCCACCTAGCCAACCGTCTCTGCGGTGTCCAGGATCTTCGTGATGCGCACGGCATAGTCTTGATCCACAACAACAACTTCTCCGTGGGCAATCAAGCGACCATTGAGCAGCACGTCGGCAGGGGAACCCGCCGAACGGTCTAGGTCCACTACATTGCCCGGTTCCAACCCCAAGACATTGGCAACACTCATGCGAGTGCGCCCAATGACCACTGACAACGCCATTTCAACGTCATGGATGCGCCCAAGTTTTGCGGCGCTCAGCTCTCCGCCGCCATTACTCGCAGAGGCTCGGATCTTGATGGCCAACCACGCAAATGGTTCCTGGCCGGCGCCGTCGAGCACCTGAAAAACGGTTGCACCTGGATCTGTAAACAGGGCAGCTGATGCGCTCTCGGAGACCTCTCCCAAAACCCCCGAACCCAGCTCAGCAGTCGCGGCCTCAAGGGCAGGGCGCATGACGTCGGCCGGCGAGAACGGTCCTGCACCACCCGCAAGTCGCAAGGAGTCCTCCGCACGGGAGGACAGCACCAAGGCAAGCTCCGCCGATTGCGGACCTACGTAGTCCACCACAACTCCCATGGATCCGGCGGGCACCGTGCCAGCGGGCTGAAGCGTTGCCGACAGAGGCGACGGGGAAGGCAACAGATTGGCCAGCGCGGAGGCTGCAGCCTGTGTTGCCAAGGTGGTGTTCATGGGTTTGACTCCTCAGTAGTAACAATTTGACCGGCCTTGCGCGACCCATGGGTCACGCCCATTGCACGGGCAATCGGTTTGCCCCCCACTGTCAGGTCAAACGGCCTGGTGGTGGGGTGCGGAAGCGTCAAGACATCGCCCACCGCCAAATTCAAAATGGTGTTGGGGGTGACAGGAACGGGTACCAGGGCCAGGGCAACCTCAACCGGCACCTCACCCACTTGGGCGCGCAGCTGGGCCGGAGCTGCGGCGGCATCGCTGAGCGGGTTGCTGCTGCCCAGTTGCTGCACCAGCACCTCGGCAGGGAGCGCGATGGTGGCACGCCAGCTGCGCTCCCCCACACTGACTGTGAACCCGGCGACGATCATGAGCGTATTGGTGGCGGCCGCTTGGGCAAACTGGGAATTAAAATGAATGCCGTCGATAGTTGGCGCCTGCGCCAGCAGCGATCCAAACGAGTACCGCAGGTCCTCGAGTGCGTCTTCCATGAGGCGTTTCACCAAGGCATGCTCAATTTGGGTGAATTTACGGTCGGGAATGGGCGCCGCGGAGGCTCCACCGAGCATGCGCGTCACCCAAAAAAGTGCCGCCTCCGACGGGAATTGGATGACCCCGCGAGATTCTTGACCGTCGAGGGAAAACAACACCATGGCCGTCGAGGCTGGCAGGGAAGCTGCATACTCGTCGTAGGTGGCCATTGCCACCTGCTCGGTAACCACGGCGGAGCCAGCCCTGATTTTGGTCGTGAGCTGTGTTCCCCACTGCCTGGCAAACGTCTCAAAGGCCAGCTCCAGAACCCGGCTGTGCTCTCGGGCCAGCGTTGTGGGACGCCGAAAATCGTATGCCTCAACCACCTTGTTCGCCCGGGAAGCGGGCAGCTGTAAAACAGGCGAGAGAACGGGCATATCTGTCACTATCGGCAGTGGTGCTGCGTTCGTTAGGAAGAAGCTGCCTTGGCTTTTAATACCTCGGGAATCAGGGCCCGCACCTGGTCGGGCTGGTTGGAGAGCACCACGATGTCCACACGGCGGTTCAGCTCGCGCAGGGGTTCGGTGGAATTGTCATTGACGGAGCGGGAGGACCCGTAGCCGATCGCACCAATCTTGTCCCCCGCAATTCCTTGGCGCTCCACTAGGTGCCTCACCACCCCCACTGCCCGCTCGGCTGACAGCTCCCAGACGGAGGGATAATTGGTGATGGCATTGGCTGCATGCCCTTCCACGGATATGTCCAGCCCCGAGGACTTCAGCACCGGAGCTATGGTGTCAAGCACGTCGGCGGCCCTTGTCGACAACAGGGGGCTGTCCGGCTGGAAGAACGACTGCGATCCAACAAGTTTCACGCTCAGGCCGCGCTGGTCAATCTGAAACTGGACGTTCTCGGACAACCCTTTGTTCCCCAGACGCAGACTCATAGCTTCTTTGAGGGCACTGAGCTTATCTACCTCCGCCTTGGCAAGGTCCAGGGGAGTCTTCGCCAAAGTGCCCTCCTTGCCAACATCCGCAGGCGGGACCACAATCCCGGAGGCGGTGTCGACCTTTCCGACGGACACCTGTCCAAAGCCCGTGGCCAGCGAGTCCCGAAGTTTTACGTATTTGTCCTCATCAACAGTGGACATGGCATACAAGACAATGAACATGCACATTAGCACCGTGACCATGTCCATATAGGACGCCATCCAGCGCTCGTCCGGGTGGCTCTCCTCAGGTTTTCCGCGACGCTTGCGCCCGGAGTTCCCACGCCGACTCATGCCGCTTTTTTGGCTTGCGCGTCGGTGTGGCCTGCCTTCTTGTCGCGTTGCTGGCGGTAGGCGGGCACCATGGCCGTCAATCGTTCACGCAGCAGCGTGGGCTGGGAGCCAGCCTGCACGGCCAAGACACCTTCCATGACCAGCGTCATGCGGTCCACCTCAAGTTCGGAGAGACGGCTCAGGCGCGTGCCAATGGGCAGCCAGATGAAGTTCGCGGACAACAGGCCCCACAGTGTGGCCACAAACGCGGCCGCAATCATGTGGCCGAGCTCCTCTGGCTGGGAGAGGTTTTCCAGCACATGGGTCAGGGACACCACCGTGCCGATGATCCCCACGGTGGGGGCGTATCCACCCAAGGTCATGAAGAATTTCGACGCGGTGTGGTCGCTCTTGATTTTGGCCTCGACGGCGTCATCGAGCAGCTCGCGAAGCTCCTCCCCGTCGGTGCCGTCTGCAATGTTTTGCAGGGCATTGCGCAGGAAAGGATCTTTTGATTCAGCGGCGGCCGCTTCAAGGGACAAGAGTCCCTCGCGGCGTGCCTTGTCGGCTAGGGCCACAACCTCGTCAATGCTCTCCCCCGGCTTGGGGGGCTTTCCGAGAAACGCACGCGGCAGGGACTTCACAGCGTGCATAACGTCTTTCATGGTTGAACTGGCCACGCCGACGGCGATGGTGCCCACCAAGACCAGAAGCATGGGGGCTGGCAGTAGCAGGCTCGAAACACTTGCGCCCTCGAGCGCGACCATGCCATACAGCGCACCGAAGGCTATGAGCAGACCTGCAATTGTTGCGGGATCCATCGCTTTACTATCCTTAACTGGAGGGATTTTTCGAAGGGTGGATAACGCTCAGCTTGGGCGGAGAGTGCTGCTCTTCAACGTCGTCGGAGTAGTTGCGGGCCATCGAGATGATGCGGGCACGGAACCGGGCAATCTTTTCAATAATCTCTGACATGGATTCGGTGACAATGTAATTTGCCCCGTCGGCCATGACCACAGTGGTGTCGGGTGATTCAAAGATGCGCTCAATAAGATCCGGATTCAACGCAAATTGCCTGCCATCCAGACGCGTGACAACTATCAAATGCTCATCCTTTGAGTTGCGAAGACGCCAGCCGTCCCCCACTGGTACTGTCGGCTGTCCCGCCGCATTGGTTAGCTGCGGGACAGCTTTTGTACTGACCCCGTGCCGCTCTTAGCGTTTGAGCTGGGTCAATTCCTGCAGGACTTCATCGGAGGTGGTGATGATTCGGGCATTGGACTGGAATCCTCGCTGAGCGACAATCAGGTTGGTGAATTCCTGGGAGAGGTCCACATTTGACATCTCCACGTATCCGCTGGTCAGGGCCCCGAGGCCGTTGGCATCGGCCGTTCCCACGGTTGCTGCACCGGAAGAGGCCGTGGCCCGGTAGGAGGATGATCCTGCTTTTTCCAGGCCGCCGGCGTTGGTGAAGTTGGCTAGGGCGACGCGGCCGATCACGACGTTCTCGCCATTGCTGAAAGTTCCTGTCAGCGTCCCGTCCGTGCCCATGCTGAAGGAATCCAGGGTGCCCGCGGCACTTCCGTTCATCTCCGACACGGCAAGAGTGGACATTTCTGCATAGCCGGTAACACTCGACAAGTCCACGGCGATGCCACCAACTGTCATGGCGCTACCGGGGGCGGCGGCACCATTGGTGAACGCCAAGGTTGCTGCTCCGGTTGAGCCGTTGGCATCAGTTCCTGCCACATCCCAACCGGCTCCTGTGCGGGTGAAGGTCAGCGAGACGTTTCTGGCCTTGCCGCTGGCATCGAAGACCTTCATGTCACGGGTCAGTTCCGTGCCAGGCGCCGCGTCGTCGGGCAGGTTTCCGCCCATGACTGCGCTCGTGGTGGCCTCTGCGGGCGCAACCATCGCCTTGGAAATGACAATGTTGGACAAACCAGCCCCCGCATTGACCTGGCCGTTGACTGCCGACCAGCCTTGCAAAAGTGCACCGTCAGGTGAAACCAGACGACCCTGGGAATCAAAGTCGAATGATCCCGCCCGCGCGTAGAGCTGTTCGCCACCCTTGGAGGTGATGAAGAAGCCGTCTCCGGAGATCATCATGTCCGATGAACGGCCCGTGGCCTGGGCCGATCCCTGCGAGAAGTTGGTGGAGATGCCCGCCACCTGAACACCCAAACCAACTTGGGCCGGGTTCGTTCCGCCAGCACCGTCCTGGGCTGCAGAACCAGAGCGGCTCACCTGTGAAAGGGTGTCCTGAAACTGGACCGTGGAGGACTTGTAACCAGCCGTGTTGACGTTGGCAATGTTGTTGCCGGTGACGTCAAGCATGGTCTGGTGGGCGCGAAGCCCGGAAATACCGGAATACAGGGAGCGGAGCATGGGGTGATGCCTTTCTGGTGGATGGAGGCTAGTTGTCGGAGGTGTCAGGCCCGGGCTCGGGCTCGGTTTCAGCGGGCGCATCACCGATGGCGGGCGCCGAGGTGACGCCGGAAATCAGGTCCAGGGCAATAGTCTTATCGCCAACGGTGACCTGCGGGACGCCCCCGGCAAAGGAGACGGAGCTGGCCATGCCACTGTGCTTAGTGCCATCAGTGTCTTCCCAAGAAACCTGCTGACCAATGAGTGCTGCCGCAGAGGTTCGCATTTGCAACGCAAAATTCTCGGTGGCGGTCGTGTCCATGTTGGTCAATTTCTCCATCGTGGCAAGCTGGGTGGTCTGGCTGATCATTTGGTTGGTGTCCATGGGGGACGAGGGGTCCTGGTGGCGCAGCTGGGCCACCAGCAAGGACATAAACACCTCAGAGTCCATCTCCTGTTTGGGCGCGCGTTTACCTGCGATGGTGTTGATACCGTTTACGGACGTCGGCGCCGGGGAACCGCCGCTGCCGTTCAGTGCGGCGATGGAGTCGTTACTCATGCTGGGGAGCCTTTCTATACCGTAATGTCCAGTGAATTGTTTGCTGCCGTTGGGACTTCCGACGGCGGCAGCCTGCCTTGCGTCCCGGAGCCTCGTTCTTGAACCGGCTCCCCCGAATCCCAAAGGCGCCCGGACCCCGGGGAGCCGCTGTGACTGCCACCGTGGTCCTGACCGCCACTTCCTGAGGCCATGCTGAGCGATGCTGCCAAGCCTCCGGCAGCCAAGTCACGCCTGAGATCTATCAGGATGCTGCGCAGTCCTTCCCGCCCGGCATCGCTTGCACTCATCATCTCGATCCGGATGCCGTCTGCGGCTAGGTGTGCCCGTACCGTGACAGGTCCAAGCGCATCGGGGATGACGTTGATAGTCATGATGTGCTCTCCCAAGGGGGCCGAAGCCAAGGAAAAGAGCGGGCGGGCTAGTTGTTCGCTCAGCAGCGGGGTGCCCGGCGGCACTACCTGTTGCGTGTTACCTGGCGCAGCAGGCGCCGGCACGGCTGGCAGGGGAACCGTCGCTGGAACCACTGTCAGCGAAGGAGCAGCCGAAGTTGCCGCCGCCATGGCGCCTTCGCCCAACTGCCAGCCCGGCTCCGGCGTTGGAGCTGGAGCTGGAGCCACAGTACTCCCCATATTGTGAGGCGCCGTCACGGCACCGCCGGGCCGTTTAGGCACGTTGTCCACTGAAAACGCAGGCGTGGCTCCAGTCATTGCTTGGGTTCTTGCTGCTGTAGTCGGCCTCGATTGCGCTGCGTCGGCGCCTAGCACTGGAGCGGATGACGCAGATCCGGTCTCGACATCGCCTTGAACCGTTGCAGGCTTCGCGAAGGTACCTTCCAGCTCGCCCGCAATAACTGTGGCAAGAGTGTTGACGCCCGGGGTCGAGGCTGCGAAGGTAGGTGTTTTCGAAGTGGCCACTGCACCTGTGGCCGCGGCCGAATTGGCAGCATTGGCTGAATTGCCGGCATTCGCAGCGGTTTGATGCACCGGCGCTGACACAACATCTCCGACCTTGTGCGCGCTACCAAGCGCAGACAGGGCTGCGGGGACTGCTTCACCGGTGCCGGGGGCGGGCGGGCCGGCGAACTGCGCGGCCGCTGCCGTTGCCGTTGCCGTTGCCGTTGCCGTTGCCGTTGCCGCCACGATGGGACCGCTGGCAGTAAGCCGAGCCGTTGGGTTTCCAGTACCCGGAGCAGTTGCCAGATCATCGGCCGCTGCGTCCTGAAGACCGCCGCTCGGAGCATCGGCGGGCACGAGTAATTGAGGTGTGGCCACGGTGACAGGATCAAGTTGGTTTTGACTGGCAAGGGTCTGCACGGCTGCCCAAAATTGGTTCATCGCAGCGTTGCTGGCTGGCATGCGCTCGGGACCAGATTGTGCAAGGTGGCCAACTTGCGCCGACAGGGCATCATCGGCAGATTCCTCCGGCCCGCTGGCGGCATTGGAGTCGACAGATTCCTGCGCAGTCAGCCCAACGGAGGCGCCAGCACCCGCCTTCACGCGCGCCTCGCCCAACACCTCGTCCAACACCTCGCCGAAAGTTGCACCCAGCCGGGCGTCAGGCATCGACGGCGCTACAGCAGAGCCCGTCACAGCGGTGCCCGCGGCAGCACCGTTGGGCGGGGACGGGATCAGGGCGGCTGACAGCTTCAAGCGTCCACCTGCCGGACTCGATCCATGGCGCCGAGCCCTGGAGTGCTTGCCTCCATTGAGCGTGCGGAAGCCAGTTCGTCGAGGAAGAGTTGCTCATCGCGCAGCATAAGCTGTTGTTGTCCGGCCCGGTGTTTGATTTCCAGGTTCTCGAGGGAAGCCGCGGATTTTTTGGCAGCGAGGAGCTCCGCCTGGGCCTCCGCGGCCGCCTGGGCCGTGGAATCGGTGAGGGCGTGTAATTCCAGCAGCATGCTGCGCGCAGAAGAGCGAGCCGCGGCACTGGCCCGCAGTGCAGTCGCGGAGGCCGGGTCCGACGGCGTGTCAGCCAGAATGCCGCGCACCCGGCCCACCCGACCCTCGTGTTCCTTGCGTCGCGCGTTGGCCCGCGCCAACGCTGCTGCTGCTTGTTCTTCCTGGGCCTGGCGGAAGCGTAAGAGCCCGGCCAGGCGGAATGACTTGCTCATCTATGCCCCTAAAATATTGCTGGTCAAGGCGTCGAGTTCCGCCCACGACTGCCGTGCAGCAACTTGCTGGTCCATGCTTTGTTGCAGAAAATTATTGATCGTCGCCCCGTGCCGCACTGCCGCATCCACTAGGGGGTTGCTGCCTGACTGGTAGGCGCCCACGTCTATCAAGTCTTGGGCCGCGGCCTTGGCCGCCAGCACCTTGCGCAAGGTCCCGGCGTCGTTCTTTTGCTCCGGGGTGCACACCTTCGACGCCACCCGCGAGATAGATCCCAGAACGTCGATGGCCGGGAAGTGCCCAGCCACGGCCAGTTTGCGGTCCAACACCACATGGCCGTCAAGGATGGAGCGGACGGCGTCGGCGATGGGTTCGTTGTGATCGTCTCCATCAACCAGCACCGTGTACAGGCCCGTGACCGAGCCGATCTTGTCGGTCCCGGCGCGTTCCAGCAACCTGGCCAGAATTGAAAAGGTCGACGGCGGATACCCGCGGGTGGCGGGTGGCTCACCCACCGACAAGCCAATCTCACGTTGAGCCATGGCTACCCGGGTCAGCGAATCCATCATGAGCATTGCGTCCACGCCACGTTCCCGGAACGACTCGGCGATCCGGGTAGCGGTGAAGGCCGCACGCAGGCGCAGCAGAGCCGGCTCGTCGCTAGTCGCGACAACAACTACCGACCGGGCAAGGCCCTCCGGCCCCAGATCGTCCTCCAGGAATTCGCGCACCTCACGCCCGCGCTCCCCTACCAGGGCAATGACAGAGACGTCCGCATCGGTGCCGCGGGCAATCATTGACAGGAGAGAGGACTTGCCAACTCCGGAACCAGCAAACAGGCCCAATCGCTGCCCGCGCCACGTGGTGGTCAGGGTGTCCAGGACCCGCACTCCTGTCTGCAGGGGTATCGTGATCCGGGCCCGGTCCATGGAGTTCGGTGCCTTGTTCTCCAACGGCACGCCGCTCACACCCACCAGCGGTCCCAAACCGTCAATGGGACGCCCCAGCCCGTCAATGACCCGGCCAAGAAGGCCGTCGCCGGTGGGAACCAGCATCGGCTCCAGCTTGGTCCGGACGGGGTCACCTTCGCCAAGTCCTGTCATTGGCCCCAGGGGCATGATCTTGACGCTGCCAGCACTGACGGCAACGACCTCTGCGTCGATGGGGGTGCGCCCGCCGATGGTCACCATGTCACCAACGGCGCAGCGCAGGCCCTGCACCTGGACTGCCAGCCCGACCACACCCGTGACGACCCCTACGCGCTCAGGGGCTGCTGCGCGGGTTGCCAGGGAAAGTTTCCGGGGCCCCGGAATGGCGATGGTTTTCATGATGGATCCAGGGCGGTGCGCGCAGGCATGGATTCACTCAGCAGGGCTGCCCTGGCTCGGGCGACAGCCGTTCCAAGGCGGGCGTCAAGGTAGCCGTGCGAATACTCCGCCACGGCGTCGCCGCGGTTCAGCGTTGGGTCCCCGATCAGGGTCAGGGACGCCGGAAGGTCGTCTCTGTCGCGGTTGAGGACTGCCAGATCCGCCGGATTCATGCGAATGGCCACGGGAATTTCGCCCTCGCCCTGCCCACGAGCGCGCGCCAAAGCAGCACGGGCTGAGGTTTCCCCATCACGGAGCTCGTGCCCTAGCAGGGACTGGGCCAGGTCCAGGGCGCACATGAACAGCGCCTGTTCGGCATCAGCCAGGACGGGTACCGTGCGTTCCACGAGGGCTGTACTGGCCAGAACCAGGGCCGCAATCTCGGCGGCATGCCGTTCTTCAAGAGCGCACATACGATCAGCGTGTACGGTGTCCTGGCGGGCACGGGCGGCAGCTGTTTCCCGGCTCGCCAACTGCAGTCCCGCGGCATATCCAGCAGCGTGCCCCTGCGTGAACCCGCTAGCTTTTGCGTCCGCGTGGGCTTGCACCTGCCCCTGGGTGGGGATGAGCGGAAATACTGCCAAACGCGCCCCACCAGCGGTGGGCACGCTGTTCCTAGTAGACAATGTCGTCCTCGTCCCCGCGGCGAATGGTTATCTCGCCCACGGCCTCGAGTTCACGAATAACCCGCACAATATCGGCCCTGGCCTGCTCCACCTCGGAGGTGCGGACGGGGCCCAGTGCTTCCAACTCGAATTCGAGGAGCTCACGGTTACGTTCGGAGATGTTAGCCCGGATAGCGTCCAGGACGGCCGCGTGCGCACCCTTCATGGCCAAGGCCAGGGCGTTGGCGTCGATGCCACGCAGCACCAGCTGCACGTCTTGATTGTCCAGCTTGACCAAGTCCGCAAAAGTCAGCATGCGTGAACGAACTTCTTCGGCCAATTCGGGATCGCGCACAGCCAAGTCCTCCAGCAACGCCCGTTCCGTGGCAACATCTGAACGGTTGATGATGTCCACCAACGGCTGGACTCCACCAATCACCGCCGTCTGCTCGCGGGGAGCCACCACTGCCAGTGCACGCTGCTTCAACGTTTCAGCCACGATGCCCACGGCCTCGGGTGTTGCCGCGCCCATGGTGGCGATGGCCTGGGCGACCTCGACACGAAGTTCCCCCGGCAGCCCCGCAAGCCCCGCCGATGCCCGATCCGGGCGCAGGTGGGCCAGCACAAGGGCAATGGTCGCCGGCAATTCATCTTCCAGCAGGGATAGCAACTGCCCCGGCTCGGCTTCATCCAAAAACTCGAAGGGCTTTCCGGCCATGGTGGAGGCCAGCCTGTCCATGACGCCGGCAGCCTTTTCACTTCCGAAAGATGCCGCCAACAGTCCTGCGGCGAAATCCCGGCCGCCAAGGGCCGCATGTCGGCCCCGCACAGCCATGCCGTGGAACTCATCCACAACGGCGTCGGCGATCTCGGGCTGGACCCGACGCATTTTGACAATTTCCGCGGCAATCGATTCAGCCTCGGCGTCGGAGAGGTGGGACATGACGGCGGCCGCCGCTGTCTGGGAAAACTGCATGAGCAGGGCCGCAGCCTTTTGCGTCCCTGTCAGTGTTGCCCCGACCATCAAAGGCCCGCCCGATCGTCCATAAGTGAGCGCAGCAGGCTTGCGGTTTTTTTGGGGTCGCTTCCGGCCATGGCCTCAAGCGAGGCCCGTTTGGTGTCTGTATCACTGCTTTCGGATATTGGCAGTGCGGCCGGGACTGGGATGGCGGCAAGTGCGGTGGTTTCCGGTGCGGGTTCCAGAGGCAATTTGCTCATGGTGACCATGGGTTGGCCCTGCTCCCCAAGGTCAACAAGTTCCCGTACTTGGCGGCGGTTCTTGCGTGCGTACAGCACGGCAGCCACCAGCACCGCCAGGAGCAGCAACGCACCAATCATGATGTTGCGCCAGTTATTGGCAGTTGCGGCCGCCCCAGCCTCTGCCTTGGCGGCGTCAATGGCAGCCTTTGCTGCGTCGGCCTGGGCTGTCGAAAACGGCACCACCCGCATGCTAACGGTGTCCCCGCGTGCGGCATCAATGCCAGCGGCCACGGACACCATCTCCGTCAGGGTTGCCGCATCGATCTTGGCTGCGGCGGCCGTGTCAACTGCAACAGCCAGTGATTGGCGTTGCAGCGTGCCCGCCGGAATTGCGGTATTTTCGGTGACCTTGTCAACGGCATTGTTCTTGGTGGTCTTTTCGGATTCGGAAGAGCTTCCAGTGGCGCCGGCATCATTGGGGACGGCAATGTTGTCCGGTCCAAGGACTCCGGTGCCGGTAGACGTTCCGCCTGTGGTCTTTTCCGTGGTGGAGGACTCATTTAGTGCTGGCGCACCCTCGGGCGACGTGAACGACTCCTTCACCCTGTCCGTTGAGGCCTTGTCCATAGTGGCTGTCAGCGAGACCGTGGCATTGCCCGCACCTACCACCGTGTTCAGCATGGACTGCACGGCCGCTGCGACGCGTTGTTCGTAGGCTTGGGCTTGCTTGTCACCGCTGCCGGTGGTGCCCGTACCGGCTGCCGAAAGTACCGCACCCGTTGAGTCAACTACTGAAACGTTGAGAGGCTTGAGCCCTTCCACGGCTGAAGATGTCAGATGCACGATGGCGTTGACCTGTTCATCGGAGAGATCCATCCCCGGCGTAGTCTCAACAAAAACCGACGCCGTGGGGTCTTCCTTGGTTGAGGTAAACACGGTCTTTTCCGGAACGGCCAGCTTCACTGAGGCCGTGGAAACGCCATTCATGGCCATGATGGTTTGTGCTAGCTCACCTTCCATAGCGCGTTTGTACGTGACATTTTGCTGGAACTCGGAGGACGTGACGCCCATGCTGTCCAAGAGCGAGTAACCGGCCGTGGTTGCTGCGGGCAGACCTGCCGAGGCGGCCTTGAGCCGCTCATCGTAAACATTGGCGTCAGGCACCAAAATAGTTGAGCCGCCATTGACCAGCTGATAGGGGATGTTGTCTGTTTTTAGCTGGGTGACGATGGCGTTGGCGTCTGCCGGAGCCAACGCAGAGAAAAGTGGAGAGTAACTGGGCTTGGCCAGCCAAGTGGCCAGGGCCACGCCGCCAAGAACCAGCACGGCAATGCCAAGGACGACCAACGTCTTTTGGGCCATGGTGAAGCCCTTGGCAACACCGGTAAAACGGCCCGCCAGGGAAGATACGAATGGCGGCATCAGGCCTGCATCCTCATGATCTCGTTGAATGCATCAACGCCCTTGATCCGGAGCGTTGAGACCAGTTCCAAGGTGACTGCGGCCCGCGTGGAGGCGATGGTTGCCTGGTGAATATCGTCAAGGCTGCCAGTTGCTGCCTTGACGGTCAGTTCACCCGAGGTGGACTGCAAACCCTGCAGATTAATGAGGGCATCTCCAAGGGAGGCACCAAATGCCTCACCTCCGCCGCTTGGTGCAATGGTTGGCAGGTAGGCCGTGGCGGTGCTTGCCTGTACGCCTTCAATTCCCACAATACTCATCGGCTACTTTCCAATCTGCAATCCGGATTCGTACATGGTCTTTGCCCGGTCCACCACGGCCGCATTGGCCTCATAGCCGCGTTGGGCCATGATGAGTTGGCTCATTTGGGAGGCCAGGTCAATGTCGGGGTATCTGACATATCCGGCCTCATCGGCCAGGGGGTGCTCGGGCTCGTACACCAAGCGCCCTTCGGCATCCCCGTAGCCAGCTCCAGCAACGTACACGCCGGAGTCCCCTTCTCCAGCTTGGGCGATGACGTAGCGAGCTTGGAAAGCGTCGCCGCTGGTGGCCGTGACGGTGTTGACGTTGGCCAAATTATCAGAGACCGCATCAAGCCATTTGCGGTGAAGTGTCAGGCCGGTTGCGGCGATGCCGATTGCGTCGCTCACTTACTGGGCCTTCAAGACTGTACGCATGCCGTTGAATTCGCTATTGACTGCCTGCGCAGCGAACTGATATCGCAGCACCGTCTCAACGTTGGAGAGCGTTTCGGTGTCAAGGTTGACGTTGTTGCCGTTGAGCTGGGTTGGTTCAAGAGAGCGTTCGGTGGTGGCGCGAACATCACCGTCCCGACGGCTCACGGATTCGGCCAGTGCTTCTTCAAACTTCACCCTCTGGGCCGTGTAACCCGGGGTGTTGACGTTGGCAATATTGTCGGCGATGGCGCGCTGGCGCAGGGACAAGCCGTTAAGGGCGCTTGTGAGCGCCACAGTGACCACAGAATCAAGCACTGCGCTCTTTCTTGAAGAGATCCGGCGGCCTTTCCTTGGCCAAATGGTCGAGCGATCCATGCTCAACAGTGACTATCGGACGCTGCGTCAATGCGGTAAGAAGGTTTCACAACAATATTTCTGCCCTGATCCCGGTGGCTGTTGCTAACCCATGACATCAAGGTAGACGGCCGACGTCGTTTGCCGGGTGGGCAGCAACGTTGCCAGTTCGGCAGAGGCTGCCTCAAGGGCTATTCGCAACGTGGTGACGGCCATAGCTTGGGAGCGGGCCAACGAGCCGGCGCGCTCCCGCAAAGACTCGGGCAGGTTTCCCAGGCTGCGGGGAGGGGTCCAGTACGGTGTTGCAGGATCCGCCATCAGGAGCTGTGTTTCAAGCTCATCGAGGACGCCTGTCCACTGCTCCGTCAGCTCTGCAAGAACGGACACTGGCGGGTGCGCGGCGGCTACTGAGTCATCCTCGTTGGCCCTAGTGTGCTGTTCGGTTTCGAGTGCTGGCCAGATCATGAGCTATACGGACCATCCGCTGCTGCCAGCACTGTGCCCGTTGGGACGGCGGCCGCCTCGTGCCACGTGAGTCGAAGGGGTTCGAGCAGCTCGATGCACTCCCGGGTCAGTGCGGGATCTCGCCGAATGTTGGCGTTCACCAATGTGGTGCCGGCGTAGTTGTAGATTCCCTGAAGCGCTTCGGCACCGGCCCACAGCTCCGCTTGCAGGGATCCGAACAGTTCATTAATGATCTCTTGCGCGTGGAGCAGATTTTCGCTGGCTGTTGTCCAGTCGGCCGCGTTTTGCGCGGCTTCGGCCCGGGCCAGATCGAGCAGGAGCCTGTCGTAGAGCATGGTCACCAGGCGGGCCGGAGACGCGGAAAGGATTGCCTCCCGCTGGTATGAGTTCAATGCCTTTGTGCGGTTGACGGTTGTCATTATTTCTTGGCCGCCGAGTCGAAGGAGCTGATTTGTGCGGTCAACCAGGTTTGCTGGGACTGCATCTTGCTCATCTGCACCTCGAGGTTGGTGTAGACGGCCTGCAGGGTTGCCCGGCGGTTGGCCAGGCGGCTGTCCCAGTTGACGATCTGGGAATTCAGATCGTCAACGACTGATTGCCTGCCCTTGACGCTTTGCGTCAGTGTGCCGTCGTACGGATCCGCAATGGACTTTGACGCATCTGCGACCCGGCCCGCCATGGTCGCCAGCGTCTTCTCCACTCCGATGGGGTCCTTGGCGTAGGCGGCGGCAAACGCGTCCTCGTCGAAGGACAGGTCGCCATTTTTGGTCGTGTTGATCCCGATGGCGGCCGGCGAATTTCCGTTGATTGGTGCGGCGACAGCGTTGAACAATTTCGTCTTTGCGGCCGAGACGGCGCTCTGACCCATGAAAATGCCGGCCGTTACGGTCGAGTTACCGTCCTTGCCGGTCCCTGGCGTGACGGTTGACTGGGTGAGGATCGAGCCCAAGATGACGTTGACGGCGCTAGCCAGTTCCTTCGCTGAGGCTGTGACGGCAGCCGTGTCCCTAGTCACTGACACGGTGACGGGGTCTGCGGAGAGCTTCTTGACGGTGATGTCTACCCCTGGAGCCAGGGACGTAAAGGTGTTCGAGGAGGAGGTGATCTTCTGTTCGGCGGCGGTGCCAGCCCACAGTGTCACCTCGGCGTCCTGTCCAGCACGCAGAACGGCGGATCCCGGCGCGCTCAACAGGTCCGTGGCGGTGCTGGCATCGACGTCGGCCGCCGTGCCCTGGTGGGCGGTGAAGGAGTTGGCGACGCCTGTGTCCTTGCTCGTCAGCTGAAGCCGGAACTGCGGAACTCCGGCCGGATCGACGCCGGAGGCCACCTTGACAGCTGAAATCCCGGCGCCCGATTGGTTGATGGCGTAGGCCATGTCATCGAGGGAAGCCGACGCTGCCGTAACCTCTGTCTTCGTGCCGTCAGCCTTGACGAATGTCATGACGGCAGGCGTTTCCGGCCATTCGACCATGGGGGCGCTGACAATGGTGTGGGCTTGGGCCAGCTTGTTGACCGCCAGGTCAAGGCTTGTAGCCTTGGCGCTGGCTGACAAGGTTGCCGCGATGGCATCCGAGGACGAGAGGACCTGGTACTTATCCAGTCCACCGGGCTTTGATAGCCCCTGCGCCTGGGTGGTGAGGGCCGCGAACTTGGTGTTCAGCGCCTGCAGGGCAGTCACCAGGGCGGTGTCATTGACGACCTTGACCTTCATGAGCGCCTGCGGCCGAGATTCGGCGGCAATCAGCGCATTGATGATATCTGTTGTGTTCAGGCCGGAGGCGAGCCCGTCAATTCCCATGCCCATGGGTGCGTACCTTTCGCGGTGCTGAGGAGAATCTGCTGGCGGCCGCGAAGTAAATTCACGAACCGCCAGCGACACTGCAATGCCGAAACGCGGAAGTCCCGGCGTGCTCAGTCGATTTAGCCGAGGAGCTTCAAGACACCCTGGTTGGACTGGTTGGCTTGGGCCAGCATGGCCGTACCTGCCTGAGACAGGATGTTGGAACGGGTGAAGCTCACCATTTCCGAAGCCATGTCTACGTCCGTGATGCGCGAGGCAGCGGCCGACAGGTTTTCCTTGCCGATGTTCAGGGTGCTAATGGCCGATTCCATCCGGTTCTGGCTTGCACCGAGGGCTGAACGGTCCGTGGAAATTGACGTGATCTCGGTGTCAATCGCATCGATCGTGGTCAGGGCGTTGGCTGAGCTGTCGAAGGTCAGGGCCTTAACCGTGGCTCCGAGGGTGCTGATGTCAGTTCCTGCAACGGTGATCTGGTCATTGGCAGCTGTGGAGCCTGCCCCAACCTGGAAGGTCAGCGCGGTGCCCTTGAGCAAGTCAATGCCATTGAAGTTCGTCGAGTCGGCGATTCGAGTCAACTCGTCACCCAGGGCATCAGACTCAGTCTTGATCGCCGTGCGGGACTCGGCGTTGTTGGAGTCGTTACCGGCCTGGACGGCCAGGTCGCGGACGCGCTGCAGGATGGAGTGCACCTGGGACAGGGCGCCTTCAGCGGTCTGGATGACCGAGATGCCATCCTGGGCGTTGCGGGCGGCAACGGTGTAGCCGTTGACCTGTGACTTCAGGCCTTCGGAGATTGCCAGGCCGGCGGCGTCGTCTGCCGCACGGTTGATGCGCAGGCCGCTGGAGAGCTTCTCCATCGACTTGGACAGCTGGTTCTGGGTGTTGTTCAGGTTGCGGTAAGCGTTGTTTGCCGCGGTGTTGGTGTTGATCTGCATAGCCATGAGCTATATCCTCCGTGAGTTTTTTCAGTGATACCGTAGCCGCCCATCCATGGGCAGCTAACCTCCACTGTCGGCACTCTTGGACGAGCCGTAAGCAACGTCAGCCAATGGTGTACCGCTATCCAGCTGCGGAGACCACCCCGGTGGTGTGCGTGGTGCTGGTCATGGCCAGCCGGGCGCGTGTGGCGCCACCATGGCTGCGTGTGCCTAACTCGGCCAGGTAGTCCTCGCGCCTTGTGACGGCGATCCGGGAGTGGGCAGGGGATTGGGCAGTCGAGGTGGCCAGGTAGTGGCGTTCGAGCCCGTCCCGCAGAAGCCGCATTCCTTCGGTGCGCTGCTGCGACACTGCGGAATGGCTCGAGCCCAGTTCGGCGGCGAGTTCCTTGACGCTGCGATCTTGGTAGTAGACCTGTTCAACGATGTAGCGCATCTTGGCAGGCAGTGCTGCGACGGCATGAGCCAAGAAATCCTCATGCTCGGCCTGCACCACGGCGTCTTCGGGGCTCTGGGAGGTGGCGGCGACCATCTCGGCAATGATGTCCGTCAACGGTGTGACGGTGCGGCTGGCATCCATCCGTGACGCTTCCACCACGGCCCGGTCGACGCCCATGGCAGTGGCTATTTCATCCACGGTAGGTACACGATTGAGAGCATTTGAGAGCACCTCCTTGACAGCAGCCAATTCGCCCATTCGGGTACGCGCCCCCCGGGTGGCCCAATCGTCGCGTCGGAGCTCGTCAGCAATGGCCCCCTTGATACGGCGACGGGCGTAGGCACCAAAAGGCACGCCCAGCCCCTCGTCGAAGGATTCGGCACAATGAATGAGGGCAATGGCCCCCACTTGAGCCAGGTCTTCCCTGCTCAGATGATCTGCCCGCATACAGATCTCCGCCACCAGGT
Source organism: Specibacter sp. (assembly GCA_046714315.1). Lineage (GTDB taxonomy): Bacteria > Actinomycetota > Actinomycetes > Actinomycetales > Micrococcaceae > Specibacter. The sequence continues at coordinate 34,229 of JBKKBD010000168.1, forward strand.
ACCCAACCAGCGGCAAATTTTGCACGACTAAGTCGTCGCGCTCAACGCGATTCAATTGTTCGCCCCCTAGGCAATTCACAGAAAAGTACAGAGACGGGCGCACCCCCAGGTATCAGCCGCCGTCGACCATGCATATTTCAACTCAACTGTAAGGCACCAGAATCGCCATGCGTGCTTGCACTGTCGCGGTAGGGCGTGGCGCGCAAAATGAGCGGCTCTAACCTCCCTCTAACCGGCTTTGCCATATTGCCGATAGTCTTTGACGAACCCGGATTGTCCCGATGAAAGGACCAAATCAATGGGCCCTGAGGAACTATCGACCTTGTTGTGGCGTGAGCGTGAGCTGCTGGATCTTCTGGTTTTCAAATTGGAAGAGGAGCACTTGATCCTCACATCAGGAAAAACCCGCTGGCTGGACAACGCTACCCGCGAGGTTAACCATGTGGCGGAACGGCTTCGCGCGGCCTCGTTGGAGCGCACGGCTGCTGCATCGGCGGTGGCCATGACGTGGGGGCTGGCGGACGATGCCGGACTGTTGGACCTGGCGGACGGCGCCCCGGCCGGGCCATGGCAGGAAATCCTGAGAGACCACCAGAGCTCCATGATGACAACCGTGGAGCAAATCCGCGGCCTGCGGGACGCCAATCTGCAGTTCTTGCGTGCCGGGTTGAGGTCTACCCAGGACACAGCAGCCAACCTCACCACCGAGGCTGGCACCTACGACCACCGTGGACACACCAACCAGGACGCCATCTCCCGGCTCCTGGACGAAAGTGTCTAAAGCCCAGTTGAGGAATTCGTGAGTACTTTTAGTGGCCTGAACACGGCCTTGTCCGGCCTGAACGCGGCCAGGACCGGGTTGAACACCACCGGGCAGAACCTGACCAACGTCAATACGCCCGGCTACACGCGCCAGCGCGCCGAACTCTCCGCGTTTGGCACCCCGGCCCGCGGTGCCCTGAACGATTTGGGGGGCAAGGTTGGTCAGGGCGTCGGTGTCACCGGCATCTCACGCCTAGGTGATGCCTTCCTTGACGCACGTGTTCGCACCAGTTTTTCGGCCGCCGGTTACACAGGTGTGCGGGCCGAGGCTCTGACCGGCATCGAAGAAACGCTCAATGAGCCGGGTCCCAACGGTATCTCCAGCCAATTGCAGGGTTTTTGGACGTCTTGGCAGGGAGTTGCGAACACCCCCGGCGACGCTGCAGCCTCGGCCGTCCTCCTTGAAAAATCCGCGACGCTCATTCAGGGCATCGCCGCAGGCTACACGGCCCTGGATTCCCAGTGGTCCCAGACCAGGGGCAATGCAAGCACAGTGGTGCAGGACATCAACGGCACGGCATCCGCGATTGCTGCCTTGAACAAGCAGATCCGCACGGCCACGGCGGCGGGAACTCCCAGCAACGAACTCATTGACCAGCGAAACACCCTGACCGCCAAGATTGCCCAATTGACCGGCGGAACCACACGGGAGTTGCCCGACGGGACTAACGAAATCCTGCTGGGCGGGAACGTTTTGCTTTCCGGCAGTACTTCCAATGCGGTAACCCTTTCAGGCGCCACGAAGATGGCCCAGGGCGGCGCAGTCCAGTTGGAATGGGCACACCGACCGGGCGCCGCGGTCGATCTGGACGGCGGAAAACTCGCCGGCCTGCTGTCAATCCTGCAGCCCGCTGCCGTTGACGGCAGCGGTGGCATGATTGCCCAAACAGCAGCCTCCTACAACGCCATGGCGCAGAAATTGGCCGCAACGGTCAATCCCGTCCATCAGGGCGGCGTCGCGGCCGATGGGACCACCGGTCGAGACTTTTTCGAGTTCAAGGCTGGAGTTCCGGCGGCACTGGGGCTCGTCGTCGTACCCAAGGATGCTGGCAGCATCGCTGCCGGTGCGCCCAATGCAGGCGGCAAGGACGGCTCAATTGCCGAGGCCATCTCCCAGTTGGGCACCGGCGCAGATTCCCCGGACACGCTGTGGAGTAATACAGTGGTGCGCCTCGGCGTGGAGATTCAGACAGGCCTGCAGCAAGCAGTTTTGGCGGACGTTTCCCTAAGCAACGCGGTGGCCGGCCAACTGTCAAACGCCTCGGTGGACATTGACGAGGAGAACGTGAACTTGCTGACCTACCAGCACGCCTACCAGGCCGCTGCCCGAGTGATGACAGCCGTTGATGAGGCACTCGACGTGCTGATCAACCAAACCGGAAGGGTGGGCCGCTGACATGTTGAGCAGAGTCACCATGACGACCAATGCCACGGCCGCACAGCGCGGGATGCAAACCAATGCGGCAAAGTTGGCAGAGGCGCAGCTAAAAGCCAATACTTTGCAAAAGAATTCCCGGCTTTCCGACGATCCAGCCGCGGCTGCAGATTCCATGGCCGTTCGCGCGGCCCAGGCTCAGGCCGCCCAGCATGGACGCAATATAGACAATGGGAATGCGTGGCTGACCGTGGCCAACGGCGCCTTGGACACTTCGGTGACGTTGCTGCAGCGGGTGCAGTTCCTCACCATCCAGGGCGCCAATGGCAGCATGTCCCCGGAGGCCAAGGAAGCCATCGCGGTGGAGCTTGATTCCATCCGCACCGATCTGCTGGCCCAGGCCAACACGGAGTTCCTGGGCCGAACCGTTTTTGCCGGAAATTCGGATTCCGGCAGCGCCTTTGTGGACGGCACCCCGCCCACCTTCACCGGTGAACCGGGCAGCACCGTCCAGCGGCGCATCAGCGCAGGGGCAACAATTCGGGTGGATGCCGACGGCGCCGCCATTTTTGGCACCGGTGCTGACTCCGTTTTCGGGCTGATATCAAAAATTTCCGCTGACCTGCGCTCTGGAGCTGACATTTCCCTTTCGATCGACGCCGTCAATGGCGCCTTGGACACCGTGATCGGCCAGCGCTCGGAGGTGGGTGCCCGTCATGCGGAGCTTCTGCGCGCCAAGGACGCCAATGTCAACGCCTTGGTTGACTTGGAAACCCAGCGCTCCAACGTTGAAGACCTTGATCTAGGCAAGGCCATCCTCGACTTGAAGACCCAGGAACTTGCTTATCAAGCGTCCTTGGGTGTTACTGCCAAGGTCTTGTCGACGACACTGATGGACTTTCTGCGATGAGCCCGGCGCCCACGAACCTTGAGCAGTTGCGGTTCCTCAGCCCGCCACCGGGGTTGGAGCCCAGCACCGGATTCACGCTGACGCAGATTGCCAACACCCCCGGCCTGTTTTCCTTGACCGCGGAGCTCGGCGCCGCGAGGCTTTTTGTCCTCGACCCGGCCGTATATCTACCCGACTACGCGCCACGGCTGCCTGCCGCAGAGCTCGCCGCCATCGCTGCGAGCCCGGATTCAGTCTTGGTGCTGGTGGTGGTGAACCCTGGAGCCACGAGCACCGTGAATCTGGCAGCACCGATAGTGGTAAACCCCGCCAACGGCGATTGCGCACAGATCATCTTGGAAGGCAACGATTGGCCCTTGCGCCATGAGCTGTCTGCGGTCTGAAGCAACCTCCCCCATCGAGCTCCCGACGTCCTTGCGAGGACAGGCGCACTACCGATAGCTGAGCCTATACCTGGCTATGTCAGGATGATGACGTCGAGGGTGCGTGGGCCGTGCACGCCCTCGACGCGTTCAAGTTCAATGTCACTCGTGGCACTCGGCCCGCTGATCCAGGTCTGCGGACGCGTTGCCTCCAGGCGCGCAATGGCCTCGGGCAACACCTCCACAATGTCGCTGGCGCGCAGCAGGCAGATATGCCGGTCCGGGACCAGGGAGATGATCCGCCGGCCCTGATCGTCACTGCCGTCGAGCATGATGGTTCCGGTCTCCGACACGGCCGTCGCCGCAGCGGTCACCACAGCATCCACGGCATCCAGCTCTGCCGTGGTGAGGCGGCGCTCGGGTGAGTCAACGTGCACAGCCAACGTCCCGGCGTCGTTCTTCACAGTGGCAAGCCACTCCTGGGGCAAGCCGTGCGGCACCACGATGGCGGTGCTGCCGGACAACAATTCAGCAAGTTGTGCAGCGGCAGCATCCGTGGGCGTGACAAACACGTTGGCCTTGTAATCCACTAGCCTGTCCACGAGCTGGTCGAGGCGCTGCTGCGCGGTCATGGCCGAGCTGCGGCGGTAGTCCCGGGGCACTGCGGGCGCCTCCGGGGCGTCGCTCAGGGCCGATTTGATGCGGTTCATGATGTCCTCGCGCGCGCTCATGCCTGCTCCCCTTCGGTGCTGTTCGCGGCGCCTGCCTGGTGTTCCTTGTCCCACCACTGGCGGAACGATTGCGTGGGCGGGGCCGGAATATCCCTGCTTTGGGTCCACCCTGCGGCGATGCCTGGGAGTTTTTTGATGACCTTGTCCCGGCCCGCAACCAGTTTGCCCAGCGGCAGGCCCTTTTCCAGCAGGCTTAGGTGCGAGCCGCTGGAGAACGCCCACTCTGCGCCCTTCATCATGAGGTCCATCTGACTGGGAATCTTCACTTTTGAACGCTTGGAGTCAACGTCCACGCCGCGCAGGTGCACCAGAATTTCGGGAATGTTGATTTTCACGGGACAGGCGTCAAAGCATGCTCCACACAGTGAGGAGGCATAAGGCAGGGAGTTGTTTTCCTCGCTCTTAATGCCCGTCATGAGCGGGGAGAGGATGGCACCAATCGGCCCCGGATAGGTGGAACCATAAGCGTGGCCGCCCGTGCGTTCATAGACGGGGCAGACGTTCATACATGCCGAGCAGCGTATGCAATTGAGTGCCGTGCGGCCCATTTCGTCGGCCAGCGCGGCGGTGCGGCCGTTGTCGAGCATGATCAGGTGCACGTTCTGCGGACCGTCGCCGGGGGTGACTCCGGTCCACAGTGACGTGTAAGGATTCATGCGTTCGCCCGTGGAAGAGCGCGGCAGCAGCTGCATGAATACCTCAAGGTCGCTCCATGAAGGCAGAAGTTTCTCGATGCCCATGACCGTGATGAGGGTTTCCGGCAGGGTCAGGCACATGCGGCCGTTGCCTTCGGATTCCACAACAGTCAGCGTGCCGGTGTCAGCAAGGCCAAAGTTGGCACCCGAAACCGCAACCTTGGCGGAGAGGAACTTTTTACGCAGGTGCTTCCGGGCCGCCTCGGCAAGACGTGCAGGTTCGTCCGTAAGGTTTGGATCCACCACGGGCATTTCGCGCAGGAAGATCTCCCTGACCTGGCTGCGGTTCTTGTGGATGGCCGGGACCAGGATGTGGCTGGGCTTGTCGTGGTCGAGCTGAACAATGAGCTCGGCGAGGTCGGTTTCGAAGGCCTCTATCCCCTGCTCTTGCAGGTATTCGTTGAGACCAATTTCTTGGGTGGCCATGGACTTAACTTTGACCACTTCACTTTCACCGGTTTCCCTGATGAGAGCGGTGACAATTTCGTTGGCCTCCTGGGCGTCACGAGCCCAGTGGATGATGCCGCCACGTGCCGTAAAGTTCGCCTCAAACTGCTCGAGCAGGGCTGGCAGATTCGCCATGGTGGCATTCTTGATGGCGCTGCCGGCGTCACGCATCTGCTCCCAATCGGGAAGCTCGGCCACGACCTTGAGGCGCTTGTCCCGGATGGTGTGGGTCGCGTGGCCAAGGTTGGCCCGCAACTGCTCGTTGCCAAGTTCGCGGTGGGCCGCCTTGGGGAACGGTTCGGTAGCGTTGAGATTGCCGTGGCCATAAACGGGCAGCGACGGCATGCCCAGAAAAGTGTTGCTCATCGCTTGCTCCCTGCCAATGTGACCGTGCCGGTGACCGACGCCGGATTTTCAAAAGTGCTGGCCAGGATTTCCGCGAAGTGCAGCGTGCCAACATCACTCCCCTGCCGTGATAGCCCGCCGCCGATGTGCATGAGGCAGCTGGCGTCTCCCCCGGAACACAGCTCGGCGCCCGTGCCGCAAATGTTGGCGGCCTTGTCAGCGTTCATGGCACTGGAAACGTCTGCGTTCTTCATGGAGAATGTGCCGCCAAAGCCGCAGCACTGATCGGCCTCCGGCAGTTCCACCATCTCGATTGCGCCCACACTTTTCAAGAGGTTCAGCTGCCTGTCCGCCAAGCGCAGTAGCCGCATGCCGTGGCAGCTGGGGTGGTAGGTGACCTTGTGAGGGAAGTGCGATCCCAGCTGCTCGGCCGCGTTGGTGACACCCAAGACGTCAGTCAACAGCTGGGACAGTTCATAGGTTTTGGCGCCTATGACGGCGGCACGGGCTTCCAGCGCGGCGTCCCCGCAGCGGCGGGCCACGAGTTGGTGTTGGTGCTTCACACTGGCAACACACGAGCCCGAAGGTGCCACGGCGACGTCGTAGTCGTCAGTGTCGAAGGCCTCGACGTGGTTGGCCACAACAGAGTGGGCTTCCTTGAAATAGCCGGAATTCACGTGCATCTGCCCGCAACAAGCCTGGCCGGCGGGGAAAACGACCTCGTGTCCAAGCCGTTCAAGGATCGCCACGGTGGCCTGTGCCGTGCGCGGATACATGGCGTCAACGATGCAGGTGGCGAAGAGCGCAATTTTCATGGTCACCACTGTAGGCCAAATCACGCATCATGTGGACTGACCACACCCTAACTTGCCGAAATTCACCTGACTTCCTAGCCAAATTCTCGCGGCAATCAACGTCACCAGCCCAAAAATACTGTGGCCCTGAAACTTTCCCTCACTGGCTATTGATGACGGGATCTGCCGGGGCTACGCTAACCCTAGACTGGGGGTTTTGTTTTGGTGTTCGGACGGCATCTTGTGCCGCCGTTAACGCTTCGGCGTGTACTAATTCGAAAACCACAAATGGCCCCAGTAAGCGTGCGCCGGGCCAAACGTTCGGAGTTCACCATGCTCAGAAGACTCTTAGCCGTGGCCGGGGCAACTGCTGCCCTGGCCCTCATTGTCCCGACAGCCGCCATGGCCGACGACTGTCTCAATGTCAGCCGGCCTCCGGCCGCCTGCGGAATGAACTGCACCTCACCCGTCATCGTCGGCAACTGGGTCTGGCTGCCCAGCATCGGCGTTCCCGAACCGGCTTGGGGCTTCGGCACCCCGGGGTCCATCCCTTCCATTGGCGCGGGCCTGCCCGGCGCCAACGGAAACTTCCTCAACGCATCCACCGACGGATTCTCGTGGCTGGGGCAAAACAGTGCATGGTGCAACGGTGGCGCACCAGCCCGCCAGACCACTCATGGCGTGCAAGCGGGCTGCGGACAGCACTAGCTCCATAAGACAGCAGCCCGGTAGATGCCAGTTCAAGGACGACCGGCAGCTACCGGGCTTCCTTTTGCCTGAGGCCACCCGAATCCTTGGCGGTTACACCTTGACGAATGGGCTAAAGCGGCAAGCCCGCGCTTGCCTTGAGATTCTTCATGACCAAAGTGGAACGTAACCGCAGAACACCCGGAAGACTGGTCAACTCGGTGTCGTACAGCTTTTGATAGTCGTCGAGATCCTTGGTCACAACCTTGAGAATGTAGTCCGGATCTCCGAACAAGCGCTGGGCGGACGTGATGCGCCGGTTACCGGACACCTTCGCCTCGAATTCGTCGATCGTGGCACGGTCCACCTGGGCCAGTGAAACGAAGACCAGCGCCTCAAATCCCAGCCCCACGGCACCCGGATCCACGATTGCCCGATACCCGCTGATGACACCCGATCCTTCCAGATCCTTCAGGCGCCTATGGCACGGTGCAACCGTCAATCCAACTTCAGCTGCAAGCGCGGTGGCACTCATACGTCCATCATTTTGGAGCGTGCGCAAAATTTCTTTATCAATTGCATCAATCACGCAATTATCTTATCGCTGTGAGTCGGATTTGGGGTCAAAAGGGTAAGCACTTCTTGCAGAAGTTTCCCTAAGCTTGCCGTAACCCAACAATCAGGCAGGAACATTATGGAACCGCAGGCACTCACTGGATTCCTCATCGTCGCCATCACCCTGAGCTGCACACCCGGTCCGGACTGGGCCTTCGCAATTGCTGCGGGCCTCGGGCGGCGCAGCTTTGTCCCCGCCGTGGCCGGACTATGCGGCGGCTACGTGCTTCACACAATCTTGTTGGCGGCCGGAATCGCCGCTCTGATGGCAGCCATTCCGAGCCTGTTGCTGTGGTTGACCGTGGCGGGTGCCATCTACCTCTTATGGCTGGGGTTCATGACCACCAAGTCCTGGCGCGGTGCAGGCTTCGTGAGTGTTGGGGCCAATGGTGAACTTCCCGCAGCGTCTGGGACATCCGCCGCCCCGGACGCGGCGGGCTCAGCGTGGGGAACTTTCCTGCAGGGCTTCGGAACGAGCAGCATCAACCCGAAGGGGCTGCTGCTCTTCGTGGCACTTACTCCGCAGTTCATCAGGACCGACGCCGCCTTCTCGGTACCGCTGCAATCGGCAATTCTTGGTATGTCCTTCGTGGTCACCACCGCCGTGATCTACACGTTAGTGGCCGCCGGCTCGCGAAAGCTGTTGCGTTCCCGGCCCGGCGCTGCCCGCGGCGTGACGCTCTCCAGCGGAATCATTATGTGCGCTCTCGGCGCCGTGCTGCTCATCGAGCAGATTGGTCCGGTGACCGAAGCCGCCGGCCGCCTTGCTGCTCTGGCCTAGCCGAGGCCGCCGGCATCTGGGCCCCAGGGATTAGCCCTGTGCTGCACTCCAGGCATCAAGTTCAGCCAGCAACTCGCTCTTACGTGCGTCAGATGCGAACGATGACCGGATGGAGTTGCCTGCCAGCGTTCGTGCAACCGCAGTGCCCCATGCGAATTCCGCTTCCAGCGCCTCAAAGTTGGTGCCCACATAGCCGCCAAAGTAGGCCGGGTCATCCGAGTTGACGGACACGTTCATGCCGGCCTCGATCATCCAGGGCAGGGGATGCTCTGCCAGCGTATCCACCGCACGCAGGCGCACGTTGGACAGCGGACACACTGTCAAGGGAACCTGCTCCGCGACGAGCCTCTTGACCAGCGCCGGGTCCTCCACGGACCGGATGCCATGATCGATCCGCTCAACCCCGAGCAGGTCAAGCGCATCCACAACATAGCTGGGCGGGCCTTCCTCACCGGCGTGGGCCACGAGCCGCAGCCCGGCAACACGCGCCCGCTCAAAGAGCCGGACAAACTTCGACGGCGGATTCCCCACCTCCGCGGAGTCGAGGCCAATACCAATAATGGGCGCGTCCATGGCCAGCAGGGCCTCCAAAACCTCCAGCGCCGACTCCTCGGACTGATCGCGCAGGAACGCCGCGATAAGCCCGGTGCTGATGCCAAACTCGGCCTCGCTGGAAGCCAAGGCCACAGCAATGCCGCCCACCGCCGTCGTCAGTTCAACACCACGGGCAAGGTGGGCCTGGGGATCAAACATGATCTCTGCATGCCGAACCCCGGCCGCCTGTGCCCGGCCCAGGTACGCGCGGGTCATGTCAGCAAAATCGGCCTCGGTGATCAGCACGGCCATGTTGGCGTAGTACAGGTTCAGGAAGGACTGCAGATCCGTGAACTCGTACTGCGCACTCAGTGATTCCAGCGTCGGGAATGGCAGGACAATGCCGTTGCGGGCCGCTAGTTCAAGAATTAGCTCCGGCTCGAGCGTCCCCTCGATGTGCAGGTGGAGTTCGGCCGTGGGCAGCGTCAATTCTCGCGTTGTCATGCTTTAACCCTAAGCTGCCCGCGGTTAGGACTTGTAAAGTTTGGCCATGAGCTTCGGGTCAACGATTTCAGTCGTGATGACCTCGCTCAGCGCTTCGGGAGTTGTTGTGATGCCTGTACGCCGTTTAACTTCCTTACGGATCTGTTCCAGCAAGGTGTCGGAGAGAATGAGTTCCAAAAGGGCTTTCGGCTCGGTGGCCGCACGGTGTTTCCAGGACTCATCGATCCGCCGGCGCTTGAGCGCCTCACGGTGCAACAAGAACATCAGCTCGGACTTTTCCTCGAGCGACTCCGGGCCCAACAGGTCAATCTCGAAGGCCATATTTATGATGATCGGCAATCCACCGGTGAGGTGATAGGCCTGCCATACGGCGCCGTTGGTCAGGACCATCCATTCAATGCCCTCATTGACGGCGTACATCTGTACTTGGCGCAGATGCCTCTCGTTGAGTTTCTGGCTGATCCGCTTCACTTCAATGAAGGCCACGAGCTGCTTGTCGATCCGAACTCCATAGTCGGCAAAATCTTGCTTCACCATGTACTCGGTGGTGAGGTCCCTGAATTTGTCGTAGTCCAGCCCTTCACACAAGATATCGGTGACAACAAGGCGGGTATCCCCTTCGTTGGCATCGCGGGCCTTGAGATCGTGCAGTGGCTTGGTGTAACGCTTGATGGCCTCACGCACCTGCTCACGGGCAGCAGCTTCCCACTTCGGAAGCTTGGACGACGCTGTTGCCTTGGGCAGGACTTCCACTACTTCAACGGTTTCCTCAGCAACGACGGCGGGGCCCGGCGTTGCGATGCCGGCGGGACTAAGTAGCTCCTCCGGCAGGTGCCGGAAGGGATCCATGACACCGAACGCGGCTTGTTTCAGCATCCAGCTGATGGTTGACTCCCACAGTTGAACCACGGATCCGCCGATTCCCTCTACGGTAACAAGCTTGGTGTGGGCAATGATTTGCAGGTCAGCATGCTCGGGCACTTGGTGGCCGGCAAGCGCCGCTTCCGCAGCCCATTGCACAAGGATCTCGAGCCTGTGCTGTCCTTTGGCATCCAACAAAATCTCCGTCATGATCCAGCCCCCAATTCATGAATGACGCTGCAGCGGCAGCATAGGTCCTACTGAGCCTGACCATACTGCTCTACAGACATTTGCGCAGCTAATCACAGCTCCGTGACGCCTGGCTGCGGCGCCCATCCACTCCTAGAATTTCGAAGATAATTCACCCAATAGTGAAAACCCATTTCCGCAACCGCTGTGTCAGTGCCTTGATGCACCATGGGAACCATCACTTTGGTGAGAAAAGGGGAACCATTTCGGTGCTCCAACCATTAGGAATATATAGAGTGAATGGAGATAATTGACTTTGAACGATCCGTGCGTACGCCGTCGGGCCGCGTGCGGGTATTCTCGCATCAACCACAATTCCCTGAACCCAGGTGACCGGGGAACTCTTGAGGAGCTTGTCAGCGCGTGTTCATGAAAACTTTTGGATGGTCCTTCGGGATCACCGCCGTGGCACTTGTTGTCGCCTTTTTCTACGGTGGCATTGAAGCGCTGATTCTTTGCGCCATTCTAGGTGTCCTGGAAGTAAGCCTGAGTTTTGACAACGCCGTGGTCAACGCCCGCATCTTGGAAAAGATGAGCGCCTTCTGGCAAAAAATCTTCCTGACCGTCGGTATCTTGATCGCAGTTGTTGGTATGCGTATTGCTTTCCCGCTGTTGATTGTCGGCGTGACGGCGAACCTCAATCCGGTGCAGGCCATTTCCTTGGCTCTGGAAAAGGGCGATATCCACACCGAGGGCACTTACGCCTACCTGCTCCATGACGCACATCCGCAGATCGCAGCATTTGGCGGCGTCTTCCTGCTCATGTTGTTCCTTGACTTTATGTTTGAAGAGCGTGAGATCCATTGGCTCAAGTGGTTGGAGAAGCCGCTTGCCTTCGTTGGTCGCCTCCACGGCGCATCAATGGCGATCGCCATGATCATCCTTGTCATCTCGGCCACGATGGTCCGCCCGGGCAAGGAAGTTGACGTCCTGATCTCCGGAATTCTCGGTATGGTCACCTACCTGTTGGTGAACGGCCTAGGAGACCTGTTCGACGTCGACGGAGACGGCGATACCGACGCCGCAGACACCGACGCCACGGCTGCCGCTCTCGCCAAGAAGTCCAACAAGGGCGTCGGCAAGGCAGTGGGTAAGGCCGCGTTCATGCTCTTCCTTTACCTTGAAGTCATTGACGCATCATTCTCCTTCGACGGAGTCATTGGTGCCTTCGCCATCACCTCCGATCCGATCATCATCGCCCTGGGCCTAGGCCTGATCGGCGCCATCTTTGTCCGCTCGCTGACTGTTTTCCTGGTTCGCGAAGGGACCCTGGATGACTTCGAATACCTTGACCATGGCGCGCACTGGGCCATTGGCGCCCTGTCCATCATCCTGCTTTTGACCATCAGCATTGAGGTCAACGAGGTCATCACCGGCGTCATCGGTTTGGTGTTTATCGCCGCCGCGTTCCTGTCCTCGATTGTCCGCAACAAGCGTCTCGCCGCGGCGGAGCAGCCCAAAGTTGACCAGCTAACCAGCTGACGAACCACTGTTTTCCTCATCTATTCACAAGGAGCAAGAACGTTATGGGACTTAGTTTGCAAAAGGGTCAGGCCCTTTCACTGAAGAAGAACGACGGCGCTGCCCTCACCCGGGTGCGGATGGGCCTGGGCTGGGACTCTGCGGCCCCTGCGAAGCGTGGATTATTTGGTGGTCTGAAGAAGGCTGCCGACGTTGATCTGGACGCCTCAGCCATCTTCTTTGATGCAAGCGGCAAGGCACTCGACACCGTCTTCTTCAACCAGCTTCAGAGCAAGGACGGCTCCACCCGCCACACGGGCGACAACCTGACAGGTGAGGGCGATGGCGACGACGAGGTCATTCTCGTTGACCTGGCCAAGGTCTCCCCTGCCGTTGCACAGATCGTGTTTGTCATCAGCAGCTACAGCCGTCAAACCTTTGACCTGGTCGAGAATGCTTTCTGCCGCCTCGTTGACGAGTCCACGGCTGGTTCCCCGGAGGTGGCTCGTTTTCAGCTGACCGATTCCGGCACCCACACGGCCATGATCATGGCCAAGGTTTCCCGCGACGGTGCTGCTTGGCAGTTCACGGCCATCGGTGACCGCGCCAACGGCCGCACGGCCATGGACCTGATCCAGCCGGCAGCCGCAACCTTGTAGGGTTTCGCCAACCGTTTTTTCTTTAGTTTGTTAGCGTCGCTTCGCGATGAGAGGAGTTCAGTTTTCATGGCATCTTTGACATTGTCCAAGGGCAGCAACCTATCCCTGACCAAGGCCGATCCCGGTTTGCAGTTGGCCATGGTTGGCTTGGGCTGGGACCCGCGCACCACCAGCGGGGCCGCCTTTGACCTGGATGCGTCCGCCATCCTTGTCACCAACCGTGGCAAGGTTCGCAACAATGACGACTTTATTTTTTATAACCAGCTCGAATCCAAGGACGGATCCGTTGTCCACCAGGGTGATAACCGCACCGGTGACGGTGACGGCGATGACGAGCAGGTCCTGATCAACCTCGCGACGGTGCCCGAGGACATCGACAAGGTCATCCTTGTGGTCTCAATTGACCAGGCCGAGGCCCGCGGCCAAAACTTTGGCCAGGTTCGGGACGCCTACTGCCGCGTGATCAACCAGGACAACGACACCGAGATCGTGCGCTACGACCTCTCCGAGGACGCCGCTTCGGAGACCACCATGATCTTTGCCGAGATCTACCGTCACGGCGCAGAGTGGAAATTCCGAGCAGTTGGCCAAGGCTACGCCAGCGGCTTGCACGGCATCGCAACCGACTACGGCATTGTTCTCGACTAAACGCACCTACACCCTTAGTAAATTCACAACGTAAGGACTTGATTTCATGGCTGGACTGACGCTCGCAAAAGGCAACAACCTCTCACTGACCAAGACCGATCCGGGACTGCAGCAGGCAGTTGTTGGTTTGGGCTGGGACCCCCGCACCACCACCGGCGAAGCCTTTGACCTAGACGCCTCGGCGCTTCTGGTGGCTGCGACCGGCAAGGTGCGTTCGGGCGATGATTTCATCTTCTACAACCAGCCTGCGGCCAAGGACGGCTCCGTAACCCACCTCGGCGACAACCGTTCCGGCGATGGCGCCGGCGATGACGAGCAGATCCTGATCGACCTCACCAAGGTTGCCGCGGATGTTGAGCGCGTTGTCATCGTTGTCTCGATTGATCAGGCCGAGGCCCGCGGCCAAAACTTTGGCCAGGTACGTGGCGCCTACTGCCGCGTAGTGAACCAGAGCAACGATACGGAAATTGTGCGCTTTGACCTGAGCGAAGATGCCGCCCCCGAAACTTCCATGCTGTTCGCGGAAATTTACCGCAACGGTGCGGAGTGGAAGTTCAAGGCCGTAGGCCAAGGCTACGCAACCGGCTTGGCTGGCATCGCCACCGATTTCGGTGTTCCGCTGGGCTGACCCAACGCTTTTTGCATCGGTGAGGCCTGCCGCCCCAGCCACCCGTGACGTGCCGGCAGGCTTCACCCATAAATCAGCATTCTGCACACCTTGCTATCTGAGAATTGGATCCAACCATGACTTCACCTTTGACCCCTCCCTCCGAAGCCGAAACCGCACTAGTCCTGAAGGCGCCCGACGCGCCCGAGATCGTTGTGGCCGAAGAGGCCCCCGGCATGGTTCCCGTTCCCGCGGAGCGTCAGGTCGAAATCAGCCGTCAGGCCAAGGAATTCATTGCCGAGATCGCCACGGTTGATGCTCGCAGCCCTGAATTCACCACCAAGGTTGACGGCATTTCCAAGCTGGCCGGCACGGAAATGACCACCTCTTCCGATGCCTCCAGCCGCATGCTGGAACGCTCCACAACGTCCATGGCCGGGGCCAAGAAGAGTGGCAACAGCGCCCAGGCCCAGGTTGCCGGCACGTTGAACGATCTGCGCACCACCGTTGAGGACCTCACCCCCAACAACGCCGATCTGGGTGTTGGCCGGAAGATTCTGGGGTTCATCCCCGGCGGCAACAAGCTGGCCAAGTACTTCCAGAAGTACGAATCCGCGCAGACCCAGCTCGATGCCATCATCAAGTCCCTCATGGCCGGCCAGGATGAACTCCTCAAGGACAACGCCTCCCTGGCAGGGGAAAAGGTCAAGCTGTGGGAAACCATGCAGAGCCTGAGTGAATATGCTGTCTTCGCCAAGGCTTTGGACACCGCCTGCGTCGAGAAGATTGACGCCACCCGCGCCTCGGGGCAGATCGATCAGGCCCAGAAGCTTGAAGCCGATGTCCTGTACCCCATCCGCCAGCGCCATCAGGACATCCTGACCCAGCTAGCAGTTTCGGTACAGGGCTACCTTGCCATGGACTTGATCCGCAAGAACAACCTTGAACTGATCAAGGGTGTCGACAGGGCACGCACCACCACCATTTCAGCCCTTCGCACTGCCGTGATCGTTGCTCAGGCCTTGGCGAACCAAAAGATGGTGCTGGACCAGATTGATGCCATCAACACCACAACCAACAACATGATCCTGAAGACCTCGGAGATGCTCAAGGACCAGACGGTTCGCATCCACCAGCAGGCCGCCAGCTCAGGCGTGAGTGTTGAAACCTTGCAGAAGGCCTTCGACAACGTCTTTGCCACCATGGATGCCATCGATACGTTCCGTGCCTCGGCCGCCAAGAACATGGAAGGCACCGTGCACGCCCTGGAGGACGGGCTGGCCAAGGCCAAGCCGTACCTGGAGCGCTCACGCCAAACCGATCGCGAGTAGGCTGGAAGCACGTTCGAGGAAACAAAGGTAGCGCTATGATTGGCCGATTTATTGGGGGCAGATTTGGCGGCGGTGGGGCACCTTCCGTGCCCGACGGCCCCACCATTGACCCCATTGCGCAGGAGATTGCCCAGATGGGCGCCTCGGTGGATTCCCTCCGAGCGGCTGTACGCCGTTCGGGGAGCATTCTTCCACCCTTGCTGATGTCACAACTGCGCCATCTGGGCGACCTGATGCGGGACGCAGTTGCCGACATCCAAATCAGGGGCTGCTCCACGGAGCAACGGGTTCTGCTCAACGCCATGATCGCCAGCTACGTGCCAACACCATTGCAGGCATATCTGGCATTGCCCCCGGCCCATCATGATGAGGAGTCCCCTGCGACGTTCATGTTCGCCGAACAACTGGCGACCCTTGAACAAACCCTTGCGGATCTACTGAACCAGATCCGCATTGGCGCCGTGGAGGAACTCTCCACCCATGGGCGCTTCCTGGCCGACAAGTTTTCCGCCCAGGATGCAGCCCTGCAGTTGCAACAACCAGTTTCCGAAAGGGACCCATTGCGTTTGGAGGGCCAATCTTGGCAACATTAGTGGCGGGGGCAAATGCTGCCCTGACCGGCGAAAATCCTGGCCTTGACCACGTTGTGGTCGGCTTGGGGTGGGATGCGATCCCCAGCTTGGGGCCGAAGGCGGAATTGGTGCCGTTCGCGGTCATGTGCGATTCATCGGGCCAGGCCGTCTCCAATGACCATTTGGTGTATTTCAACCAGTTGGTCAGCGCTGATTCCTCGGTCACCTTTATTGACGACGGCGATCAGGAACAGATCGATGTCCAGCTGGGTCTGGTTCCCGCGGACATTTCAAAGATCATTTTCCTGGCCCATGTGGATCCGGAATTCCGAGGCCAGGGCACCTTCGCTTCAGTACGCAGCGCCCATATCCGGGTGGCTACCGCGGACAACCGTGAATTGGTTCGCTTTGACCTTTCCGTGACGAACGTGGACTCCGTTACGGCCATGATCTTTGGCGAACTGTACCGACATCGCGAAGATTGGAAATTCCGCGCCCTCGGCCAGGGCTACACCACAGGCTTGGCTGGCGTGGCCAAGGACTACGGAATTAGTCTCTAGGGCCGCCCCGTGAACGTCTCTTCCGCTCCGCGCACCGACCTCCCTTTCCTGCGCCGCCGCATCAAGCCCGGCCGCGCCCCATCGCCAGCCAGCACAGGCACGACGACCGCGCAGTCTGCGCCAGCATCCGCGCCGCCGGCGCAATCCCCATCTGCCTCCCTGCAGCCCTCAACGGGGCTCAGTTTGGGCGGGCCGCCGGTAGCTGCGCCTGCCCAGCAACCTGCTAGCCAGCCCCAGCGTTCGGCCGGGCTGGTGCTGGGAGGCGGCGGTCCGGCGTCGTCCATGGGTCCGCGGGCCCAGAAGCTTGTGGCGCAGCGGGAGAAGGCCAAACATGAGGATCACGAGGTTGCGTTGCTGTTCGCGGCTCCCGGCATCAAGGACGTCTACGAACTGAACCTGGCGGATCGGGCCTTGCGCCTTTCGGCACTGCAATCCTCCGTGGGGACCCTCGTTGTCACGGGCAGTACGGCCGTTGCGTGGGAAAGCGTGCGCCGCGTTGTTGGCGCCCAGACGGCTGACGGGCACAAGGCGGGAAGCCCCGTGAAGACCAGCGGAAACCGTGAGTTGGTGGGCTACCTTGGCAGCGATGCCCTGATCACGCTGCGACATGTGCGGGAACTGCGCCGCGCAATTTTCATCAACCGCAGCACCACCGCCATGGGTGTAAGGCTATTCTCGGGCGATACCGTGGCACTGCCGCCAGCCAAGGATGGCACTCAGATAGTCCTGCTGGTCCACCGGATTGGCAATGTGCTGGAGCTCCGCGCCGAACCTGTGCCGCAAGATTGGCCCGACCTGCAAATTTGGCAGGAGTTTGATTTTTCCATGACACACAGGGCACCCACGTCCGCCTATGGCCGCTAGGCCCGGCTGGTAAACACCGCCGGTATGCCAACACCCGTTTGAAAGGGCCCATGCGACATTTTCGTTCATTGACCGCTTCACAAATGACTACGCTCTTCCACAGGCGGCCTGTTGAATTGACAGCGGACAGTGCCCCCGAGCTCCAGGCCGTTGCTTTGGGTGGCACGCTGTACACCCCGGCAAACCGTCCCGATCTGGTCAAGGATGTACGGCGGCAGGGGGACCTCGGTTGCGTGTCCATGGTGCTTTGCCTTGAGGATTCAATTCCCGATGCCGACGTGGCAAAGGCCGAGGAGAATGTGGTTTGCACCCTTAAGGGCCTCGCGGCCCGCAATGAGGACCTGCCGCTCCTGTTTGTTCGTGTCCGGACGCCTGAACAAATGCTGTCCGTTGCCCGTCGTGCCGGCGCTGCCACATCGGTGCTGACAGGGTTTGTGATTCCCAAGTTCGACAACGAAACCGGAACGGGCGCCGCATTTATTGATGCCCTGCACGTGATCCAATCCGAGCTCGGCTTGGACGGCAGGCTCGACGGCGGTGCGCCCAACGCAGTGTCCGAAAGTTCACGCCGTCGGCGCCTGCGCATCATGCCGATCCTTGAATCTCCGGCCGTAATCCACGTGGAGACTCGTGCCGCGGCCTTGACGAACATTTTCACCCTACTGGCCGCCAACCGCCAAGACATCCTGTCCGTGCGGATCGGCGCCACGGACATGTCCAGCGCCTTTGGCCTGCGCCGCTCACGCGACCTGACCATTTACGACGTCAAAGTGGTGTCCAACGTCATTGGCGACATCGTCAATGTCTTGGGCCGGCCCGCCGGCGGCTTCGTCATCTCCGGCCCCGTCTGGGAACACTATTCAAACACCGAGCGTGTGTTGCGTCCCCAACTGCGCGTCACGCCGTTTGCGGGTCTGCAGGAGCAGGAACTTCGGCAGCGCATCATGACGGCAAACTTGGACACCTTGATCCGCGAGATCGAACTGGATCTGGCGAACGGACTGCTCGGCAAAACCGTCATTCACCCCACCCATGTGGCGCTCGTTCACGCCATGACTGTAGTCAGCCACGAGGAATACCTGGATGCGCTGGCGATCGCGGGCAACGTCAACGGCGGCGCGGCAGCGTCGCCGTACGGCAACAAGATGAACGAGATGAAACCCCACCAGGCCTGGGCCCAGCGCACACTCCTGCGCGCCGATGCTTTTGGTGTCTCCGCGGCGAACGTGACATTCGTTGATCTCTTGGAAGCGAGCATGGCATGAGTGAACCTCTCTGGACCGGTGAATACGTCGCCGACGCACTGGGTGTGGCCATCCACAGCGATCCCGCCAGCGCCGTCGCCATCGAGGATTTGGTGGGACTGGCCCTGCGCCGCAACCCCAAGCGCGCCCATCTGCTGGTCTCCCAAGTCCTGGCCAAGCACGTACCCACCGAGCCCGCCCTGGTCATCGCGGCGGGCGAACTCTTGGGCGTCTTCGCGGCCAAGGAACTTTTCCAGCCAACCCCCGACGCCGAGCTCACCGAAGCTGCCCGGGCCCTCACCTCGGTGTTGCAGCGGCCCGCAGGGCAGCGAAAAGAAGCCATCTCCGCGCTGACCGGGCACGTGGCCGCGCTGCGCACCGTGGTGCCGGACGCCGTCGTGATTGGGTATGCAGAAACGGCCACCGGCCTTGGCCGGTTGGTGGCGAACGCCTTGGGGGCTTATTACATTCATTCAACCCGGCATGCCACGCCGGGGATTGTTCCCGTGGCGGGTTTCGAGGAGGGGCATTCGCACGCCACCTCGCATGCCATGGTGCCCACGGATCCGCAGTGGCTGGACGGGGCCGGGCCGGTAATTTTGGTCGACGACGAGCTCAGCACAGGTTCCACGGTCATCAACACCATTCGCGAGCTCCACGCCCTGGTGCCGCACCCGGTGTATGTGGTGGCCGCCCTGATTGACTTGCGCAGTGCCGAGGACCGCTCGCGCTTTGATGTCCTGGCCGCGGAGCTGGGCTGCCGCATTGCGGTGGCAGCCCTTGGAACAGGGCGGATCGAGCTCGGCACGGACATTCTGGGCCGCGCTGCGACGCTGATCGAAGAACTGCCGCAAGCAAAGCCCGTGGTTGAAGCTGCGGGCCGCGTGTCGATTCTAGAGCTCGCCGACAGCTTCATTTCACCTGTGCGCAGCGACCGCTTTGGCAACGCCTCGCCGCCGTTGCCGGCCACCGTTGAGGTAATTGCCGAGCACCTGTCCGCACAACTGGAGGAGGCCGGCTGTCGAGGCCCGTTCGTGGTGCTGGGCTGTGAGGAAAACATGTTCCTGCCGCTGGCCGTGGCCCAAGCCCTGGACCGCTTGCGCCCGGATGATCAAGTTCGTTTCTCCACCACCACCCGCTCCCCCATCGTTCCCCTCGATCGCCCCGACTACGCCATCGCCAGCGCCATGGTCTTTGCCAGCCATGATCTAACAAACGACGGTCCTGGTATTCGCTTCGCCTACAATCTCAGCGGATCGGGACAACGGCCCGGAACCATAGTCGCTTTCCCGGAACCGGGCACAGGGCACACCGAACTGCTGCACGGCTCCGTCCCGGAGCTGCCGCCGCTGGCAGTGGCGCTGCGGGCGGTTGCCGATGACGCCGTCGTCGTCCTTCTTCCCGTGGACAACCCCGCAAACCCCGCCAAACCATCCATCAGCACCCCCATTGAGGTCGCCCCATGAGCAACGTTGAACTGCCCACGCCCCTGACCGGACCGAATTTTGGTTCTTACGCGGCGGATGAGGTCGTGTGGCTGTTGAAGGATCTGAGCCACGTTGCCCTTGAGGCGCCCACGGCCGACCGCGAACGCGCCATCCAATCCGGGGCTGCGAACTACGCGGAGTCACTGCCGGTGGAGTACTCGCCCAGTGCGGAGTACCAGGCATTGTATGAGGAGGCCGTTGCGCGTGCCGGTACCCGGATTGCCACGGCCGTTGGGGTCGTCACGGAATTGGCGCTGTCAGCCCGGAACAACCAGCCCGTGTTGGTCTCCCTGGCCCGCGCCGGCACCCCCATCGGCGTCCTCATGCGCCGCTGGGCCCAGACGGTCCACGGTATTGAGCTGCCGCATTTCACCATGAGTATTGTGCGCGGCGTGGGCCTTGATCAAAACGCGCTGCGGTATCTGGCCGCCAACTTCGATCCCGCCCGGATCCTGTTCGTTGATGGTTGGACGGGAAAGGGCGCCATCTCACGCGAGCTCACCGCCGCCCTGGATGACTTTGCCGCCAGCTCCGGCGTTCGCTTCCCGGATGATCTTGCCGTCCTGGCCGATCCGGGTCACTGCGTCTCCATGTTTGGCACCCGTGAGGACTATCTGATTCCGTCGGCCTGCCTGAATTCCACGGTATCGGGCTTGGTTTCCCGCACAGTGTTCAACGTTGAACACATTGGACCCCACGATTTCCATGGCGCCAAGTTCTACTCCGAACTGGCCCCCAACGATGTCTCCAATGACTTCCTGGACGCCATTGCTTCGCATTTCGAGACGGTTCGCCCGGACGTTGAGCGCCAAAGCGCCGAGCACCAAGCCGCAGATCCGCAGCCGAGCTGGATTGGCTGGGACGCCGTGGAACGCATCAGTACCGAGTATGGGATCAACAACGTGAACCTGGTCAAGCCCGGCGTCGGCGAGACCACCCGGGTGCTGCTACGCCGCGTGCCATGGCGTGTGCTGGTCAAGCCCGAGGCCCGGGCCGATGTTGCCCACGTACTGCTACTTGCCGAACAACGCGGGGTTCCTGTGGAGGAAGTCCCGGGCCTGCCCTACAGCTGTGTTGGCCTGATCCATCCCCACTTCGACAAGAGCGCCGTTGGCGCCGACGGCAAGGCGGTTCACAACGCATGAGCACTTCCACCTTGGTCGCATGCGATCTTGACCGCACCCTGATCTACTCTAAAAACGCCCTCTGGCTCACGGGCGCCGACAAGGACGCCCCCTCGCTCATTGTTGCCGAGGTGTACGACGGCGCCCCGCTCTCCTACATGACCCGCGCCGCCGAGGAACTGCTGCTCGCAGTTAAAGCTGCCGCAACGTTCGTCCCTGTCACCACGCGTACACGGGCCCAATACGAGCGTGTGCAACTGCCGGGCGCCGTGCCTGAGTACGCCATCACCTCCAACGGCGGGGTGCTGCTGCACAACGGCGTTCCCGATGCGGCATGGCATCAGCAGCTCTCGGCCAAGATGGTGGCCGCCTGCGCTCCCCTTGAACGCATCGAGGCGCACCTTTCCAACCCGGATTTTGCGCCGTGGATCCTGCGCCTGCGCCGGGCCGAGGACCTGTTTGTCTACGCCATCATTGACCGTGAATCCATGCCGGATTCCTTTGTGCACGAGCTCAATGACTTCTGTGCCGACGCCGGTTGGAGCGTGTCGGTCCAGGGCCGGAAACTGTATTGCGTGCCGCTACCCATCAACAAAACGGACACCCTTGCCGAGGTGGCCCGCCGTACCGACTCGGACACCGTGATTGCCGCCGGCGATTCCCTGCTCGATCAGGGCATGCTGCACGGCGCCGATCTTGCCTTCCGTCCGCTGCATGGCGAATTGCACGACGTCGGATACCTGGCGTCCCACCTCCGCCTCACCTCCGTGCGCGGTGTGCTGGCGGGCGAGGAGATCCTGCGCCGCATCCTTGCCGAAGTGACTCCCTCAGCCAGTTGAGCGTGCACGCCGGCTGGGTGAACCTCTTTGTCAGTGGTCCCCGATAGTCTGGTGAGACACCGTTCATTCATTATCTGGGGAGAACTCCGCCTTGCCTGCTGCACGTCCCACCCGCTCTTTTGGCGCTACCGATTTCATCGTGGGGTCACTGCTCGCCTCCGTACTTTTCGTCACCACAGCGTGCGGTGGCGCTCCGGCACCGCAGGCCGCTCCGGCGTCGGACGTTGCAACACAAACCATTGAAGCAAGCCCCACGCCTAGCCCCACTTCCACGGCGGAGGATGTGGCTCCCTTAGACGGCGAGGATGCTCCCGACGCAGGCAATGCGGATCTGGCCGCCAATGTGCAGCCCGCCTTCGCAGCCAAGGCCATGGAGGTTCTGGCGACGTTGCCGGTCAAGGGAAGGGCGCCGAAAACGGGGTACAGCCGCGAGGAGTTCGGCCAGGCCTGGGCTGATGTGGACAGGAACGGTTGCGACACCCGCAATGACATCTTGAACCGTGATCTGACGGCGAAGTCGTTCAAGCCCGGAACGCGCGACTGCCTGGTGTTGACCGGCGTTCTTGCCGATCCGTACACGGCGGCGACGATCTCCTTTGTGCGCGGTTCAATCACCAGCAGCGCCGTGCAGATCGATCATGTGGTGGCACTCAACGACGCGTGGCAAAAAGGCGCCCAGCAGCTCAGCGTGGAACAACGCACGTCGTTGGCCAACGATCCCTTGAACCTGCTTGCCGTGGACGGCCCCGCCAACCAACAAAAGGGTGCCGGGGACGCGGCCACATGGCTGCCGCCGAACAAGTCATATCGCTGCGATTACGTGGCCCGGCAGATCTCCGTCAAGGCGACGTACAGCCTGTGGGTGACGCAGGCCGAACACGACGCGATGGCAAGGGTTCTCGAAGGCTGCGCCGATATTCAGGTTCCCACGAACCAAACACCTCCCGCTCCTGTTGCTCCGGTCGAGGCCGCTCCTGTGCCGGTCCCCCTGGTCGGGGTGCCGGCGGCGGATGCCTACTACCAGAATTGCACGGCCGTGCGTGCCGCAGGAGCTGCGCCCATCCACGCCGGCCAGCCAGGATTTCAAACAAAGTTCGATGGGGATGGCGACGGCGTGGGCTGCGAATAGGCCCCGCCCACCCACCACGCGAATTCTGTGCCCGGCCCTCTATTCAGAACGGCCGGAGTGGCTAGAATTAATCCGTGGGCTCTCGCAGCGACCAGCCTCTGGTCCCAGCAGTTTGGCAACGTCATGACACAGTGATCCTGCCGTTATGGCGCGAACGTCTGTGCTCAGATATGGGCCCGATTGCTGCGGGCAGGTACGCCGCGGGATTGTTCTTCGAGGACCGGCGCCGGCCTATCGCCCAATGGTTCAACCCGGCGCTGAACGCGGCTCTCCTTGTGGGGATTGAGACGCCGGCGGAATGGCCGGTTCAACGCTTCGGGTTATTTTATGCTCCTGCGCAGGGGCGGGTGCTCCGGGTTCACATGAATCTGCACGAGTGGTACACACGCACGCCCAAGAAGTCCCCCACCGAGGATGACGCCTTTGCCGGAGCCATCGTCTCGGCGGAATCGTTTCTCCGTGTCGAGATGGACTTCATCTAACCGACCGTCCGTTTCCGGCTAGACCCCCAGCACCATCTTGACGCCAAGGAAAAGCATGACGGCGGCAATCAGTGCGTCCAGTACCCGCCAGGCTCCGGGCTTCGCGAACACCGGTCGCAGGAAGCGTGCCCCGAATCCCAGTGCACTAAACCACGCAACGCTGCCCAGTGCAGCCCCTGCGCCAAACCACCAGCGCAACTCTCCGTGCTGATTGGCCAGTGTCCCCAAGAGCAGCACGGTGTCCAGATAGACGTGGGGATTGAGCCAGGTCAACGTCACTGCCGTCATGAGAGCGGCCTTTGCGCCCAACGAGCCCTTCTGCGGACCGGCAGTCAATGCACCTGGCCGCAGCGCCCGTCGTGCGGCCAGAATGCCGTAGCCGATCAGGAACGCGGCACCGGCCAGCCTGATCGCCACAACCACCGCGGGCACGGCCGTAATAACGGCCCCGATCCCTAGGATGCCGCCCGCAATCAGCACTATGTCGCTGAGCATGCAGACAAGCACAACGAGGCTAACATGTTCCCCTCGAATGCCTTGCCGGAGTACAAAGGCGTTTTGGGCGCCGATGGCGATGATGAGGGCCAACCCGGCACCAAGGCCGGTGGCTGTGCTTGAGAAAATATCCAATGAGGTCACGCCTTGAAACTACTAGGTTCGCTATGATCAGTACAGCTAATTATTTTGTTGATACCTAAGGAAAACTAATGGTGGCGTTTCAGACCGAACAGCTTCGCACGCTTCTTGCGGTGTTGGAACACGGCACCTTTGACGCTGCCGCCGGCGCACTGCACGTCACGGCTTCGGCCGTTTCCCAACGCATCAAGGCCATGGAACAGGCAGCCGGCCAGGTCCTGCTGCAACGTTCAACGCCCATCACAGCCACGGCGGCCGGCACCATTGTTCATCGGCTGGCACGCCAGCTACGCCAACTCGAGGCTGATGCGGCGGTGGACTTGGGGTTGACTGGTGCGGCTCAAGGGACACTGGCCGTAGTGGTAAACGCCGATTCTCTGGCGACATGGTTCATGGATGCCCTGGCCTTGGTTCCCACTTATGAGGGCGTTGCCTATGAAATTGTGCGGGAGGATGAGCATCATTCCGTGGCCTTGCTGCGCTCCGGGGAAGTGATGGCCGCCGTCACCGCCATGGCCGTACCGGTCCAGGGGTGCACAGTGGCCTCTTTGGGCGCCATGGAATACCGCGCCGTGGCCTCAGCCGACTTCATGGCCCGGTGGTTTCCGAATGGGTTCTCCGCCGAGACTTTCGCCGCGGCACCCACCGTCCAGTTTGATCGCCATGACACCTTGCAAAACAACTTCTTCAGCGCCGTGACAGGCACCGAGCTACGTGGCGTCCAACATTTCATTCCTGACACCATCCAATTCGCCGAGGCCGTGAAACAAGGTCTTGGGTGGGGACTCATGCCTGAAGCGCATTGCGCTGAAGACCTAAGATCGGGCGGTCTGGTTGAATTGCTTGCGGGGCGCATCACTCAAGTTCCGCTCTATTGGCAACGTTGGAAAATCCAGTCGGCGGCGCTGGACCTGCTGACGAACGCCGTGATGAACGCGGCTGCCAAGGCTCTGGGCCAAAGCAACACCACAACACCTCGAAGGATGCCCGCATGAGTTCTGTCCCCCTCCAGCTCCGCAATCAAACGGTGCTTGTCATCGGTCAACTGCTCTCCGGCGTTGGTGTGGCATCCGGTGTTGCCGTGGGTGGCATCCTTGCCGCCCAACTGGCAGGCACCACGGCGGCATCCGGATTCGTGCAGACAGCCGCAGCCTTGGGCGCGGGGCTGGTCGCCGTGCCGCTGGCTAACCTGGCTGTGCGGGCCGGACGCAGCTGGGCCCTGAGTACGGGCTTTGCCCTTGGTGCTCTCGGTGCGGCACTGGTATTGCTGGCTGCCGCTCTCGGCCAGTTTTGGCTGATGGCCGTCGGCATGCTCTTCTTTGGTTCCGCCACTGCGGCCGGCCTGCAGGCACGGTATGCGGCGGTCGACGGCGCCCCGCAGGAGAAGGCCGGTCGCGCCATGGCCATCGTCATCTGGGCCACGACGGTTGGCTCGGTCGCCGGACCCAACCTCTCCGAACCCGGCCGCTTGCTGGGGATCAGGCTGGGCCTGGTGCCGTTGTCAGGGCCCTTCACCTTCTCACTGGTAGCCTTCGTCACGGCTGCGCTGGTCATCGCAGTGTTCTTCCTGAAACCGCCGGCCACAGCAGTGCCGGCGGATGGGAGCACCACGCATCCACCCGGGGTTCCAGCCAAGCGGCACGGGGCGTGGCGGGCGCTGCGGCTGGCCAGTCACAACCCGCGGGCGTTGGCGGCACTGGCGGCCGTCACGGGCGGGCACGCCATCATGGTGGGCGTCATGGTCATGACACCAGTTGCCATGAACTCCCATGGGCATCCGTTGGAAATCATCGGGATCGTCATCAGCCTGCATATCCTGGGCATGTACGCCGCCAGCCCCTTGTTTGGCTGGCTTGTGGACAGACTCGGAGCCGTGGCCGTGATTCTGACTGGTTCCTGCATTTTCCTGGCGGCCATCACCCTCGGCGCCATCGTCTCGGACAGCAGCAACCCCCTGCTGATGTCCGCCGCTCTCGTCATGCTGGGCCTGGGCTGGTCGGCGTGCCTGATCGGCGGCTCATCCTTGCTGAACCAGTCCGCAACTGCCGAGTTGCGTGTCCCGCTCCAGGGCGCCAATGACATGTTGATGAACTTCGCGGCCGCCGGAATGGCCGCCCTGGCTGGACCCGTCCTTGCGGCAGGCGGCTTTTTCTGGGTCAATATGATGGCCCTGGCTGTGTTGGTCCCCATGGTGGTGCTCATTATTCGTGGTCTGGGCTCGACGCCGGACACCGCCACAGCGGCCTAGCCAGGCGGCTACTCGCCGAGGATGTGCCGCAGCGCCGATTCCAAGTCCTGGTTCCTGAATTCATAACCGCTTGCCAGCACGGTGGCAGCCGAAACCCGCTGGCTGGCCAGCGCCAGTTCGGCCGCGCCTTGATCACCCAGCAAGAGTCGTGGGCCCAGCTCGGGCACCTTGAGCTTCGCGGGGCGGCGCAGTACCGAGCCCATCGTGTGTGCAAAGTCTTCCCCGGTCACCGGTTGCGGGGCCACGCCGTTGACGGGCCCATGAACGGAAGGGGAAAGCGCCGCATGGGCAAAGATCCCGGCAATGTCATCAATGCCAACCCAGCTTTGCCATTGTCCACTGCCCAGTGGTCCACCGGCGCCGGCCAGATACAAGGGAAGCAGCCGTTGTAAGACGCCCCCTGCGGCGGAGAGCACAATGCCAGTTCGCACGTTCACCACGCGCACACCAGCCTCCCCGGCTGGGGCACATGACGCTTCCCAGTCCCGGCACACACCAGCAAGAAAATCGGTGCCGGGAGGGTCCGTTTCCACTAGCGCCCGCGGCGGACGCAGCGCATCAGTACCGGCATGCGGATCCGCGCCGTAGTAACCGATGGCGGAGCCCGAAACCAAGGTGCGGTTCACGCCGTCGGACGCCAAAGCTGCCAGTGACTGTGCCAGCAGCCGGGTCCCACGCACGCGACTCACGTAAATGGCGTCCTTCACGTCCTCAGTGAATCGCCCACCGATGGGGTGCCCGGCCAGATGGATGACCACGTTGGCGCGCGCCAAACCAGCGGAATCCAGCACTCCGGCATCCGGATCCCAGAAAATTTCGTCAGTAGATTTCGGAGCGCGACGCACCAGCTTCAGCACAGTGTGCCCGCCGCCGCCCAGCAGCGCGCAAATCTGCCGTCCGAGCAGACCGGCAGCGCCCGTCACGGCAATGGTCAGCGGTGGTCCGGAATGCGCAGCGTGAAAGGCCAGATCACCCCTCAGCTGCCGCTCCCGGAATGCGAACATACGTGCGAGCTCGGCGTCCATCTTCCTTCGGGCCCAATCCCCACGAGCCAACGCCGGAAGCTCATACGACACCTCGTCGACCATCACGGTGGTGCCCGGCTCGGCCCCGTCGGTGAAGCTGTGTTTATGCGTCCATGAGGCCAGCGGACCCTTGTCCATGACGTCGGTGAAACTCGATCCGGGCACCAGTTCGGTATGCAGCGCATCCCAGCGAATTTCCGGACGCGCCCACTTCTTGCTCGCGATGGCTGCTGGCAGCAACCCGCGCACAGTCCCGGCCGCCGATCCCAGCCACATCCCGGCCCCGCCGGGGGCACCCACGCCCATGGCCGCCGTCGAGCCCGGATTGATGCCGTTGCTTGGCTCGGCCAAGATGGTCCCAAAGAACGACGGCGTGAGCCGCACCAGGGCGCCAGGCCGGGTAAACCAGGCAAACACATCGGCGCGCGGATGCGGCAGGGTGGTTTCGTAACGGAACGTGTTCATGGGGCCTCCTAAGTGGGTGGTACTTCCATCCTGCCTCACGGACGTGTGTGGATGCTGGGTGCAGGCATTCTGGCAATGTGGGTGCCGCTTGCTAGATTCAAGGTGCTGCACCCAACCAGCATGGAAGGCACTGACATGTTTCTGCTTGACTCGCCCGGTGGCTCGCCTTCGGGCACGGGCGGCACGCCGCTGATCTTCTCTGCCTCGGATTTAGTGACGGCCAGCGAATGCCAGTACCGGACGCTGCGGATCCTGGACGAGAAACTGGGGCGGACGGCGAAGCCGGGCTTTGCCAGAGACGAAATGCTTGAACGGGCAGCCAAGCTCGGTGATGCCTTTGAGCACAAGATTTTGGACGAGCTGATTGCCAAGCATGGCGAGTGGGACCCGGCCACGGGCAAGGGCGTGAAGTCCGTGGACCGCGGTGAGCTTTCCTGGGCTGGCCTCGAGGCCAAGCGTGAGGAAACCCTTGAGGCCTTGCGAGCCGGCGCCGACGTGGTTTTCCAAGCGACGTTTTTTGACGGTTCCATCGTGGGTTTCGCCGATTTCCTCATGAAGCAGCCGGACGGTTCGTACGCGGTGTGGGACACCAAGTTGGCC
The DNA here is from genome assembly GCA_046714315.1 of Specibacter sp. Taxonomy (GTDB): domain Bacteria; phylum Actinomycetota; class Actinomycetes; order Actinomycetales; family Micrococcaceae; genus Specibacter. The sequence continues at coordinate 62,922 of JBKKBD010000168.1, forward strand.
CGTCATGCCAAGGTCAGCGCGTTGTTGCAGTTGGCCGCCTATGGGGACCAGCTCCAGCACTATGGAATTCCGGTAGCGCCGGTGGCCACGTTGAAGCTGGGTGACCGCAGCGAAAGCAACCATCCCATGCCGGATCTCCTGCCCGTGTTCCGGGAACGTCGGGACAACTTCCTTGCGCTGACGGCCACTCACCGAGCTCAACCGTCGCCGGTTACATGGCAACAGGCAGGCATCAGCTACTGCGGGCGCTGCGATTACTGCTCGGAGCAGGCGAAATTGCACGGCGATCTGCTGTTGGTCAACGGCATGAGCGCTTCCCAGCGCCGCAAGCTCATGACGCAGGGCATCGCCACGGTACAGGATCTGGCGGATATGGCACCCGCCGAGGCTACAGGGCCCCTGGCACGCCTACGCGACCAGGCCCGCATGCAGCTGGGTCTGGAAACACCCACGGGCACAGCCATTGCTGGCAAGGACAGCACCGCGCATAAGATCAGCTTCAAAGTTCTGCCCACCGTCAGTCCGCTGCCGCGGCCCAGCGACGGCGATATCTTCTTTGATTTCGAGGGCGATCCGCTCTGGCAGGATCCTGACACGGAAAAGTGGGGTATCGAATACCTTTTCGGCTCCATCGAGGCGCCATCGCCCGGCGCCGCCCCTGTGGGCGATGAGGGCCTGGTGTTCAAACCGTTCTGGGCGCACTCCCGCCTTGAAGAAGGCGCAGCATTCAGGGCGTTCTTGGACTACGTCGAAGCGCGCCGCGAAATATGGCCTGACATGCATGTTTACCATTACGCGCCGTACGAGAAGTCGGCGCTGCGGAACCTCTCCGTCATGCACGGTGACAGCGAGGCCGAGGAGATCATTGACAATTGGCTGCGCACGGGCCTGCTTGTTGACCTGCTCGACACCGTGCGGCAGTCTGTGCGGATTTCGGAAAGTTCCTACTCGATCAAGAAGCTCGAGCCCTTTTATATGCCCGCGGGCCGCGCAGGTGATGTGACGGACGCCGGTGCCTCCGTGGTCGCCTATGCAAACTACTGTAGGCAGCGCGACGCCGGACTGGCAGGTGACGCTGCAATGGCCGCCGAGGCGGAGCGGACACTGGCGGACATCAGCGACTACAACCGCTACGACTGTGTCTCCACATTGCGCCTGCGGGATTGGCTCCTTGAAATTGGTGCAGCGACAGTTGCCGGTGATTGGACGCAAGGAAGCGGCAAGCTCAACGTCCCTGAAGTCAAGGAAAGCAGCTACGAGCACACCGACGATGAGCTACGGCTTCAGGCCTTCATCGACCAGCTGCATCAGCAAGAGGGCTACAAACTAAGCGATGACGAGAAGGCGATCGACATGGTGGCCGCGGCCGCCAGCTACCACCGCCGTGAGGACAAGCAATTTTGGTGGGGCCATTTTGACCGTCTGGAAAGGGGCCCCGCGAATTGGGTCGAGGAGCGCAACATGCTCCACGTCGAGCATGTTGACTTGGTGGCAGACTGGGAGAAGCCGGCTGACAAACCGAAGGCTAGAACAGAACGGCGAACACTCAAGGTCACGGGCACGGCAAGCGAAGGTTCAGATTTCAAACCCGGGGCTGATTGGTTCACTATGTTGGACGCACCGCTGCCGGAAGGTATCGCGGAGGAAGCCGTCGACTCCCTGCGCCGCGGCGGTCTATTCAACCTCACGGTTATGGAGGATCTTTCCGATCCAGCCACTCCCGAACTGACCACCTTGTTGGTGCAGGAAAGTTCCACCACCAAGGTTCCGCCCTATAACAACCTGCCCATTGCCATCACACCGAAATCACCTGTTCGTACCGCGAGCATTCGGGCCGCACTGGCAACCTTGGCCAACAAAGTTGGCAGCAATCTTCCGCACCTGCCCAAGCACCCGGGCATTGAGATCCTACGTAAGGCCAAGCCCCGGTTGGTCGACGGCGGGGGCCTTCCGTCCGCCGTCGTGCCCGGGGACGGGCACAGCCTGCAGGAACACGACTACATCACCGCCATCACCGAGGCTGTACTTAAGCTGGATCATTCCTACCTTGCCGTTCAGGGCCCGCCCGGCACCGGAAAGACCCACGTGGGATCGCACGTCATCGCGAACCTCATGGCCAAGGGATGGAAGATTGGCGTGGTGGGGCAATCGCACGCGGTCGTGGAAAACATGCTGCGCGCAGCAATTGAAAAGGCCGACGTCGATCCGGCGCGCGTGGGCAAAAAACTGAGCGCTCCTCATGCCGTGCCGTGGAAAATCATCGACGATAAACAATTCGGCAAGCTGTTGGATGACCCCGAGGGCGCGCTGATTGGCGGCACGGCATGGACCATGACGGGTGCCAATGTGCCTGAGGGATCGCTGGATCTGCTCGTGATCGACGAGGCGGGGCAATACTCGCTTGCCAATACACTGGCCGTTGCACAATCCACCAAGCGCCTGCTGTTACTGGGCGACCCACAGCAGTTGCCGCAGGTCACACAGGGTTCACACCCGGCACCCGTGGACGAGTCGGCGCTTGGTTGGCTGTCCGCCGGGCATGCCACCTTGCAGGCGGAGCTGGGCTACTTCCTAGCCGACTCATGGCGGATGCATCCGGATCTGTGCGCGGCAGTGTCGGCTCTGAGCTACGAAGGGAAGTTGGAATCGGCCCCCGCCGCCTCGCTCCGCTACCTGGAGGGCAAGGCTCCCGGCGTGGAAACCGTATACATCAGCCAGGACCCGCAGAGCGAGAAGGACAACATGCAGTCCTCCCCCGAGGAGGCCGCGGAGGTGGTGGCACAGGCCAAAGCGCACATCGGCCTGATGTGGACACCCGGCGCAGAAAAGGCACCCCGACCGCTGGTCCAGGAGGACATCCTGGTCGTGGCCGCCTACAACGCCCAAGTCCATGTGGTGCGCGGCGTTCTGGACCAGGCGGGCCTGTCGGGAGTCAAGGTCGGAACCGTAGACAAGTTCCAGGGCCAAGAGGCCCCCGTGGTGCTGGTGACCATGGCCTGCGCCGATCCCACGGCGGCTCCGCGCGGCATGGAATTCCTACTAAACCGCAACCGCATCAACGTGGCCGTATCCCGCGGACAGTGGCGTGCTGTCATCATCCGATCCCCCCTGCTCAGTAACTACATGCCGTCCACTCCTGTTGGCATGGCCGAGCTGGGCGCCTTCATTGGGCTGTGTGCGGCGGGACAACAGCCCTCCGCCGTGGCATGATCACAGCATGAACCCTGCACCTTCACCGCGGGCCCGGCACCGGCGGCTGCGCATACTGGCCATGATGGTGTGCGGTGCCCTCGCGGCTGTTCTGACAGGTGTACTGGGAGCTTGGATTTATGCCCCGGCCGTCGGCTGGGCATCGGCCGCGCTCGTGTACAACGCCTCGGTGTGGCTGCAGATCATTCCCATGGATGCCGAACGTACTGCCGCTCACGCCGTGGCGGAGGATCCCGGGCGCCGCATTTCGGACCTGCTGATCCTGTTGGCGGCGCTAGGTTCGCTGGCCGCCGTCGTGCTGGTCATTCTCGGCAGTACAGGCGTGAGTGGAACCGGACGTTTTCTGTTGGCGTTGCTGGCGCTGAGCTGTACGGCCATGTCGTGGCTCATGGTCCATACCTTGTTCACGCTGCGCTACACGGAGATTTACTACAGCAGTGAACCCGAGCCCGGCGGTATCGAGTTCAACCAGGATGAGCCGCCGCAGTACACGGACATTGCCTACATGGCCTTCAGCGTCGGCATGACCTACCAGGTCTCCGACACCAACATCACCACGCGGGCCATGCGCTCGGCAGTACTGCGGCACAGCCTGCTGGCCTTCGTCTTCGGCACGGGCATTCTGGCCACAACCATCAACCTGGTGGTCAGTCTCGCCGCCTGACCACCCTGGATACTGCCGAGCTAGGCAGCCGAACTAAAGAAGGCCTGGGTGATCTGCGCCAGGTAGAACGGGTCCTTGACGCCACACAGCTCCCTGGCCGAGTGCATGGACAGCAGCGGCGTGCCCACATCCAGGGTCCGGATGCCTAGACGCGTGGCGGTGAGCGGGCCAATCGTCGAACCACATGGGACATTGTTGTTGGAGACGAATTCTTGGTAAGGCGCGCCTGCCGTGGCGCATAGTTTGGACCACAGTGCGGCACCCACGCCGTCGGTTGCGTAGCGCTGGTTGGCGTTGATCTTCAGCAGCGGGCCACCATTGAGCACCGGCAGGTTGGCCGGGTCGTGGCGTTCGGAATAGTTGGGGTGGACCGCGTGGCCGGCGTCAGCAGAGATGCACACCGAGTTTGCAAAAGCACGACGGCGTTCACTCACCGAAGCGCCCAAACCATCCGACACCCGGGTCAAGACATCTTCCAGAATGGGTCCGCACGCGCCCGAGCGGGAGCCGGAACCAATTTCCTCATGGTCAAAGGCAGCCAGTACCGGAATCGCTTGGTCTCCACCGGCGGCAACCGCATCGGCCGCGGCAATCAACGCCACCAGACCTGCATGCACCGAGGTGAGGTTATCCATGCGGCCAGCGGCAAAGAACTCATTCTTCGCACCAAAAACCTGGCCTGGGGCGGTGTCGGCCACAACGATGTCGAAGCCACCAATCCTCGTGGCGTCAACGCCAGCTCGCTCGGCCAGAAGACCAAGCAGGTCCTCGTCCGAGGGGCTACCCTGACCCCAAATGGGGTTCATATGCTGCTGCTTATCCAGCTTCAGGCCATCGTTGCTGCTGCGATCCAGGTGGATGGCCAACTGCGGGAACCGCAGCAGCGCTCCGGTGGCCACCAGGGTTTCGGTGCCATCGAGATCCACCAAACGGCCAGCGAATTGGAGTTCACGGTCCAGCCAGGAGTTAATCAGCGGTCCGCCATAAACCTCCACACCCGCCTGCAACCAGCCGAAACGGCCCGTGGTGGGTTTGGGCTTGAGCTTGAACGACGGCGAATCGGTGTGTGAGCCCAGAATGTTGAAGGCCGTGGTCGCGGTGGCCTGCTGCGGCACAACCCAGGCGATGATGGCGCCGTCGCGAATCATGAAGAACTTGCCGTGAACGGGCCAGTGCTCGTTCTCCGCCAGCTGCGTGAAACCCGCCGCCGCGAGCCTCTCGCCCGCTACGTGCGCGGCGTGGAAGCTCGACGGCGACGCTTCAATAAAGTCTCGGAGGTCCAGGATGTGCTCAACAGAAGTCATACATCGATTCAATCATGAAGCGGCGGTGTGCCCGTCAGCAACTCCCGGGGCGTACCCGTGCGGCTAGTGCCTGGCCCGGCGCCGAGTTAAGGCTGCGACGGCCGCCCCACAGACAAGCAGCAGCGCCCCACCCACAACCAGCACCGAATTTGCTCCGGTGAATCCAGTTGAAGCCAAGGCGTTGGCTGGATTCGTTGGCCGATGTGTCAGCGTCGGCTCGCTCGTCCCTGTCACCGTCGGATCGATTGTCGGATCGACAGTCGGGTCGATCGTCGGATCAACAGTCGGGTCAATCGTCGGATCGATCGTCGGGTCTACGGTCGGATCGACAGTCGGGTCGATCGTCGGGTCTACGGTCGGATCGACAGTCGGATCAACGGTCGGGTCGATGGTGGGGTCCACTGTCGGATCATCGGTCGGATCGATTGTCGGGTCAATTGTCGGATCGATTGTCGGGGTCGTGATTTGGCCTTGTTCGAAGTTCACGTCGCTGACGTCGCCTTGGCTTAGGTCAACGGCCTGATTCGGATCGCTTATCAGTTCACAGCCCTCAGCCGCTGTTGCCGAGACAGTATATGAATCGGTGGCTAGGAAGTTATTGAACGCATAGTTTCCGAGTGAGTCGGTGACAGTAGATCCAACAATCTTGCCGGTCGCGTCCTTCAGTTCAACTGCACTGCCCGAAATGGTACACCCGGACACAGCCCCGGAAATGTCATGGGCCACAGATGCAAACCATGTTTGGTACGTAGGGAGCCCAGTAATTCTCGTATACGTGATTGTCAGGCTTGTCAGCGGCACTGTGGGCATGAACCATCCCGAGGCCCCGGAAGTGTCTCGGTTGGTTCCAAATCCACTGCCCAATAATGTCCCTGTGGCAGGATCCCAAGACGGTAAATCAAACTGACGGACACCGTCAACTAGGTCACCGGTGCATGGCCGGGGCGTTGGAGCATCGCAATAGTTGAACACGCCCTGAAAACCAAGCTCAGCGACGGAGACTGGCTGTCCATTGGTATCCAGGGCCGAGACCATTGCCTTGTCGGCATCGATATCGCCCAGGACAAACCCCCATGCGCTGGAAGGTGTTGGCGCATCAAAGGCGTATGTGGTGATACCTGCGCCCGCAGAAGTGTCCTGGAGCGGGCGCTGATTGATGTACCCCTGCCCCTGGCTTGATCCAAAGACCAAGCCAGGGGCACTGCCGGCAGGCAGATATGTTGATGCACCTGTCTGGGCTGTTACCTGCCGGGATGAAGCAGCGAAGGTC